>JAFTDD010000077.1 GCA_017454355.1 Muribaculaceae bacterium
TCCTCGGCGGCAAATGCGCCCAGAGGCTCAGCCCACTCGTTGCTCGAGCCCATCAGTTCGACGGCTGCGATCTCGACAACGGGCTCGGCCTCAAACTCGCCGGTGACGGTGAGCGCGGTGAAGCCGGGGTTGATGGCGAAGCTCAGCGTGGCGGCCTTGTCAACATACATGTTGAAATCGCCACCCTCAACAAGGCCGAGCTCCTGGCCGAGCAGCTCCTCGGTCATCAGGAAGTTGCCCTCGGTCTCGGGAGCGTACCACTTAGTGCTCTCATCAGTGTAAGAAACGCGAATCTTGAACTGATCGTCGGCAGCAAACGCCACGTCGTTCAGCGTCCAGTAGCCGGTGCTGGGATCCTCGGCGGCAAATGCGCCCAGAGGCTCAGCCCACTCGTTGCTCGAGCCCATCAGTTCGACGGCTGCGATCTCGACAACGGGCTCGGCCTCAAACTCGCCGGTGATGACGACAGAACTCAGGTCGGCGGCCAGAGTGAAGGTGAACACGCCACCCTTCTCGAAGTAGATGTCGGCTCCCGGGTTCTCGATAGCCAACGTCTGGCCAAGGTATTCCTCGAGCATCCAGAAGTCGCTGCCTGCCTCGTCGACAACGCCGCCGAGGTAGAACTCGCCGGTGACATTGCTCGTGGCGTGGAATTTGAACTTCGAGCCGGCGGGCACCTCGACGTCGGCGAGCACCCAACCGGTGTCACTCTGAGTGAACTCACCGATGGCCTCGGCCCACTCGTTGGGCGAGCCAAGCAGAATCACATTGCTGATAACCTCCTCGACGGGATCCTCGTCGATGGTACCAATCACGGTGAGGGTACCGGCGGCGGGGTCGTAATCGAAGGTGTACTCGCCACCCTTCTCGACGTAGAAGTTCTTGCCGGCATCGCCCTCGGCCAGACTGATCGCCGTGCCAAGCGTGCTGGCGTTAATCCAGTAGTCGCCATCGCTCTCGGCGGCGCCGTACCACTTGTCGGTGGCCTGCTCGCCGGCGGTCTCGGTGCCAACCACCTTGAACCAGAAGCCGGCCTCAAGGCGCTGTCCGCTCAGGTTCCAGCCGCCACCCTGGGCGTTCTGGTTGAAGTCGATGTTGACCTGCTCGGTCCACTCCTGGTCGTAAGAACCGGTGAGGCGGACAGCAGTCAGCACAGCCTCTTCTACAACGGCGATGTTGAGTTTGCAACTGCTCTCAGTCACATCGCTGATGGTGAGCAACAGTTTACCGGCCTGCGGCATCGCCATGTTGGCGGTCTGGCCGGCGGTGAGTTCGTTGTCGCCCAGGGCGAGCGTCGCGCCACCATACACACCGGCATCAAAGTCACCCCAACCGAGGCTGGAGTAGTCCTTCACGCCTGCAATCTTGAACTCGGCAGCGGTGGCATCAATCTCGAGAGAGTGGGTGCCATCGACGTTTTTGGTAAAGACAACCGTCGGCGGCATGTTCCATCCACCAACGGCTTCGCCCGTCGCCACAAACGTCAACGCGTCGGCGTCAAACGGGTCAGGCTCTACTGTAGAGTTCGCCACAATGCGGGCCTGGTCTGTCGAGTAATTGTACTCGATGGTGTAGGTTCCGGCAGCGGCAAACTTCCACGCTCCACCGGCCTGGGTATCCTCCCAGTCGCCAAGGGGAGCCGAGTCGTTGCCACGAGCCGGGCCGCGCTGGTAACTCCAACCCTGCGTGTCCTTGAAGAACGCGAAGTACGTGTTGGCACCAACCTCGGCTGTGTAACTGTAGATGTCGCCATTCTGGGTCATTTCAACGTTTCCGCTTTCCTGCCACCCATTGAAGGCATCACCAACCAGCCACATCGCTGCCTGCGATTGGAAACCGACAGTAGCGGCTACCATCAACAGTAATAAAGAAAAGATTTTCTTCATGTTACAGTTGTTTTAAGTTAGTAAATAAAGTTAGTTAAATAGTTAGTTATTGTGTTTTATGACAATAATTTCATTTTTATGGTAATCGAATAGTTGGTACTTATAATCACCGCAAAGATACACAAAATTTATAACATTGCAAAAAAAAAGCCCCTGCAAGTGTGATTTTTAACATTACAAATTCGTTACATTTTTTACAATAGCCTCGAGAGCGGCTCTCGCTGTGGCTGCCCTTGCGGAGGACGCTCTTGCTGAGGACGCGCGTGGGGACGGTTCTTCTGTTTCACCGCTTCGCGGCTGAAACAGAAGAACCGTCCCCGTGTTTCGCTTCGCGGTGAAACAGAAGAACCGTCCCCGTGTTTCGGGAAAGACAAGAGACCCTGCGGGCAACAGCCCGCGGGGTCTCAATCAGTATTCCCGATTATTCGAGCAGTCGACTACTCGAACAGTCGAAATTCAATTTACTTCACGACCTTGACAGCCTTGGTGGTGCCGTCAACGTAGGTGGTGACCACCACGTTGATGCCGTCGAACGGCTGAGCACTCACCTGACCGGCAACGTTGACGTACTTGACGCTTACCACGTCGGCGTCGACCGCGATGTCGCTGACACCGGTGGCCACCGGGTCACCGACGACCGAGACGTAGACGTTGCTCAGGGCATTCTCGTCGCTGGCCTTGATCTTGCGCGGAGCGCGAGGATTAACGGTGCCGCCGCCGCCGAAGCCAATGCCGCCATTGCCGCCGATTTCGGTCACAGTGCTGCCCTCGGCTTCCCAAGCCTCTTTGAGTATGACAGCGACCTCGACGGTGTACTGCACGCCTTCGGTCATGCTGCCGTTGGCGTCGACCACAGCGATGGTGTTACCCTTCTTGCCGCCGGCGTAGGCGCTGAGCACGTACTCGTCGCCCTCGAGGCGGTAGTAGCCGGTGATCTTGACAACCTGGGCGGGCTTGGGCATCTGGTCGATGCCGGCCTGGAGGTCGATCTCGTCGATGGCGGGCACGTTCTCGCCGTCGGTGAACTCGAGGTCACCGTCAAACGTGACCGTCGGGTTGATGGCGGGTGTGATGACGCCGCTCAGTTGGTAGCCGTTGATCACGCAGCCCGGGGTCAGTGACGAAACGTTGCCCGCGACGACGCGCAGCCAGTTGTCGTTGCCGTCGGTGACATAGGCGCTGCCGTTCTTGACGCGCACCACGGTCAGTTCGTCGCTGATGGGTGCGTTGTTGCCGGCGAGGGCCTCGGCCAGAGTGCAGCCGTCCCAGCCGCTGACGGTCAGCTGGCTGCCCTCGATGGTGAAGGTGTACTCGCCGGCGGTGTTGATGATGAAGTTGCTGCCGGCATCGCCCGCGGTGAGCGGAGCGCTGGGCCAGGTAGCCTTCAGCTCATAGGTGTCGCCGTTGCCCTCGGTGTCGCCACCGTACCAGGTGAGCTCGTTGTCAACGGCCTCAAGCACCTTGAACTGCGCGGCGGCCTCGAGTGCTGCCGTTGCCACGCCCTCGCTGAAGGCGACGGCGCCGGTCACGGGCTTCCACTCGTTGAAGCTGCCCACGAGGTAGTAACCGTCCTCGAGGCTCGGGATACCGGCCACGCTGAAGCTGTAGCCGCCCTGCTCGCCCTGGGTGAGGGTAATCGTCAGCTCGGCATCCTCAAGCATAGAAAGCGCGAAGTTGGCGTTACCATCTGTAGCCGTCGGCACATTGGTGCACCAGCCGGCGTGGATGCCGTAGGTCTCGTCTGCCGTCAGACCGCCGTACCAAGCGTCGTTGGCGGCATCGTAGAACTTGAAGGTGTCGCCGCTGACGGCCGACACGGTGGCGGTCCACACGTTGCCGTTCTGGGTCATCAGGTTGTCCACGCTGGCCTCCCAGTCACCCTCGCCGAAGCTACCCAGCAGGTGGAACTCGGGCTCAATGACGGGCTCCTCGGCAAACTCGCCGGTGATGGTGAGCGTGCTCAGGTCATCGGGCACGGCAAAGGTGAACGTGCCGGCCTTGCTGAAGTAGAAGTTCTTGTAGTCGGCGGAAACCAGATTGTAGCCGGAGCCCAGCTCATTCTCGGTGACCTCGAAGTTGCCCTCCTCGGTGTAGAGGCTGAGCCAGCTCTGCGACTCGTCGCTGTAGTTCACAACGATGTTGAAAGCGTCGCCTGCGGCCACTTCCTGGTCTTCGAGGATAAAGCCCTCGTTCTCGGTGAAGGTGGCGATGGGCTCAGCCCAGTCGTTGCTGCTGCCGTAGAGCGCGAGGCTCGACACGGTCACGGGATCGGGCTCGGCAAAGCCGGTGACGGTGAGCACGCCGTTCTCGATGGTCAGCGTGTAGGGGTCATCCTGCGCGGCAATCGACATGTTGTCGCCCTCGTTGCCTAACGTCACAGTGTTGTTCTCGGCGGTGAGCGTCTCGCCGTCGCCATACCAATGACCCTCGCTGTCTTTAATCTTGAACTCGCCGCTGAAGGTGGCGGTGAGCGTGTACACGCCGTCGTTCTCGGCGAACTTGTAGTCATCGCTCTCGCCCCAGCCGGCGGTCTCGCCCACGAGCCAATAGTTCAGCGTCTGCTCCTCCTCGGCGTTCTTCTCGTATTCGCTGCCACCCAGGTACTTCAGGACATCACCATCGGCAACCGAGATATCCTCGGTCTGGTCATTGCTGTCGCTGAAGATTACTTTGGGAGAGCTGGCACCGCTGTGGGTGAAGTTGAACACGTAATAGGTTGTACCATCAACTTCCTCGGTGTCCAACGAACTGATTGTAACACCTGGCCAGCCACCATAGTCGCTGGTGTCCCAGGCGTATAAGTTACCGCTGGCCGAAGTCATGTCGATATAAATCGTAGCATACGGCTCGGCGGGAGTTGTGCTCTCAAAGCCGGTGATGGTGAGCACGCCGTCCTCGATGGTCAGCGTGTAGGGATCGGTCTGAGCGGCAATCGTCATGTTGGCATCCGTGTTCTGGTTCAGGGTCACCGTGTTGTTGGAAGCGGTGATCTCCTGACCGTTGCTGTACCAGCTGTCGGTGCTGGTGTGAATCTTGAAGCCGCCGCTGAAGACGGTCGTCAAGGTGTACACACCATTGTCCTCGGCAAACTTGTAGTCGTCATTGTTGCTCCAGCCGGCGGTCTCACCCACCAGATAGTAGTCAATTGTAATCTCGGCCGTGCCTACCTTGGTCGCCGTGGCGTTAACTGCCGTTGTACTCTCGTTGAACGTGATGGTCACGTCGTAGGACGCAGTTTCAGGAATGCTCAACGCATAGTTGCTGCCGGGATAAGCGGTACCCCAACCATGATCCTTGCACACCTTGAACTCGACAGAACCTTGAGCAAGAGCTACTCCGCTCTTTGTCCAAGTGTACACGCCATCCACCAGCGTCATGTCGTTGTCGGTATTGGAGGGATCCCACGATGTGCCGAACAGGTCAGTACTGCCGCCTGCTACGGTCCATGTGGCCGCTACACTACTCAACGCAAACGCTGTGAGCATGGTGAAAAGAAAGAATAATTTCTTCATGTTACAGTTGTTAAGTTAGTAAAAAGTTAATAATTAAGTTAATTAAAAAAGTTGTCTTTTGTAGGGCCTGGCCTTGGCCTGGCCGTGCGACGGCCGTGCGACGTCGATTTGGCGCATAGCGGCAAGGGGGCAGAATAAATCTGCCCTTACGTCGCGACCGGTATTGCAATCAATTGTATTCAATTTCGCTCGTTTTGGCCTATGCTGTCCTTGCAATAGGTTAGGCTCGCAAAATTACAATATTTTTTCAAAACTGCAATATAAAATAATATTAAATTATTGTAACACTACCGAAACCGTCGGTTTCTCTTGTCTCTTTCGTCTCCCGTGATTTTTTTCTTGTGTTCCTTCTGTCTAAAAATCTCCCGTGAATTCTCGTGAATTTCCGTGAAACTTTTTTGTTCAATTTGTTAAATTTGTTGACTCTCTCGTAAATTCTCGTAAATTCCCGTAAATCTTTTTTGTTTCTTGTGTTTCTTCTGTCTAAAAATCTCCCGTGAATTCTCGTGAATTTTCGTGAATCTTTTCTCTTGTTCTCCAATTCATGAAGCCCCCTCCTGTTCTCTTGTCTTTAACCTTCAGAGATGCCGGAGAGGCTACGGGTAGAGGCGGGGGGAGGTGGTCGGAGACCACCACGTCATCGGAGATGACGACCTGCAAGGAATCCCATGGCGGGCATCCTCGGAGAGGTGCCCGGCGTGGGGTGAATGACCCACCGCCGCCTCACCGGTCCTCGGAGAGGGCCACGACGGCGCCCGGCAGGTGGCCCTCGCCGAGGACCGCGACACGCGCACGCTTCCCACCCCACGCGTCCCGCCTCTCCGAGGACGGGCCGCATGGGGTTCCGTGCAGGTCGCTCTCTCCGAGAGCGTTGTGTTCTCCGACCACAATGTCGTCACTGTCTGTGCCATATTACCCAAAAACATTCTCTTATCTTTATATCTCCCTTGAATTAACGTGAATTCCCGTGAATAATAATTCGTTAAATTCGCTAAATTCGCGGTTTTATCTCTCGTAAATTCACGTAAATTCACGTAAATCTTTTTTGTTTCTTGTGTTTCTTCTGTCTAAAAATCTCCCGTGAATTTTCGTGAATTCCCGTGAATTATTTTTGTTACTTGTGTGTCTTTTGTATATACCTAAAATCCGCAACCTTGAAAATTCTCACGAAAATTTCCGAGAATTATCGAAAATAATTTTCTCGTAAATTTGCGTAAATTGTCGTAAATATTTTATTCACAGAATATTATCACCCAAATTAAATTTACGTAGATTTACGAAAATTTACGAGATGCAATATTTTTTCGGAAATTTTCGATAATTCTCGAGAGATAAATATCGAGTTGCGGAATTAAGGATAAAATAAAAAAGTCACCGCCGTACGGCAGTGACTTTGAGCCTCTTGTCGGACTCGAACCAACGACCCCGAGATTACAAATCACGTGCTCTACCACTGAGCTAAAGAGGCCTCAAAAAAGGGTAAGTAGACTACATCGCACCGCTACAACCTGCTACCCTTGCTCCGGTCAAGGCCTGGGGGAGTTCGCCGGGAGCTGGCCGTATAGGACTTACCCGACTGCAAAAGTACTACATTTTTTTGACATGGCCAAATTTTTAACATGAATTACCATGAATTGTTCATAAATTGCAGTGTAAAGCAGTCGTTGTCGCTTTTTTTAAACATGAATATCCATTAATATCCATAAATTTCCGTTGTCCAAGAGCAAAACTTCGGTAAAAAAATGAGGAAGCGCTATAAATAATTGTTTCGCGGAAATTGACGTTGTTATAGACGTGAATTGACGCTAACTTTGGTAATCCGAATGGATTTTACCGGACAGCAATTTATGGATATTAATGGATATTCGTGTTAAATAAGTTAGGAGAGTTCGGCGCGGGCGAGGAGTAGGGCGATGCGGGCGCGGTTGCGCCGCCATGCGGTGGCGTAGAGGCCGCCTCCGGCGTTGGCGGCGATGGAGCCTGCGGGTTCGTAGGCCCTCATGAGTACGTAGGCCGAGAGGGTGGCCACGACTGCGCCGCGCAACGCGGCTGGCAGCCACTTGGGTATGCGGCTTGGCAACTCAAAGGCGAGGAAGATATTGCTGTCGTCGGTGTTGGGATTGATGTTGACAAAGGCCAGATAGGCGGCAAAGCGGGTGTGGAGGTCGGCCACACCCTCGGCGATGCGCTGCTCGAGCAGGCGGCTGTCGCGCGCAGTGAGCGGCGAGAGTTCGGGGCGTCCGAGGGTGTACCAGTCACTCTCGGTGTAAAGCGAGGCGAGCACCTCGTCGAAGTCGATGGTCAGTTCTACGAGCCGACCGCATGCGGTGTTGTGAATGAAGTCCATAGTTGTTGTCCTCCCCCTGCTCCCTCCTTCTGGAGGGGGCAGGGCAGTTGTTGTTGTTAATAATGCTGATAATGATAGTTCGGTAATTTTTGGGGTTAGCGTCAATTCACGTCTATAACAACGTCAATTTCCGTCTATCTTAATTATTTTAGACAAAAAAATGACGATAATAGACGTTGTTATAGACGAAAATAGACGCGAAACAATTATTTATAGCACTTCTTCATTTTTTTATCGAAGTATTGTGATAATGATTGTGAATGTGGTTTCTGAAAATTTACGTAAATTCACGGGAGATTATTTTTCGGGAAGTTTCGGGAATTTACGTGAGATTTCATGTTGGCTAGCGGGCGAAGTGGCGGCGTGACTCGTGGCGCGCGCGGTAGATGTGGCGGCGTGCGTAAGGCTCGCTGATGAAGAAGCGGCTGGCGCGGCACTCTCGCAGGACGATGTCGACGGCGCGGGCCACCGAGAGGCCGCCGACGGCCATGAGCGCGCTGACGCGCTCAGCGATTTCGCGCCACATCTCGCGGTGGTTGTTCTCCTGCAGCGGACAGTCGCCGTGGAGGACGATGGCGCTGACGACGCGGTAGGCGCGGTCGAAACTGACGTGGTAGTGTGGTGTGCCGTGGGAGATGGTGAAGCGCAGCGCGGCGTCCCAGGCGTTTGGCACTCCGGCCGAGAGCATCTCGTCGAGCACGTTGTTGAACATCGTGAGCAGTTCGCGGTCTCGCGCCTGTCGCGCGAGGGTCTTTCCATTAATTTTTTCCATACGGTGTGAAATGTTATAGTATTAAATAATGTGTGAAAATGGCATTGCTACCATTTCGTGGTGCAAAATTACAACATTAATTGGTAAAATGCAAATTTTCTCACGAAAATTTCCGAAAAATCAATCTCCCGTGAATTTTCGTGAATTTTCGTGAAATCTTTTTGTGCTTTTGTTCTTTTGTCTAAAAAAATCTCATGTTTCTTTTGTATAGCGCGGTGTCTTGTTCTCTTAAAGCCTCGTGTTCTCTTGTCTTTTTTTGGCGGAGTGGAGAAAAAATCGTATATTTGCACTTTAAAGTGTAAAATTCTTAAACCGACAACTACTATGAGACTGATTAAGAGATACTGGTCGCTGACGTTGGTGACCGCGGCGCTGGCCGTCGCGGCCGCCGGTTGTGCCACGCAGGGCATGTTCTACGAGGACGGCGAGTGGGACAGTTACGACTACCGTGAGGGCACCGACCGGCTGATGCAGTTGGGCGAGATGGACCAGGACGACATTGACCGATAGCTTTTTTAAACATAAATTTCCATGAATTATCCATGAATTTTAGCGCCGGAAAATAAATTAATGGTTAATTCATGATAATTCGTGTTCAATATTTAAGTACCAATTAATAGATATATTTACACTATGAGCAAGATTATTGAAGGGCTGTACTACAGCGAGTCACACGAGTGGGCGCGCGTCGAGGGCGACGTGGCCGAGATTGGTATTACCGACTATGCCCAGCACGAGTTGGGCAACATCGTGTACGTTGACATGCCCGATGTTGACGACGAGTTTGAGGCGGGCGACGAGTTTGGCGCGGTGGACAGCGTGAAGGCGTCGAGTCCGCTGAACATACCGGTTGGCGGCACGGTGATTGAGACCAACGACGCTCTGGCCGACGATCCGCAGTTGCTCAACCGCGACCCTTACGGCGCGTGGATTATCAAGGTGCGCCTTAGCGACGCCGCCGACTTGTCGTCGCTGATGGACGCCGCCGCCTACGAGGCGAGCCTGTGAGGCCTCCCCCCACCCCCTCCTTAAGGAGGGGGGAGACAGTTCGTGGGAGACGGCCAAGTCGTACAACCCGCGAAGCGGGTGACAGTCACTAGGCGGGGGCGCCAGCCCCCGTGACAGGGTTAAAACAAAAAGAACCCGCGAAGCGGGTGACAGTCACTAGGCGGGGGCGTCAGCCCCCGTGACAAAAGATTAGTGAAAACCAAAATTAGCCCCGTAGGGGCGGCAGAAACGCCGCTCATATCTGTCGCCCCTATGGGGCTAACTTAAAGGGTGGGTGTCATCGTTACGGGGGCTGGCGCCCCCGCCTAGGAGCTGTCACCCACTACGTGGGTTCCCGTGGCGATGGTGTTCACTCTCAACCCACAACCCCTCAACCCTCAACTCTCAACCCTCAACCTCTCAACCCTCAACCCCTCAACTCTCAACCCCTCAACTCTCAACCCCTCACCCCCAACCCCTCAACCCCTCAACTCTCAACCCTCCACCCTCAACTCTCAACCTCTAAACCTTTCAAAAAAAGATGCATCGATATTTTCCGCATACGGATGAGGATATCCGACAGATGCTGGCGGCATGCGGCATGCAATCGCTCGACGACTTGTATGCCGACATACCGGCCGAGTTGCAACTGCAGGGCGAGTATGACCTGCCGCCGGCGATGAGCGAGCAGGAGTTGCGCGACTACTTCGCCACTCTTGCCGCGATGAACACGCCGATGGACGCGTGCTTCCTGGGCGCCGGCTTCTATGACCACTACGCACCGGCGGTGGCGCTCGACATCGTCCGCCGCAGCGAGTTCCTGACGTCCTACACGCCCTACCAGGCCGAGGTGTCGCAGGGCACGCTGCAGTATATTTTTGAGTATCAGACGATGATGGCCCGCCTGACGGGCATGGACGTGAGCAACGCGTCGATGTATGACGGCACGACGGCCACAGCCGAGGCGATGATGATGATGGCCACGGCGGCCAAGAAGCGCAACCGCGTGCTGGTGAGCGCGACAGTGAACCCAGTGGTGCGCCGCGTGATGGACACTTACGCCCACTATCACGGCATCCGCCTTGACACTGTGGCCGAGCGTGACGGCGTGACCGACCGCGACGCGCTGCGCGCCGCGCTTGCCGAGGGCGACGTGGCCGGCGTGGTGGTGGCGCAGCCCAACTTCTACGGCATCGTGGAGGACTACGGCGGCCTGGCCGACGAGGTGCACGCCGCCAAGGCGCTGCTGACGATGAACTGTGTAGCCTCGACGCTGGCCGTGCTGCGCACTCCCGGCGAGTGGGGCGCGGACATCGCCGTGGGCGACGGGCAGTCGTTGGGCGTGCCGCTCAACTATGGCGGACCGTACGTGGGCTTCCTGTGTGCCAGCACGGCGCTGATGCGCAAGATGCCCGGTCGCATCGTCGGCCAGACCGAGGATGCCGAGGGGCGTCGCGCCTTTGTGCTCACCCTGCAGGCTCGCGAGCAGCACATCCGCCGCGAGAAGGCTACGAGCAACATCTGCTCCAACCAGAGCCTGATGGCGCTCTATGTGACGGTGTATCTGTCGCTGATGGGCGAGAAGGGCCTGCGCGAGGTGAACGAGGCCGGTTACGCCGGCGCGCATTATCTGGCCGAGCGTCTGACGGCTTCCGGCAAGTACCGCATGGCCTTCCCCGAGCGGCCGTTCCTCAACGAGTTTGTGATCGAGACCGATGGCGACGACCTGCCGGCGTGCCGTAACGCCGCCGTGGCCGACGGTCTGCTGGCCGGCCGCCTGCTCGACCCGCACCGCCTGCTGCTGGCCGTCACCGAGCGCCAGTCGCGCGCCGACATCGACCGCCTCATCGACCGCCTGTGTCCCGACACCCCCTAAGCCCCCCCCTCCATAAGGAGGGGGAGTAGCCCTCGGGTGCAACCTCTTCGAGGTAGCGATTAGGGAGACGCGCCTGAACCCCAGGTAGTCGCTTCGCTCCAACCCGGGGCTTTTGTAAAACCTCTGACGAGGTTTGTGCAACCCGCTGGCGCGGGTAGCGCGCCCACGGCAACGTGAACAAGTGTGCAGGCCGCGAGTGTCTACGGCAACGTGAACAAGTGTGCAGGCCGCGAGTGTCTACGGCAACGTGAACAAGTGTGCGGGCCGCGAGTGTCTATGACAACCCGCGATAGCGGGTTGCACGAACCCACGAAGTGGGTTTTACGAAAACCCCAGGTTGGAGCCGCAGGCGACTACCTGGGGTCCAAGAGGCAATATTAAAACTGCTACCTCGAAGAGGTTGCACCAAAAACAGTGTCATGAGCGTCGTCATCGGACTCTATCATATTGTCATTTCCACCAAGGGTCGTCAACTCTCCATCCCGCCGGCCTCCAAGCAGCCCTTATACGCCTATATGCGTGGAATCTTGATGAACAAGGGTTGCCAAGTGCATGCGATGAATGGAGTGGGTGACCATATCCATATCCTCATCGACCTGCCAGGCACGAAATGCCTCTCGGATGTGGTGCGTGACCTCAAGCGAAGCAGTAGTTTGTGGATGGCAGAGCATCGTGACGCTTTCCCGATTTTTGCCGGGTGGGCGAGTGAGTACGCCGCATTCTCATGTTCGCCTTCGGCGAAGGCTGATGTCGTTAAATATATATTAAAGCAGGAGTCGCATCATCAGTCTACATCGTTCGATGCCGAGTATGCGCTGATGCTGAGGCGAAAGAATGAATATGACGCATTGGGTGCAACCTCTTCGAGGTAGCGATGATAGAGACGCGCCTGAACCCCAGGTAGTCGCTTCGCTCCAACCCGGGGCTTTTGTAAAACCTCTGGCGAGGTTTGTGCAACCCGCTGGCGCGGGTAACTCGCCTCTCAACTTCTCAACTCCTCAACACCTCAACACCTCAACTCCTCAACTTCTCAACTCCTAAACTCCTAAACTCCTCAACTCCTCAACCTCTCAACCTTTCATAAAAATGAACAATCGATTTTATAGCAAACTGATATTTGAGTTGTCGCGGCCGGGCCGCTGCGGCTACAGTCTGCCCGAGCGCGCCGTGGACGGCTATCCCGTTGACCTGCCCCAGGCGTTGCGGCGTCAGTCGCCGCTCGAGTTGCCCGAGGTGGACGAACTCACCGTGGTGCGCCACTACACCAATATGAGCAACAACAACTTCGGCGTCGACACCGGCTTCTACCCGTTGGGGTCGTGCACGATGAAGTATAACCCGAAGATCAACGAGGAACTCGCCGGCGTGTTTGCCGGTATGCACCCGTTGCAGCCGGCGGCCGAGAGTCAGGGCGCGCTGCACGTCTATTATGAGTTGCAGCGTCTGCTCAGCGAGGTGGCCGGCCTGAGCGAGTTCACCCTCAACCCGTATGCCGGCGCCCATGGCGAACTCACGGGTCTGATGGTGATGCGCCGCTACCACGAGTTGCGCGGCGACGCGCGGCGCACCCGCGTCATCGTGCCCGACAGCGCCCATGGCACCAACCCGGCGAGCGCCGCCGTGGCCGGCCTGCAGGTGGTGGTGGTCAAGAGCCGCCCGGACGGCACCGTCGACGTGGACGACCTGCGGCCGCTGCTCGACGACACCATCGCCGGTATGATGATGACTAACCCCAACACGCTGGGCATCTTTGAGCACGACATCGCCACCATCGCCGCGCTGGTGCATGAGGCCGGCGGACTGATGTACTACGACGGCGCCAACCTCAATCCGCTGTTAGGGCGCTGCCGGCCGGGTGACCTGGGCTTCGACATCATGCACATCAACCTCCACAAGACGTTCTCCACGCCGCACGGCGGTGGCGGACCCGGAGCGGGCCCCGTGGGAGTGCGCAAGGGACTGGAGCACCTGTTGCCGCTGCCGCGTGTCATCCTCGACGAGAAAGATAATATATATAAGGTGGTGGCCCACGACGAGCAGTCGCTGGGACAGGTGAGCGGACGTCTGGGCAACTTCTCGGTGCTCGTCAAGGCTTACGCCTACCTGCTGTCGCTCGGGCGCGAGCACCTGAAGATGGTGGGCCCGCTGGCCACCCTCAACGCCAATTATATCAAGGAGAAACTCAAGGACGTGTTTGAGTTGCCCATCGATGGGGTGTGCAAACACGAGTTTGTCTTTGACGGCCTCAAGGACAAGAGCACCGGCGTGACCACGCTCCACGTTGCCAAGCGGCTGTTGGACTATGGCTTCCACGCCCCGACGGTCTATTTCCCGCTGCTGTTCCACGAGGCGATGATGATTGAGCCCACCGAGAGCGAGAGCCGCGAGACGCTCGACGAGTTCATCGCCGTGATGCGTGACATCGCGCGCGAGGCCATCGATGATCCCGAGACGGTGAAGACGGCACCCCACCACACTCCGGTGTGCCGCCCCGACGACACCCGCGCCGCCCTCCATCCCGTCGTGGTGTGGAAGTAACCCGCTTCGCGGGTGGAGGTCCTCCACGAGACGAACGATTGACGATAAAAAATTATTAGCCCCGTGGGGGCGCTCAGGATTTAGGCAGGGGTGAGCGAAGCGAACTCCTGCACCCGAGCGACAACCCGCGACAGCGGGTTGCACGAACCCACGAAGTGGGGCGCTCAGGATTTAGGCAGGGGTGAGCGCAGCGAACCCCTGCACCCGAGCAACAACCCGCGACAGCGGGTTGCACGAACCCACGAAGTGGGTTTTACGAAAACCCCAGGTTGGAGCCGCAGGCGACTACCTGGGGTCCAAGAGGCAATATTAAAACTGCTACCTCGAAGAGGTTGCACCAAAACCAGTGTCATGAGCGTCGTCATCGGACTCTATCTATGGGTCGGGTGCAACCTCTTCGAGGTAGCGATTGGAGAACCGCGCCTAACCCCCAGGTAGTCGCTTCGCTCCAACCAGGGGTTTTTGTAAAACCTCTGGCGAGGTTTGTACAACCCGCGACAGCGGGTTGCACGAACCCACGAAGTGGGTTTTACGAAAACCCCAGGTTGGAGCCGCAGGCGACTACCTGGGGCCCAAGAGCTAATATTAAAACTGCTACCTCGAAGAGGTTGCACCAAAACCAATGACATGAGCGTCGTCATCGGACTCTATCTATGGGTCGTGTGCAACCTCTTCGAGGTAGCGGTAGGGGAGCGGTGCCTCAACCACCAGGTAGCCGCCTGGCGGCGTCAACCTGGGGCTTTTGTAAAACCTCTGGCGAGGTTTGTGCAACCTTCTGGCGAGGTTTGTGCAACCCTCTGGCGAGGTTTGTGCAACCCTCTGGCGAGGTTTGTGCAACCCTCTGGCGAGGTTTGTGCAACCCTCTGGCGAGGTTTGTGCAACCCTCTGGCGCGGGTAGACCGTTTGGGGTAGGCTCTGTTTTTATCTCGCTGGCGCGGGTAGACCACGCGGGTGCCACCAGCGACTGCGGGTAGCGCTCTATTCTAAAAAATCATATTTGTATTTAATTGTTTTATAAAAAGATAGTGGATTATGGAGTTTGACTTAGTCATAGTCGGGGCGGGGCCCGGCGGATATGAGACAGCGCTGACGGCGGCCGCCAACGGCCTGCGTGTGGCGCTGGTGGAGCGCGACCTGGTTGGCGGCACGTGCCTCAATCGCGGCTGCATCCCCACCAAGGCGTTGCTGGCAAGCGTTGCGGCATGTGGGGACGGTTCTTCTGTTTCAGCGGCAAGCCGTGAAACAGAAGAACCGTCCCCAGGGTCCCAGGCCTCCCCGGCGGCGCGGGCGGTGGAGACGCTGCGGACATCGGTGGAGACGTTGCTCGAGGGCAACGGCAACATCGCGCTGGTGCGCGGCCAGGCGCGTTTTGTCGCGGCGCCACATGGGGACGGTTCTTGTGTTTCACAGCTTGCTGCTGAAACACAAGAACCGTCCCCGAGGGTGATACAGCTTGCTGCTGAAACACAAGAACCGTCCCCGAGGGTGATACAGCTTGCTGCCGAAACACAAGAACCGTCCCCAGGGGTGGCAGTCGAGGTGAACGGAGAGTGCTACAGCGCGCCGCGTGTGATTATCGCCACCGGAAGCCGTCCGCGGTTGCTGCCCATCCCCGGCGCCGAGTTGTGCGACACCAGCGACGACGTGCTACGAGCATTTGTAGGGTCTGGCCTTGGCCCGGCCAATTCCGATGACACTGTCGGCCACGCCAAGGCGAGGCCATACAGCCCTACCGACAGCATCGTCATCATCGGCGGCGGTGTGATTGGGTTGGAGTTTGCGGTAATCCTCCACGGCATGGGTCATGAGGTGACCGTTGTGGAGTATTGCAAGGAAGTGCTGCCGCCGTTCGACCGCGAGTTGGCCAAACGGCTGCGCACGGCTCTCACGCGCCGCGGCATCAAGTTTGTCGTGGGCGCCGCGGTGACTGAAATCCTGAAACACGGGGACGGTTCTTGTGTTTCACTTGCTGAAACACAAGAACCGTCCCCAAGCGCCGCGCGTTATTTGGTCACATACGAGGCGAAAGGCAAGACGCAGACTCTGGAGGCGGACCGCGTGGTGATGGCCGTGGGACGCGCGCCGGTGCTGCCCGAGGGGCTCGACGTTGTGGGCGTCGCCGTAGAGCGCGGCGCCATCGTGGTGGACGACAACTGGCGCACCACGGTCCACGGCGTGTGGGCCATCGGCGACGTGAACGCGCGCTGTATGCTCGCCCACGCCGCCAGTGCCCAGGGTCACAACGTGCTGTGTCAGTTTATCAACGGCCTCCTGCCCAAGAACGCCGACGTCGTGCCGAGCGTGGTGTTTACCACGCCGGAACTCGCGATGGTGGGCCTCACCGAGCAGCAGGCCGCGGACGCCGGTCTGGAGGTGGACATCCGCCGCACGCCCTACCGCGCCAACGGCAAAGCAGTGGCTACCGGCGAGACTGAGGGCCTGGTGAAAATGCTCGTCGACCGCACCACCGGACGCGTCGCGGGCTGCCACATCCTGGGTGCGCACGCCGCCGACCTCATCCACGAGGTCGCCGTGGTGATGGCCAACGACCTGCCGGCCACCGCGCTCTCGCGCACCGTCCACGCCCACCCCACCCTGAGCGAACTGCTCGCCCTCTCCGTGTAGCCTCTCGTCTATTTACGTCTATTTGCGTCTATTTATATCTATTGGTAGACTCAGTGTTTATAGAAAAACAAGAGCATAACAATGAGTAAAAAGCGATACTGGATATTATTAGTGTTGTTGGGTGTGCTGGTGACGTTGCGGTGGTGCTACCGCGGCGGAGGCAATCAAGCACCGGTGACGGTCGACATGCCTACGGTCGACGAGCCTGCCGACACGGTGGCTGCGACGCTGCGTGGCGGTGACGGGCTCGACGTGGCCGAGGTGGACTGCAGCAAGGCCGGTCGGACCGTCAAACGCGACTATGACGGCTACACGGCCTACTACAGCCCCGAGTGGAACGTGCCACGATGTACCGTCTATGAACTCACGCGCGGCAAGACGCGCGGCAAGGCCTCGCGCGAGGGTATCCTCTTCCGCGACGACACCGCCGTGCCGGGTAGCGCGTGGTCGAGCGACTACAAGGACAGCGGCTACACGCGTGGCCACATGACGCCGGCCGGCGACATGAAGTGGAGCGCGCGGGCCCTGGAGCAGACGTTCTTCACCACCAATATCTGTCCGCAACTGGCCGAGATGAACGAGAACGCGTGGGGTGACCTCGAGAAAAAGGTGCGCGAGTGGGCGCGGCGCGACGAGGCGCTGGTGGTCATCACCGGTCCGGTGGTCGACCGGCGGCCCAAGACGATTGGCCGCAAACACCGTGTGGCCGTGCCGCGGCAGTTCTTCAAGGTGGTGGTGGCTCACCGCGCGCGGCCGATGCGCGCCATCGCGTTCCTGTATGACCACCGCGACGGCGACCGTGCCTCCATCAGCAGCCACGCCGTGAGTATCGACAGCATCGAGGCGCTCACCGGCCTCGACCTGCTCTGCCGCCTGCCGCGCTCCACCCAGGACACCCTCGAGCGCTCACCCAACGCCGACCGCTGGCTCTGGTAAGAGCCACCCGCCACGCGGGTGACAGTCCCGTAAGGCCGTGACAGAATATCACAATAAAACGGAACCCGCTACGCGGGTGACAGTCCCGTAACGCTGTGACAGAATATCACTCTAAAACGGAACCCGCGGAGCGGGTGACAGTCCATAGGCGGGGGCGTCAGCCCCCGTAATAAGAATGTTTATTTTATAAAAAGCCCCGTAGGGGCGACAGAATTATGTCCAACTCATTCGTCAAAAACGACATACATATAGTCTTTCACACAAAGTCAAAGGCCACCGTAATCCCTGAGGGCGATCTTGAACGTGTCTTGGAATATATTGGCGGAATTGTGAAAAGCATGGGCGCGACCTTGTATGTTATCGGTGGTCGTCCGGATCACGTCCATATGTTGGTGTCTTTGCCAAAAACGATAAGTTTGTCCGAACTGGTGCGTACCGTTAAAGCAAATAGTAGCAAATGGATCAAATCGTTGCATCCTTATTACGGAGGTTTCTGCTGGCAAGACGGATATGGAGCGTTTTCCGTTAGTGCGTCAATGATACAACCCACCATTGATTATATCCGTAATCAAGAGGAGCACCACCGCGTCAAGACGTTCCGTGAAGAGTTAAGAGCGATATTGGATAAATGTGGCATCGAGTACGATGAACGATATTTGTAATCTGTCGTCCCTGCCTATGGGCTGTCACCCGCTGCGCGGGTTTTGATGAGTTGGAGGGACGTTTTTTTACGGGGGCTGACGCCCCCGCCTATGGGCTGTCACCCGCTGCGCGGGTTTGTTTTGGCACTGTCCGGTCAGGACTTATTAAGTACAAGATTTTGATTGATTTCCCACGCGTCAGCGTGGCTTAAAAAAATGAACGATAAGGAGAATATAATCCGGAGGGCAGAGGCGACAATTGCGGCGGTGGCAACGCCGGCCGGCACCGGCGGTATCGCCGTGGTGCGCGTGAGCGGCGCCGACGCCCTGGACGTGGTGGCGCGCTGCTGGCGCGGCCTGCCGCCGGCATCGATGACCAGCCATACGGCCCATCTAGGCGAGGTGGTCGATGGCGATGGCAACGCAGTGGACCAGGTGGTGCTCACTGTGTTTCGCGCGCCGCGCTCTTACACCGGCGAGGACACCGTCGAACTGTCGTGCCACGGCTCGCCGTGGGTGCAGCGCCGTGTGCTCGAGGTGCTCACGGCGGCCGGCGCGCGTCAGGCCACACGCGGCGAGTTCACGCGTCGCGCCTTCCTCACCGGCCGCATGGACCTCAGTCAGGCCGAGGCCGTTGCCGACCTCACCGCCGCCGAGAGCGCCGCGGCGGCGCGCGTGGCCCTCAACCAGTTGCGCGGCGCCTTTGCCGGCCGCCTGCGCGACCTGCACGACCGCCTCGTCCACTTTGTCGCGCTGCTCGAACTCGAACTGGACTTCAGCGAGGAGGACGTCACCTTTGCCGACCGCGACCGGTTGCTGCAACTGGCCGACGAGATGGACGGCGAGATCGCCGCATTGGCCGCCACGTTTGCCGACGGTAACGCCATCCGTCGCGGTGTGCCACTGGCCATCGCCGGCGCGACCAACGCCGGCAAGTCGACGCTGCTCAATGCGCTGACGGGCGACGACCGCGCCATTGTGAGCGACGTGCACGGCACCACGCGCGACACCATCGAGGAGACGTTGACCGTTGGCGGCACGCTGCTGCGTCTGACCGACACGGCCGGGCTGCGCGACACAGCCGACGCCGTTGAGGCCCTCGGCATCGAGCGCTCGCTGCGTGCCGTGGACCGCGCGCGCGTCGTCCTCTGGGTGATCGACGCCACTGCGCCGGCCACCGTCGCCGATCTGGCCACGGTGCTGCTGCCGCGCTGCGCCGGCAAGACGCTGCTGGTGATCATCAACAAGACCGACCTGGCGGCGGCCGACGCCGTCAGGGAGCGCCTGGCGACGCTCGCGCTGCCCGAGGGAACCGTGGTGGTGGAGATGAGCGCTCGGCGCGAGGCCGATGTGGAGCGACTGCGGCGTGAGGTGGAGCGCGTGGCCGTGCCGCGTGTTGCACTGGACGCCGACACGGTGGTGGTGACCAACGCGCGTCACCACGAGGCGCTGACGCGCGCCCTCGAGGCGCTGCGACGTGGCCGCAAGGCCCTGCGCGACGGCGTCAGCGCCGAGTTTGTCGCCCAGGATCTGCGCGAGGTGATGGCCCACATCGGTTCGATTACCGGCACCATCACCACCGACGCCGTCCTCCACGACATCTTCGACAACTTCTGCATCGGCAAGTAACGTTTTTTTTATTGCTGTCCGGTAAAATCCATTAGGATTGTCAAAGACTGTAGGGCCTCGCCTTGGCGTGGCCGCAAGCGGCGACAAATGTGAGCCCCGTCAGGGGCGACAGCTCTTAGGCGGGGGCGCTAGCCCCCGTGACTATGGTGTGAGTTTTTTCTCAAACAAAGCCCTGTAAGGGCGACAGAAACGTGCGGAGACTGTCGCCCCTACAAGTAACCGCGTATTATTAATGTGATTATCAATCACTTTTACATTAGGGACATTCAGTTAATTTACAATAGTTTGTTTGTCAGATAGATAAATTATTTGTACCTTTGCAAAAGCCCCCCGAACTACCCATCACGGGCCGTTTCGGGGGTATTTTCTTTAAAAAAAAGTGCAGTAAAGTTACAAAAAATTTCTGACATACGCCCAACTTTGGGCTTCACAGAGTTCGATTTTCAACGGCAGCATCCACATGCAGAAGTTCTGCGGGGTGCTCATTGATCCGTCCCGTCCGATCAAGAACGGCAAAATCGTGAGCGCCATCCGCAACCGTCTGGCGCGATTGCTTGACATCAAGCAACTGCAGCGGGTGTTGTATGACAGATGGCAGCCACAACTGCACGATAAGGACCTGTGCATGACCGATGCCACGTGCTATGAGAGCCATCTGCGCTTCCCTACCATCTATGCCAACAATGACAACCGCACCTACTGCACCACCAACAGCATCGTCACCAACTTTGTTCGCAAAGGTCCCAAGCCAAAAGATGAGGACAAGACTGTGGCAATGCTCTCCGAAGCCAATGCCGAAGTAGATCGTCTGACTCGTATCTTTGCAGGTGGGTGATTTACTCATATTTGAGTTTCAATCAACAACATTAACAATATCAACCAACCGAAATAATTTTTATCATTGTTTTTACAATGTTTTTATGATATTTTTGGCTTTTATCTTTGCATTTACAATTTTTATTTGTATTTTTGTAGCCAAAATACATAAAAACATTGATAATATGTGGACAGAACTTAGTGATACAGCCATACTGAACTAGCTTGGGACGAGGATAAATGCTTATCGTATATCAAGAGGGTTTAAACAACAGGATCTAGCCATGGAGTCTGGCGTTGGCGTAAGCACCATCGCCAAGATAGAAAGCGGACAGTCTGTTTCGCTCTCATTACTAATCAGTGTCATGAGAACGCTTGGATTGCTTGAAAACTTAGACTTGCTTGTACCAGAACAGAAGCCATCACCAATGGAACTGTTGAAGATGCAGGGCAAGCAGGTAAAACGCGTAAGA
>JAFTDD010000078.1 GCA_017454355.1 Muribaculaceae bacterium
CCGTGAATACTTTTATGTTTCAAAATTGAGATTATTCACTGATTTTCATCATAAAAATATTTCACGAAAGTTCACGGAAATTCACGGGATGCAATATTTTACGAGAAAGATTTTACGGATTTTTCATGAGAATAATAGACGGAAATAGACGGAAATAGACGGAAATAGACGAGAGGAATTTTAATTTTGGACAGGCAAACAACGAGTTGCGGATTTTAGGTTATCCACCAGCGAAAATTAAATTCACGGAAATTCACGGGAGATAATTATTTTCAGGAATTTTCGAGAGGAAATATAGAAATATAGAGTGTGGCGGAATTTAGGAAATAGTTGGCGGGTAGTGGCGGATAATTCAAGGAAAATTCGTAACTTTGCGTGTTAAAACCGCCATTTTGGCGGCATTACTTCGTATCTAATTGTTATTCACAGACTTATGAATATATCTTATAAGTGGTTAAAAAAGTATTTAGACTTTGACTTCACGCCGGAGAAGACCGGCGAAATTCTCACGTCGCTGGGCCTTGAGGTGGGCGCGGTGGAGCGCATCGAGACCATCCGCGGCGGCCTGCGTGGCCTGGTGGTGGGCGAGGTGCTCACCTGCGTCGAGCACCCCAATAGCGACCACCTGCACATCACCACGGTGCGTCTGGCGCCGGAGCAAGAGCCGGTGCAGATTGTGTGCGGCGCGCCCAACGTGGCGGCCGGCCAGAAGGTCATCGTGGCCACCATCGGCACCAAACTCTACGACGGCGATAACGAGTTCACCATCAAGCGCGGCAAGATCCGCGGCGAGGAGAGCCTGGGCATGATTTGCGCCGAGGACGAGATTGGCATCGGCACGAGCCACGACGGCATCATCGTGCTGCCCGAGGACGCCGTGGTGGGCACTCCGGCGGCCGACTACTACGGCGTGGAGGATGACTACCTGATTGAGGTGGACCTGACGCCCAACCGCATTGACGCGGCGTCGCACTACGGCGTGGCGCGCGACCTGGCGGCATGGATGCAGACCCACAAGAATGGCGAGCCGGTGAAGTTGCACCGGCCGAGCGTGGAGGCCTTCAAGGCGGATCGCGCTGACGGCGCCGTGACGGTGACCGTCGAGAACGCCGAGGCCTGCCCGCGTTACAGCGGCTTGACAATCCGCGGCGTGAAGGTGCAGGAAAGCCCCAAGTGGCTCAAAGACCTGCTGCTGGCTGTGGGCCAGCGCCCAATCAATAACATTGTCGACATCACCAACTATATCCTGCTAGGCACCGGCCAGCCGATGCACTGCTTTGACCTGGCCCATGTGGCCGGCGAGAGGGTCATCGTCAAGACGGTGGCCGCAGGCACCAAGTTCGTCACCCTCGACGAGGTGGAGCGCACTCTTGACGCCCGCGACCTGATGATTTGCAACGAGCGCGAGCCGATGTGCATCGCGGGCGTGTTTGGCGGCAAGGACAGCGGCGTGACCGAGCAGACGACCGACATCTTCCTCGAGAGCGCGTGCTTCCACCCCACGTGGGTGCGCAAGACGGCGCGCCGCCACGGGTTGAACACCGACTCGTCGTTCCGCTTTGAGCGCGGATTGGACCCCAACGCGACAATCTATAACCTGAAACTGGCCGCCCTGCTGGTCAAGGAGTTGGCCGGCGGTGAGATTTGCGGCGACATCGTCGACGTCAAGACCCAAGAGACGTTCCCCGGTTGGCCGGTGGAACTTCGCTACGACTACGTGGACGGACTGATTGGCAAGCAGTTGCCACGCGAGACCATCCGTGCCATCGTCACCGGCCTGGAGATGGAAATCACCGCCGAGACGGCCGAGGGTCTGAGCCTTGTGGTGCCGCGCTACCGCGTGGACGTGCAGCGCCCGTGTGACGTGGTGGAGGATATCCTGCGCGTTTACGGCTACAACAACATCGAGTTGTCGTCGCAGTTCCGCACGAGCCTCTCGGTCAAGGGCGAGGTGGACTTTGAGGACGACACCCAGGAGTTTATCAGCAACCGGCTGAGCGCCACCGGCTACCGCGAGATAATGAACAACTCGCTCACTCCGGCGGCCTACTACGAGGACAACGCCGTATATCCGGTGGAGCGCTGCGTGCGCATCATGAACCCGCTGAGCAGTGACCTGAACGTGATGCGCCAGACGTTGCTATACGGCGGCCTGGAGAGCATCGCCCGCAACATCAACCGCAAGAACGCCAACCTGCGCCTGTATGAGTTCGGCAACGTGTACAGTTACAACGGCGAGGTTGACAATAGCGAGCGTGCATTGGCACCTTATAGCGAGCACCGCATGCTGGGGTTGTGGCTCACGGGCAACAACCACGAGGCGGCGTGGGCCGACGCCACAAGAGAGGTGAGCGTGTTTGACCTCAAGGCCGACCTGGAAGGCCTGCTGGCGGCTATGGGCATCGATGTGGAGCGCGAGTTGAAAGCCGAGACCGACAGTGACGCGCTGCTCGAAACGGCGCTGCGCTACCGCGACCGTGGCGGCAACACGGTGGCCACGCTGGCCGGGGTGGAGCATGACGTGCTCAAGAAGGCCGACGTTGACCAGCCGGTGTACTACGCCGAGGTGGACTGGCACCGCGCGTGCCGCATCGCCGCGCGACGCGACATCAAGTATGCCGACCTGCCCAAGACGCTGCCCGTCAAGCGTGACTTGGCACTGCTGGTCGACACGGCGGTGAGTTACGCAGACGTGGAGCGTGTCGTGCGCGAGACCGAGCGCAAGTTGCTCAAGAGCGTGACACTGTTTGACGTGTACGAGAGCAAGAAACTCGAGGCCGGCAAGAAGTCTTACGCCATCAGCCTGACGCTGCAAGACGATGTAAAGACGCTCAACGACAAGCAGATTGACAACATCATGTCGCGCGTGATCAAGGCCCTGCAAGACAAACTCGGCGCCACGCTGCGATAAGGTCCAAGGCCTCCCCCAACCCCCTCCTAAAGGAGGGGGCAAAAGGTTGCCGCAACAGCCCCCATCCTTTAGGAGGGGCGGGGGGAGGCTCTAATAAACAAATATTATAAAACAAGGCCAACCCAATTTGACTCAACAGCAAGCCCCCCTCCTTTAGGAGGGGCGGGGGGAGGCTTTAATAAACAAATATTATAAAACAAGGCCAACCCAATTTGACTCAACAGCAAGCCCCCCTCCTTTAGGAGGGGTGGGGGGAGGCCCTAATAAACAACTAACATGGGAAGAGCTTTTGAGTATCGCAAAGCGAGAAAGATGAAACGGTGGGGCAGCATGAGCCGCACCTTTACCAAAATTGGCAAGGAAATCACGATGGCCGTGAAGGCCGGTGGTCCGGACCCGAGCGCCAACTCACGCCTGCGCGCGTTGATGGCCAACGCCAAGGCCGCCAATATGCCCAAGGACAACGTGGAGCGCGCCATCAAACGTGCCAGCGACAAGGATGCGGGCGACTACAAGGTGGTTATCTACGAGGGCTTTGCCCCCGGCGGCATCGCCGTGCTTGTTGAGACGGCCACCGACAACACCACGCGCACCGTCGCCAACCTGCGCAACTACTTCAACAAGAAGGGCGGCACGCTGGGCAACCAGGGCACAGTGTCGTTCCTGTTCAGCCACAAGTGCTACTTCCACATCGCTCCCAAGGACGGCATCTCGCTCGAAGATCTCGAACTGGAGTTGATTGATTTGGGCGCCGAGGAAGTGGAGCAGGATGAGGAGGAAATCATCATCAGCGGCGCGTTTGAGAGCAACGGCGACCTGCAGAAGTATCTCGAGGACAACGGCTTTGAGATTAACAGTTCGGAGTTTGTTTACGAGCCGAGCGAGTACAAGGAGTTGAACGACGAGCAGCACGAGGCCGTGGAGGCCCTCATCGAGGTGCTCGAGGAGGACGACGACGTGCAGAACGTGTTCACCAACATGGCCGGCTGATGGAGTATAACCACCGAGATATAGAGGGGCGCTGGCAACAATACTGGCGCGAGCAGGGCACATATCACGTCACTGAAGACGCGTCGCGCCCCAAATTCTATGTACTGGACATGTTTCCTTATCCCAGCGGTGCCGGCCTGCATGTGGGTCATCCGCTGGGCTACATCGCCAGTGACATCTACGCGCGCTACAAGCGTCAGTGCGGCTACAATGTGCTGCACCCGATGGGCTATGACGCCTACGGTCTGCCGGCCGAGCAGTATGCCATCCAGACCGGTCAGCACCCCGAGGTGACGACCAACGAGAATATCGCCCACTATCGCGAGCAACTCGACAAGATCGGCTTCTCATTTGACTGGGACCGCGAGGTGCGCACCTGCGACCCTGCCTACTACAAGTGGACGCAGTGGGCCTTCCTCAAGATGTTCGCCAGTTACTACGACACGGCGGCCGACAAGGCCCGCCCCATCGCCGAACTGGTGAAGCATTTTGAGACGCGCGGCACCGAGGGCGTGAGCGCCGCCAGCGGCGAGGAGCACACGTTCACGGCCGCCGAGTGGGCGGCAATGAGCCGTGTGGAGCGCGAGCGCGTGCTGATGGACTACCGCATCGCTTATCGCGGCAACACGATGGTGAACTGGTGTCCCGCGCTGGGCACCGTGCTGGCCAACGACGAGGTGAGCGAGGGTCTGAGTGTGCGCGGCGGCCACCCTGTGGAGCAGAAGATGATGAGCCAATGGTGCTTGAGGGTGAGCGCCTACGCCAAGCGCCTGCTTGACGACCTCGACACGATTGAGTGGAGCGAGTCGCTCAAGGAGACGCAACGCAATTGGATTGGCCGCAGCGAGGGTGCCGAGATGCACTTCCCGCTGGCCGGCCGCAGTGACGCCGACCTGCTGATTTTCACCACGCGCGCCGACACCATCTTTGGTGTCACCTTTATGGTACTGGCGCCGGAGAGCGACTACGTGAGCCTTGTCACCACCGACGGGCAACGCGAGGCCGTGGAGGCCTACCTTGACGAGGTGCGCCACAAGACCGAGCGCGAGCGCATGATCGACAAGAAGGTGAGCGGCGTGTATAGCGGCAGCAATGCCGTGAATCCGGTCACCGGCGAGGAAATTCCCATCTTTATCAGCGACTATGTGCTGGCGGGCTACGGCACGGGCGCCATCATGGCTGTGCCGGCCCACGACAGCCGCGACTACGCCTTTGCGCGCCACTTCTCACTACCAATCGTCCCCCTGATTGAGGGTGCCGACGTGAGCGAGGAGAGTTTCGACGCCAAGGAGGGCATTATGACCAATAGCAGCAACGAGCGCCTGCAGTTGAACGGACTGACGGTGAAACAGGCGATAGCCCGCACCAAAGAGTATATCGAGAAGGCCGGTATCGGTCGCGTGAAGGTGAACTATCGGTTGCGCGACGCCATCTTCAGCCGCCAGCGCTACTGGGGCGAGCCGTTCCCCATCTACTATGACGCCGACGGTATGCCTCAGCCGCTCGACGAGAGCGAGTTGCCGCTGCGCCTGCCCGAGGTGGACAAGTTCCTGCCCACCGAGAGCGGCGAGCCGCCGCTGGGCCGCGCCGCCAATTGGACGTATGGTGGACAGCCGCTCGAGTTGTGCACCATGCCGGGCTTTGCCGGCAGCAGCGCCTACTACCTGCGCTATATGGATCCGCACAACGATGGCGCGCTGGTCTCTCGCGAGGCAAATGACTACTGGCGGCAGGTGGACCTCTATGTGGGCGGCAGCGAGCACGCCACCGGCCACCTGATTTACAGCCGCTTCTGGAACAAGTTCCTGTTTGACTACGGCGTGGTGTGCTGCAACGAGCCGTTCCGCAAACTCGTCAATCAGGGCATGATACAGGGCAGTAGCCGCTTTGTGTATCGCGTGGTGGGCACCAACACGTTTGTGAGCGCCGGCCTGCGCAAGGACTACGAGACAACACCCATCCACGTGGACGTGAACATCGTGGACGGCGTGACGCTCGACACCGAGGCCTTCAAGCGCTGGCGGCCGGAGTATGCCACGGCCGAGTTTGTGCTCGAGGACGGCCGTTACCTGTGCGGCACGGCCATCGAGAAGATGTCGAAGTCTTACTTCAACGTCGTCAACCCCGACAACGTGATTGAGAAGTGGGGTGCCGACTCGCTGCGGTTGTTTGAGATGTTTCTGGGTCCCATCGAGGCCAGCAAGCCGTGGGACGACACGGGCATCCAGGGCTGCAACCGCTTTATCAAGCGCCTGTGGGCATTGTGCCACGACAAGGAGGGCAACTTCGCCGTGAGCGACGAGGACCCGACAGCGGCCGAGCAGAAGGTGCTTCACGGCCTGATCAAGAAAGTGACGGCCGACGTGGAGGCATTCAGTTACAACACGAGCGTGGCGGCCTTTATGGAGGCGTTGAACACGTTGGTGCCTCTCAAGTGCAACAAACGTGCCGTCATTGAGCCGATCGTGACGCTGCTGGCGCCGTTCACGCCGCACGTTGCCGAGGAACTGTGGCACGCGTTGGGACACGAGGGCACCGTGTGTGACGCGCCGTGGCCCGAGCACGACGAGCGCTACCTCAAGGAAGACACCATCCGGATGGGCGTGTCGTTCAACGGCAAGCCGCGCTACAACATCGAGGTGGCCGCCGACGCCTCGCACGAGGCGATCGAGCAGGCGGCACTCACGGCCGACGGCGCCGCCAAGTGGCTGCCCGCCGGTCAGGCTCCCAAGAAGGTGATTGTGGTGCCCGGCAAACTTGTGAACATCGTTGTATAAACCCAACGTTGAGTCATAACTCACTGAATTATTAACCAAAAAAATTATCACAATGAGAATCAAAACATTATTGCTCCTACTGGCGATGGTTGCCGCGTGGCTGCCGACAATGGCCCATCAAGTGACCGTCGACGGCGAGAAGGTTGGCTCCAAAGTGGTGAAGCAGATTCTTTTTGAGGGCGAGGACGTGACCATCGTGTTCAGCGACGGCTCGCAGCAGAAGTGCCTCAACGAGATGATGATCGACATGGCCATCACCGGCGTGAACGAGTTGCGATACTACGACGCTGCCAGCGTCAAGGTTGCCGGCGGCACGCTCACCGTGAGCGGTCTCGATCCCAAGCAGCCCATCACCATCGTGAGCGCGACCGGCCAGACGGTCGCCACCAAGGCTGCCCCCAAGGCCGACGTGGCGGTGATTAACATCGCCCACCTCGCGCCGGGTGTCTATCTGTTGCACTCTAGCAACACAACAATTAAATTTGTCAAACGCTAAACCCACCATTCACAACTATGAAAAAGTTTTTTCTTGCCATCATGGCATCATTGATGACGGTGGGTGCGACGGCCCACGTCATCACCATCACGCTGAACGACGGCACCGAGAAAGTGCTCACCAGCAGCCAACTCAAGAGCATCGATATCGATGGCCGCAAGGTGACCGCCGTGGCATGGGACGGCAGCGAGATTGAGGGCATCGTGGGCACCGAGGCACGCGCCATCTCGATGACCGACAAGGCCAAAGTGGTTGAGATTATTGACCGCCATCTTGACTATACCTACGAGGGCATTTCGCTTGGCAACCGCGATGTGAAGTGCATCAACTACGTCTATCCGTCGGTTGACCCGCGCGGCGAGGCGATCACGCTATCGGGCACAATCCTGATTCCGAACAACATCTACGACGGCAAGGCCGAGAGCGATGGCATCCTGTGGTATAACCACTACACGATCGCCAACAAAGACGAGGCTCCCGGCAAGGGCACATTCTCGGTAGAGACGGTGCTGCTGGGCAACTTGCTCAAGCCCAACTACATCGTGGTGGAGAGCGACTTCTACGGCTTTGGCGTGACGGAGCGCTACCCGCAGGCCTACCTCTACGGTCAGGCCAACGCCAAGGCGAGCGTTGACGCCCTCTACGCGGCCCGCGAGATCCTCGATGACATGGGCATTGATGGCGGCAAGTACCTCTTCAACCTGGGCTACTCCAGCGGCGGCTTTGACTCGATGGCCACCCAGAAGGAGGTTGACAACAACCACCGCGGCAACATCAAGATTGACAAGACCTACAGCGGCGGCGGCCCGTGCGACCTGCCGGTTGTCTATCGCGACTATGTGGAGGTGGACGCGATTAAATACCTCTGCGCCGTGCCTCTGATGATTGTCGCCTTTAACGAGAGCGGACAAATGGGCTTGGACTACAATGAAGTGTTCCAGTCGCCGCTGTCCGACCACGTCAACGACTGGATTTTGAGCAAGGACTACGACACGTGGACCATCAACGGCTTTATCGGCGAGGGTACTCTCGTGAGCCAAATGCTGCAACCGGTTTACTGCGACCTTGAGAGTGAGAAGGCCAAAGAAATGATGCAACTCTTTGACTCGATGTCCAACACCACCGACTGGGAGCCGGATCCCGAGGACAACTTCTACCTGATCCACTCGCGCGACGACGACTACGTGACCTTTGGTGCCGCCCGCTCGATGACAGACTATCTGGTGTCGAAGGGCTTTGAGAAGAGCATTATCCCCGGCCGCACCAATTTCCAGACCAATCTGGTGGTGAAGAAACTGGGTCACATCCTGACGATGCTCGTCTACTGCGTGCAGGTGACCGCCGACATCAAGGCATGGCCGTTGATTCACGCCACTGCCGAGAGCGAGGCCGCGTATGACGCTCTTGCCAAAGCCGAACTCCCGGTGACGCAGACGCTCGACTACTTCAATGAGTTGGGGCTGAACGCCAACGACGTGATTTACGTTGTGCAGCAATTCTTGGCTAAGTTTCAGGAGAGTGGCGGCGAGATACCCGCCATCGACCCGGCCGTTGTGCTCAGTGGCCTGCTGGAGAAGTTGGGTGTGACGCCCCAGGAACTGCTCGAGATGAGCGACGACAGCGGCCTTGACCTGCAGAAGATGCTCATGGACATTGCCGTGTGGCTGAAGACCCACCCGGGCACGCTTCCCGGCGAGTCGGAGGAGGGCGAGGGTGGCGAGACACCCGAGCAGATTATCCGCCGTGTTGCCGCCAAGGACGCGCCGGTGAACCCGGTGAAGGCCTACGAGCAGCAACTGATGGAATACTACCGTCTGACCGGCGTCTTCGAGAAGTAATCTGTTCCGTCCACCTTAATCTTCCCTCCAAAAGAGAGGCCGAGACTAAAAAGAGAAAACCCGTAAATCATTTTTACGGGTTTTCTCTTTTCTCTATGCGCCGCTGCCCATCAGACGGGGTCGACATCATAGACCAACCGCAGTTGCCGCATACGGCTGTCGACGGATAGCATGCGCTCTTGGACCTGTCGCAGCAGGTTCTTCACTTTGGGCATAGACACTGAGGTCTCGAGTTTGAGCACCAGTTGGCGCAGAAAGAGGTTCTGCACACGTCCCACAACGGGAGTGTCCGGCCCGAGGACGCGCTCGCCGAAGAGTTGCCGCAGCAATGTGCCGTAGCGCACCGCCAGTTCGCTCACCACGGCCTCATCGCGATGCGTGAGGTAGATGTTGATGATTTTGACAAACGGAGGATAATTGAACTGCTCGCGGTCGGCCATTTCATGCCGGTAAAAACCGACGTAGTCGTGGGCGCAAACCATTTGGATGACTGGGTGGTCGGGCTGGGAGGTCTGTATAACAACGGTGCCACGGTGATGGGCACGACCGGCGCGGCCGGCCACCTGCTCGAGCATGTCAAAGGCCCGCTCGTGGCTGCGGAAGTCCGGGAAGTGTATCATCTGGTCGGCGTTGAGGATGCCCACGAGACTCACTCCGTCAAAGTCCAGGCCCTTGGTGACCATCTGCGTGCCCACGAGCACACTGGTCTTGCGCGACGAGAAGTCGTCGATAATGCGGTCATAGGCCGCCTTGCTGCGCGTTGTGTCGAGGTCCATGCGCGAAATCTTCTCACCGGGCAGCACGCGGTCAATCTCGTCCTCGATGCGCTCGGTGCCGTAGCCCACGATTTCAATGTCTGGCGTCTCACAGGCCGGGCACAGGGTGGGCACGGCGGTGGTGTGGCCACAGTAGTGGCACGTGAGCGAATGGGTGAACTTGTGGTAGGTGAGGCTCACGTCGCAGTTGTCACACTGCGGCACCCAACCGCAGTTGCGGCATCGCACCATAGGCGCGTAGCCACGGCGGTTTTGGAAAAGGATGACCTGTTCGTCGGCCTCAAGCGCCGCGCGGCACCGCTTGAGCAGTTCCTTGCTGAACATGCCGTTCATCTCCAGACGCTTGCGCGCCTCGGTGGTGTTGACCACAACCACATCGGGCAACTCGAGGTCGCCGTAGCGCGTGGTGAGGCGCACCAGGCCGTAGTCGCCGGCCAAGGCGCGGGTATAGACCTCGACCGATGGCGTGGCACTGCCCAGCAGGGTTTTGGCGCCGTGCATTCGCGCCAGCATCATCGCCACATTACGGCCATTGTAACGCGGCGCGTGGTCTTGCTGCTTGTAACTGCTGTCGTGCTCCTCGTCGACAATCACGAGGCCTAATTTGGCAAACGGCAGGAATACCGACGAGCGCACCCCAATGACGACCATCGGCTCGGCGCTGTGGAGGAGCCGGCGCCAGATGTCGACACGCTCATTGTCGCTAAATCGCGAGTGATAGACCAACAGGCGGTCACCAAAGACGCGCCGCAGCCGCTGCGTGAGTTGTGTGGTGAGCGCGATTTCCGGCACAAGATAGAGCACTTGATTGCCTGCGGCGAGCACATCGGCAATCATGCGCATATAGACGGTGGTCTTGCCGCTACCGGTCACGCCGTGCAACAGCGCGATGTCAAGCGCGCGCAATTGGTTGTGAAGTTCAATGTAAGCGGCCTGCTGCGGTTCGCTGAGCGGCGGCACGTCGACAGTGGCGCCTCCTTGGGCGGCAAAGCGGTTGATGGGGCGTTTATAGGTGGTGAAGACGCCCTTTTGGACGGCTGCCTGAAAGACGGCTGCCGACACATTCGCGCGCTCGAGTAGGGCCTCACGCGTCACCTCATGCGGCTCTTGGCCGCGCTGCAGCCACCGCGAGAGGTCCAGATAGGCCAGCAGGAGCGTCTCTTGCTTGCGCGCCCTGGAAACCATGTCCAGCAGGCCGTGCATAGCCGCCTCGTCGCCACGCGGCGCCGTGAGGCGCACACACACCTCGGTCTTGGGCCGGTAGTTGTCCACCACGCGCTCGCTCACGTGGACCGCATCACGGTCAATCAGGCGGCTGATGGTGTGCTCAACCGTCTTCATGCCGGTGGCCGAGGCGATGTCGCCAATCTGGACACGTCCGCGCTGCGCGATCACGTCCAGCACGGCGCGCTCACGGTCGCTCAAACGGTCATCGACATTCTCCTCAAAGTCGGCGTTGGGGCTGACAAACGTTTCGCTTTCCACCTTGAGACCCGATGGCACGGCGGCGCGATAGACCTCTCCCGGCGAACACATATAGTAGTCGGCCACCCACTGCCATAACTTGAGTTGCGGGTGCCGCACGATAGGCTCGGGATCGAGCACCATCAGGATGTCCTTTACCTGATAGCCTTCGGGCTTACGGTCGTGGGGGAGGACGACGATGGCGGTGTAGATTTTCTTGCGGCCAAAGGGCACAAGCACGCGGCTGCCCACACGCAATGTGGCAGCGAGCGAATCGGGCACGCTATAAGTGAACGTGCCCGGAATCATCAGCGGCACCAGTACGTCGACGTATCGCATCTCGTTGGTTTCAGTCCTCCCACTCTCCTAAAGGATGGGGCTATAGGTTCTGGAAGTTATCAAGTCGTTTTGGAGCCTTAGAGTTCGAGGTCGATGTTGAACCGCTCGTGCCATGGCAGGCCGGCGTCAGCCACCTGGTCGAGGAACGGGTCGGGGTCAAACTCTTCAACATTGTGTACGCCGGGCATGAGCCAGAGGCCCTTGAGGAGCATCATCGCTCCGGTCATGGCGGGCACGCCGGTAGTGTAACTGACGGCTTGCATACCCGTCTCCTCGTAGGCGGCGTGATGGTCGCAGTTGTTGTAGATGTAATAGGTGAGCGGCTTGCCCTGCTTGTCGAGGCCGCTGATGCGACAGCCGATGCTCGTCTGGCCGGTGTAGTTCTCGCCCAGTTCCTTGGGATTGGGCAGCACAGCCTTGAGGAATTGCAGCGGCACGATTTGGTGCCCCTCATAGTCGATTGGCTCGATACTGGCCATGCCGATGTCTTGGATAACACGCAGGTGGGTAAGATACTCCTGGCCGAAGGTCATCCAGAATCGTGCACGATGGATGGTGGGGTAGTTGAGCACGAGGCTCTCCAACTCCTCGTGGTACATGAGGTAACTCTCACGCGGTCCAATCTCGGGATAGGTGAGCGGCTTGTGGATCTCCAGCGGGCCTGTACCCACCCACTTGCCATCCTGCCAGTAGCGGCCGGGCTGCGTAATCTCGCGGATGTTTATTTCGGGGTTAAAGTTGGTGGCAAACGCCTTGCCGTGGTTGCCGGCATTGCAGTCGACAATATCAAGAGTGTGCATCTCGCTGAAGTGGTGCTTGGCGGCTCGCGCCACATACACGCCACTCACCCCCGGGTCAAAGCCACAACCGAGGATTGCGGTGAGGCCGGCCTTCTCGAAGCGTTCGCGGTAGGCCCACTGCCAACTGTACTCGAAGTGAGCCTCGTCGCGTGGCTCATAATTGGCCGTGTCGAGGTAATGGACGCCGCAGCGCAGGCAGGCCTCCATGATGGTGAGGTCTTGATAGGGTAGCGCGAGGTTGATTACCAGGGTGGGTTTGTGGCGCTCCAGCAGAGCGACGACTTGGTCGACGTCGTCGGCGTCAACACTGTCGGCGCTGAAGTTGTCACGGCCGATAGAGTCGACGAGCGCTTGACATTTGCTCAGGGTGCGCGAGGCAATCACCACCTCGTGAAAGACGTCGGGATGCTGGGCACACTTGACGGCGCACACGGTGCCCACACCGCCGCAGCCGATAATCACTACTTTATTCATTTGAGTAATTGGTATAGGGTAATTAGTAGAGAGTTGTTCCAAATTGCAAATTTACTATTTTTTCGTCAATCGGCACCAACAATTCCTCCTCATTTTTTTGAACAAACTGCACTATTTTGCAAAAAACAGCATTTCTAATTACTCAAAAACAACTAATTACTAATTACTAATAACTGATTACTGAGGGTCAGCGGTTCATGTACTCTTGGAAGGCGGCTTTGTAACTGTCGCCCACGGGGATGAGGGTGTCGCCAAAGACGATGCGGCCACGTTCTACCTCGCGAATTTTCGGCAGAGAGACAATGTAACTGCGGTGGACGCGCATGAACTGCGACGAGGGCAGTTGCTCCTCCAGGGTCTTCATGCTCATCAGGGTGAGCACCGGCCGCGACCTGTCGTCTGTGTAGATTTTCACATAGTCCTTCAGGCCCTCGATGTAGAGGATGGTATCGAGCATGATTTGCACCTGCTTATACTCGCTCTTGACGAAGATTGAGGCGGGCGGCGGAGCCTGCTGGGCCTGTCGCTGCGCCTCGAGCAAGGTGAACCATTGCAGAGCCCGGTTGCAGGCCTCGAGGAAGTTGGCGTAACTGATGGGTTTGAGCAAATAGTCGATGGCTCCCACACGGAAGCCGTCGACGGCATACTGGTCGAAAGCAGTTGTAAAGACGACACGTGTGCTCTCGGGGAGCATTTGACTGAGTTCCATGCCGTTAACCTCAGGCATCTGGATGTCGAGGAAAAGTAGGTCGACGGGATGCTCACTGATGCCGCGCAGGGCGCCTGTGGCGTTATTATACTTGCCGGTGAGTTCAAGGAAAGGAATGCGAGCCACATAACTGGCCAGCAACTCGACGGCGAGGGGCTCGTCGTCGACTATCGCACATTTGATTGTTGTTGCCATTGGTTGTCGGGAAAAACGGGAGATATTCAAAACGGCACGGCCGTTTTGCACTCCACTCTTTTGATACTTATAAGTTACATTCCACATCTATTGCTATTGTGGAGGAATAGAGGGAGCCGTCGGGCGAGGGTCCTCGTTGCCAGGTGTAGTGACCGGCGTACATGAGTTCGAGGCGGCGCGCCACCTGCTCGAGGCCGATACCGCTGCCGCTCTTGTCGGCTTGCTTGCTCTTGGGATGGTTGGTGTTGACGATGGTGCACACCACGCGCGCGCCGTCGCGCTTGAGCGAGATGGAGATGCGGCCCAGGCCGGTGCTGGAAATACCATGCTTGAAGGCATTCTCAACGAGCGAGATAAAAATCAACGGGGCGATGGGCGTCATGTCGCGCGGGTCGACATCGATGTGCTCCTCGACGGTGACTGCGTCCGTCAGGCGGATGCGCATCAGCGACACATAGTCGCGCATGAAGGCAGCCTCCTTACTGAGCGGCACCAAAGGCTGGCGGTTGTCGTAGAGCACGTGGCGCAACAGACGGCTAAGGTCCTCGACGGCCGTTTGAGCCTTGCCGGAGTCAAAGGAGATAAGGGCGTAGATGTTGTTGAGAGTATTGAGCAGGAAGTGGGGGTTGAGTTGGTTGCGCAGGTTGGCCAGTTCGGCCTCGGTGCGGTCACGCTCGGCCTCGATGCGCGCCTGCTCGGCATCGTGGTAGCGGCGTGTCATGCGGATGGCGATGCTCAGTCCCACCACGAGCATGAGCGTAATGGTGCTATAGAAGTACATCGGGTTGATGCCCGGGCGCGGCGGGTGATGCCGCCCCGTCTCGGGCAGCAGCGTGTTCATCAGATGCCACCACTCGGCCATGAAAGCGACGGCGAGGGTGACCACGGCGATGTTCACCACATAGAACAGCCATCGGCGGTTGCCGAAGAGCAGCCTTGGCACCAGCACAACGTAGTTGAGGTAGAACACCACCATATAGGCGATTGGCGAGCCGAGCGAGCGCACGAAGCGCGGCATTGTCTCGCCCGGCAACGCGTTTTGGCCGAGGAAGAGCAGTGGGAAGAAGATCACCACCGCCCAACAAATGATATGAATAAAAATTTCGCGTTTCATTTTTGAGTAATTACTTTACTCGTAGCGGATAGCCTCGATGGGGTCGAGGTTGGCGGCCTTCTTGGCCGGGTACCAGCCGAAGAAGACGCCTGTGACGGTACACACGGCAAAGGAGAGGATAACCGTCCACAACTCGACGGTGACCGGCCATCCGGCACCCATCTTGATGAGCATACTGAGTGAAAATCCCAGCACGACACCTATCAGTCCGCCGGTGACGCTAATCATGATTGCCTCGATAAGGAACTGGCTGAGGATGTCAATGCCACGGGCGCCGACGCTCATGCGCAAACCAATCTCGCGGGTGCGCTCGGTCACGCTGACGTACATGATGTTCATGATGCCGATGCCGCCCACGATGAGCGAGATGCCTGCCACAGCCCCCAATAGGGCGGTGAGCATACCCATTGTGCTGCTCATCATTGAACTGAGTTCCTCCTGGCTGCGGATGGTAAAATTGTCATCGTCGCCCTCGCGCAGTTTGTGGTTCTGGCGGAGGATTGACTTGACGTCCTTGATGGCCAGGTCAGTCATACCCTCCACCACGGCGCTGGCATAGATGCCCTGCAGGTAGTTTTGGGCCAGCACACGCTTCATGACGGTGCTGTAGGGCATCAACACGATATTGTCCTGGTCCATGCCCATCGAGTTGTAACCTTTACTCTTGAGCACCCCCACCACCTTCACCGGCATCTTGTTGAAGCGGATTACCTGTCCCACGGGGTCGGAGCCGGCGGGGAAGAGGTTGTCGACAATCGTCTTGCCGATGACACACACCTTGGCTGCGGCCTTCACGTCGGCCTCGGTGAACATACTTCCCTGCTCGACGGTGAGTTGGCGGATCGTGAGGTAGCCGCGGCTAACGCCGGTGACGCTCGTCTGGTAGTTGTTGTTGCCGGCGATGAGTTGTCCTCCGCTGCTGACGTTGGGGCTGACGGCGGCGAGATACTTTGCCTCCGTCAGCAGGCTGTTGTAGTCGTCGAGGGTCAACGTCTGCGAGTCGTCGGCGCTGCCTCGCGCTCCGCCCGGGCCACGGTCGGCTCCCGGATGAATCATAATCATGTTGGATCCCATCTCCGCGATATTCTGCTGGATTTGGAGTTTTGAGCCTTGGCCGATGGCGAGCATGGTGATGACGCTCGCCACACCGATGATGATGCCCAGCATGGTGAGGAAACTGCGCGTCTTATTGCCGGCGATGGCCCTGATGGCTATCTTGAAGAGATTGGCGATATTCATTGTTGATATCGATATAAAGAGTTCTAAGAAATCTGTGTCTACTGCAAAAAGTGGCGGTTTATTGTTTAACATGAATATCCATTAATTATCCATTAATTTTAGACAGGAGAACAGGAGTATTTAAGAGAACAGGAGATGCATTTTCTAAATGATTAATGAACATTAATGGATATTTATGTTTAAAAATAACTTGCGGCATGAGACTATTGACTATTTGGAGAGTTCTAAGAAATCTGAGGAGGAGGATTAATCCGGTGGGGGAAGGGTGGCGAGATAGTCGGCGGCGTTGAGGATGGTGGGGTTGATGGTGTCGTCGCGCACCTTGCCGTCGCGCAGCATGATGTTGCGGCTGCTGTACTGCGCTATCTCGGGGTTGTGGGTAACAAAGATGATGGTTCTCCCCTCGGCGTGGAGTTGCTGGAAGAGGACGAGTATCTCAAAGGAAGTGCGCGTGTCGAGGTTGCCGGTGGCCTCGTCGGCGAGGATGACGGCGGGGTCGTTGACCAGTGCTCGCGCGATGGCCACTCGCTGCATCTGTCCGCCGCTCATCTGGTTGCTCTTGTGGTTGAGGCGGTCGCCGAGGCCCACTCGTCGCAGGGCGGTGACGGCGCGGTCGCGTCGCTCATCGGCCCCGATGGCGCTGTTATCCATCAGCGGCAACTCGACGTTCTCGACAGCGGTTGTTTTGGGCAGCAGGTTGTAGTTCTGGAAGACGAAGCCAATCTTGCGGTTGCGCAGCACGGCGCGCGCGTTCTTGCTCATGGTGCGCACCGGCGTGCCGTCGAGCAGATACTCGCCGGCGGTGGGGGTGTCGAGGCAGCCCAGGATGTTGAGCAGCGTGCTCTTGCCGCTACCGCTGGTGCCCATGATGGTGACAAACTCGCCCTCACTGATGGTGAACGACACGCCGCGCAGGGCGTGGACGGTCTCCTCGCCCACAACAAAGTCGCGCCGTATATTATCAAGTCTGATGATTTCTTTCATTTTCTAGTCGTTTAGGGTTGAGAGGTTGAGGGGTTGAGCCATTTGCTGGCGCAAATGGGAAGAAATGTAGGGCCTGGCTTTGGCCTGGCCGCCCATAGCGACAAATCCATTGTCCCGGAGCGCGATAGCGCGAGGCTCAACCACTCAACCCTCAACCCCTCAACCTTTCATTTTTTGTTGCTGTTGCGGTTGCGCGGGCCGGGCATAAATGGTGAGCCGCCGGTCTGCTTGTCGTCCTGCTCGGCACCGAACGAGACGTCACTCACGACGGTAGCGCCGGAGTTGATACCGCCGGTAATGACGGTGTGAATGCCGTCGGAGGTGCCCACCTCGACCTTGTGGGCTGTGAACGTCTTGCCGTCAAGGGTCCAGAGTTTGTGCTCGCCCTCGCAGTCCTGCACGGTGTAGTCCTTGCCGATGATTTCCGGCTCGGGGGTGAAGCGCAGCGCGCGGTTGCTCACCGCCAACTGCCCGTTAATCTCAAGGGTGAAGATGGTGACGTTGGCCGTGAGACCCGGCATAAGTTTGAGGTCGGCGTTTGGAGCGCTGATAACGACCTCATAGGTGACGACATTATTAGTGGTTGTGGCCTTTTGCCGCACTTGGGTCACGTTGCCGCTAAACACATCATCGGGGAATGCGTCCACCTGGAAGGTGACGCGTTGGCCGGGTCGCACGCTACCGATGTCTGCCTCATCGACGTTAGCGATCACGCGCATGTCGCTCAGGTCCTTGGCAATGGTGAACAGCGTCGGCGTGTTGAACGACGAGGCGACAGTTTGCCCCACCTCCACCTCCTTGCTGATGACCACCCCGTCGATTGGCGAGTAGATGGTGGCGTAGCCCAGATTGGTGCGCGCCTTCTGCACATTCTGTTGAGACACCTTGACCTGCTCTTGGGCCTTGCGCAGGCTCTGCAGGGCCACATCGTACTCGGCACGGCTAACGAGTTGCTTCTCGTTCAACTCGGCATATCGGGCGTAGTTCTTCTGCTGGTAGTCGAGTTCGCTTTGAGCGCTGCGCAGGTTTGCCTGCTGCGAGGTGAGGTCACTCTCGAGGTTGGTGCGGTCAAGTTCGGCGATGACTTGCCCCTTCTTGACCACACTGTTGTAGTCCACATAGAGTTTGTTGACGATGCCGCTCACCTGGGTACCGACGGTGACGGTCGTCACGGCCTCGAGGGTGCCTGTGGCGGTGACGCTGGTGGAGATGGTCTTGGTTTCCACCTTTTCGGTTGTGAAGGAGATGCGTTTCTCTTCTTTGTTGCGACCGCAGTAGAAGAATAGCGCGAGCGCGGCGAGTACCGCCAGCGCAATGTAAATCCATTTTTTCATTTTATCCTGTGATTCTATATTTCTAGAGATTCCTAGGGTTCCTAGGATTTCTAGGGTTCCTAGGATTTCTAGGGTTCCTAGGATTCCTAGGATTTTACTAATTTATCTGGCGTAGAGGCGCAGCAGGGCGCTGTTGAGGGCGGCAGTGTACTTTGCCTGGAGGGTTTGCTGTACGGCTGCCGAGAGGGCGGTTTTGTCGGTCTGCAGTTCGACGATATTTTTCATACCCAGGCGGAACTGCTCGCTGGTGAGTTCATAACTGGCACGCGCCGCCCGCTCACGCTCGCCTGCGGCGGCATAACGTTGCTGCGCGCCGGTGGCGTTGAGGTGATAGGTCTCGATGCTCTTCCACAGTTGCTTGCGTGTGTTCTGGAGGGCCAATTCGTCGCTCTCGCGCTCGAGGCGGGCACGCGAGATTGCGTTGCGCGTCGCGCCGCGGTCATAGATGGGGATAGACAGCGTGAGGCCGATGCCGTTGCTCCACTGGTTCTTGAGTTGCGTGAAAAAGTTGCCGTTGCCGGTGGTGGTGCTGGTGCCGGTGCTGGCGCTCAAGGTGATCGAGGGCAGGCGCCCGGCGCGGGCGATTTTCTCATCGATGGTACTGCGGTCGAGGGCGAGCAACTTGGCTTGCACCTCGGGTCGCGAGTTAAGGGCGGCGGCATAGACATCGGCCTTGGTTGGCAGCGGCGCGAGGGCATCGGTGGTGACCGAGGGGTCGGCGACGGTGATGCCGGTGTCGCCGTCTAGTTCGAGCAATTGCTTGAGTTGCAGTTCATAGTCGGCGAGGGTAGTTTGGTCGGCCACAAGTTGGTAGCGGTCGTTGGCAAGTTGCGACTCGAGTTGCGCCACGTCGGCGCGGTTGAGCAAGCCTGCGTCAAGCAGGGCACGGGCGCGCTCCACTTGAGCCTCGCTGAGGGCTATCTGCTCGCCGTCTTGGGTGATAGCCTCCTGACTATAAAGAATCTGGATATAGACGCGTGTGATTTCCTCCTCGATGGTGAGTTCTGCGGCATCAACATTCAGTTCGGCGATGCGGGTGTTGAGTTTTTTCAACTCGATGTTGTTCTTGATTTTCCCACCGTCATAGAGAGGCATCGATGCGCTGATGTCGTAGGTGCCGGTGTAACTGTTGCGATTATCAACTGTGATGACCTCACTGCCGTTGACCATTGCCGAAGACTTGGAGAAGGGGCGGTTGTTGTAACGCTGGCCGGTGGAGAAGTTGACCGACGGCAGGCGCGCCGCCTTGGCATCGCTCACGTCAAGTTCGGCCTGAGCCACGCTCACTCGCTGCTGCTTGATGGAGATGTTCTGCCGCTTGGCGTGGTCGATGCACTGCTGCAGCGTCCACGACTGCGCGCCGGCACCGGCTGCCGCCAGTGCCAGTGCCAAGGCCAACAAAATCTTGAATTGTGACATAATGAAGGAAGTGATTATTTTTCGTCACCACAAAGGTAGCGATTTCCCGCGTGCCGACCAACTCAAAATAGACAAACCGGCTGATTTTATCGCCGAAACAGCCCGACTCGCTCCTCTTTTGGGCCTAATGTACAACTTTATTGGTTGTACTTTGCGCTTTTTTTGTACCTTTGCAGTCCGAAATTAGATTGATATGCTGTTCAACTCACTGGCATTCCTATTGTTCTTCCCGGTGGTGACAATCCTCTACTGGGTTCTTCCGCAGCGGTGGCGCAACGCTATGTTGCTCATCGCCAGCTACTATTTCTACATGTGCTGGAAGCCGGAGTATGCCCTGCTGATATTCTTCTCAACGCTGACGACGTGGCTCTGCGGCATCAAGATCGGTGAGGGCACGTCACGGCGGCTATGGCTCACCGCGTGTCTCGCGATCAATCTCGCCATCCTGTTCACGTTCAAGTATATCGGTTTTGCGGCCGACGCGATTTCCGACGGCCTCCAATGGTTGGGGGCAGGCATGAGAGTGCCGCACCTTGACGTGCTGCTGCCGGTGGGCATCTCGTTCTACACTTTCCAGGCCCTGGGTTACACCATCGATGTGTACCGCGGCACCATCAAGCCGGAACGCTCGCTGCCCACTTACGCGCTCTTTGTCGCTTTCTTCCCGCAACTCGTTGCCGGCCCCATCGAACGCGCGCGCAACCTGCTGCCACAGTTCCACAGCCGGCACACCTTTGATGGCGGCAACGTCATTGAGGGTCTCAAACTGATGGTGTGGGGCTACTTCATGAAGCTGTGTGTTGCCGAGAATGTCGCCTCATACGTCGACGCGGTCTACAACAACCTCGACTACCACAACGGCACAAGCGTGTGGATGGCCACATTCTTCTTCACGTTCCAGATATTCTGTGACTTCGGCGGCTACTCGCTCATTGCGATAGGTGCCGCCAAGTGCATGGGGTTCACGCTGATGCACAACTTCAACCATCCCTACCTGTCAACGTCGATGAGAGAGTTTTGGCACCGTTGGCACATCTCACTCTCGTCTTGGTTTGGCGAGTATGTCTATATCCCGCTGGGAGGCAGCCGGTGCCGGGAGGCCAAGCACCAGCGCAACCTGCTGGCGACGATGACCCTGAGCGGGCTGTGGCACGGCGCCAACTGGACATTTGTTCTTTGGGGCATGGCCCACGGGCTGCTGCTGTGCTGCCTGTCGCTCAAGAAGAGGTTCCTGCCGTGGCTCTCCCTCGGCGCCGGCCTCGCCGGCCGCTGTCTGTCCATCGTCATCACATTCTTCACGGCGATGATGTGTTGGGTGTTTTTCCGCGCCAACAGCATCGGCGACGCCATCACCGCCTTCAGGAAGATGTTCACTGACCGAGGGTTGATGTACAACGGCGAGGGCAAGCCCGCCCTGCTGATGGCGCTCATTCTCATCGCCGTGCTGATGGCCAAGGAGGTGAAAGACGAGCTGGGCTGGCACCGCCTTGACGTGATGCACAATGCCAACCGTGGTGTGGCGGCCGCCGGCACCGCCATGATGGTGATTGTAATCCTGCTGTGCGGCAATTTTGCCGGCGGCCAATTCATTTATTTCCAATTCTGATGAGAAAGCTGACGGTTTTCATAGTCACCGTGCTGGCGGTTGTGGTGTCAGCCGATGTGCTGCTCGGCGTTTTTGCCGACCACTACATGTCGCGCGCCAAACTGCCCGGCGACTACCGCTCGGTTGACTATGTGATGAGGGAGTCGCGTGACAGCATCCTCATTCTGGGCAGCAGCGTGGCGCTGAACAGCCTGATGCCCGCGGTCATTGAGGACAGCCTGCATGGCATGACGTGCTTCAACGGCGCGGCCAACGCCCAGCAGCTGCCATTCTTCCTGTCCATTCTCGACTGCGTGTTGCGGCGTGAGACTCCGCGAATGGTAATTGTAGGATTTGAGACTGCCGCATGCGCCACAACCGGAACCGGTGAACGCTTCAACCTGCTTGCTCCCTACTACCATCGAGGGTATGAATATTTGGACTCTTGCATGGAGGGTGGCTCTACAGTCGGACGCGTTAAACTCAAGTCTAACCTGCTGCGGTACAACACGATCTGGTGGCGCATCCTGCTCTATCATTTCGTCACCGCCGACAATCCGGGCGAGAAGGGCTTCGTCGCCAAAGATATCCCCCCACTGCCGCCCACGCTGACTTCACTTAACGAAGACGAGCCAATGAGCGACGAGCGCAGGCAGGAATTGGAACGGCTTGTCGGCATTTGCTTGCGGCATAATATCCGGCTGACAGTGTTTTTCCCTCCGCAGTATCAGCGTCTCACCGGCACAAACAAGTGCCGCGAGCAAGTCAAGAGTCTGCTCTCCGGGCATGGGATCTCGTGCCTCGACTATTCACAGGACAGCACTTTCCTCAACCATCCGGAATGGTTCTACGACAACATCCACCTCAACGGTGACGGAGCGCGGGTGTTCACATCCCGCTTTGTCAACGACTTGGTCAACAACAATCCAACCGAATAATGAAAAAACTGTTCATTCTACTCACAATGATGGCGGCAATTCTTGGCTCATGCGGCGGCGACAGCGACCTCAACAAGGTTTACAGTTTCGTTGGCGATTCGCTCATCGCCCGATGGGACCTGAGCTACTTTTTCCCCGCCTGCCTGACGCGCAATGACGGTGTGTCGGGCAGCGGTGTGCAATACCTCGAATCGCTCGGCGGCAAGTATGCCGGCGGCAGGGTGGTGGTGCTCAGCGGCACAAACGACCTCGGCCTCGTCCCGTCCGGCGACGAGCAGGCCTATGCCGAGCGGTTTGTCGAGGCTGTGGCCAACCTGGGCGCCGGGCGCGTCATTGTCATCAGCATTCCGCCAAGGAGCAAGAACTGGTGCCACAACGAATTGGACGACAACACGCGCATCCGGATTATGAACGCGAGCATCGCCAAGGAGTGCGGCACTCGCCCCGGCTTCACCTACGTCGACGTGTTTGACCTGCTCTTGAGGGACGGCTACCTCAACGGCGAATACACCCATGACGGGCTGCACATGTCGGAACAGGGATATGAAATAATCACAAAAAAAATAAAGGACATCCTATGAAAAGACTGCTCATCGCCGTTTTGACCGCATTCATCTCGTGCGCCGCCGTCGCTGCCGGGCGCGTGGAACTCGGCCTGCGCGACACCCGTTTCATCTACGCCACTTGGAACATTAACCATCACTTCAACATCGGACTGGAGCACAGTGTCTACAGCGAGAAGTTCAAGCTGCAGCACATCCGCATAGCGGCGGCCTACCACACCTCCATCAAGGACCTCTCCATCGAGTGCAAGCCATACTTCGGCACCGTCTACAACGGTGACTACTACGACTTGGGGGCACAGATCACTGCCGGCTACCGCATCGCCGGGCGCCTGACCCTCGAGGCTACTGTCAACCCCCACTACGATTCGGGCTACGAGTACAAGACCTGCTGGCGCGCCGGGGCCACGTGCCGCATCTGGCGCGAACTGAGCGCCGTTGCGCAGTACTCCACTATTCCGGAATACCGCCAGAGCGAGAAGCGTGTGCGTGTGGGACTGCGGTTTGACACAGAGCGGCTCTGGATCATGCCCTTGTTGTCCATCTCGGTGGCTAGCGGCCAGTCCAAGAGTCCGCGTGTCGCCGTGTCGATGGGCTGGCGCATCTGACCCTAACGACAAGCCAAACAAAGCGGCGGGACTGCTTCCGGAGCAATCCCGCCGCTGCTGTATCACGATGCCACCTCACGCGCTCACGCGGCAGCCTTGCGGTCTTGGATGATAAAGACGCAGATGGCTCCCGCCACCAGCAGCACACCGGCGAGCATCAACATGTTGCCCTGAACGCTACCCAACGCGCTGAGCAGCACTCCACCGAGGGCGGCGGCAACAATCTGCGGGATGCAGATGGTGCAGTTGAACAGTCCCAGATAGGTGCCCATGCGGGGGTTGCCCTCCAGAGCGTTGGTCACCAGGGTGAACGGCATGGCGAGCATGGCGGCCCAAGCGAAGCCGATGAGGAAGTAGGGCACAAAGAGGAGGTACTTGTCGGCGCAATAGGGCACCATAAGGAAGCCGATGCCGCCGATGACCAGGCTCAGAGCATAGGCCACCTTGATATTCTTGAAACGCGGCAACACGACAGCCCAGAGGACACTGCCGATTGCCTGAATTGCAAAGAGGACACCCACCCAGTCGCCGGCATCCTGATAGCCCTGTGTAGCGGCGTGGTTCGGGTCGGCCATGTCGACACCAAATGCAGTGCCGGCGATGGTGCCGTTGGTATAGGTCCACATATACATGAATGCGAACCAGCAGAAGAACTGGACGAGACCCACCTGGAAGAATACTTTGAGGGCGTGCTTGCCACTGCTCTCGCCGCCGGCGGCAGCCGCCGTGGCGTTACTCTGGTTGGCGGCCTGCTGGAAGGCGGCCATCTCCTTGGGATCATACTCCTTGACGTTGGCCGTGGTGTAGATCACACAAAGGATGAGGATTGCCGCACCCACATAGAACGACCACTTCACCGAGTCGGGCACAATGCCGGGGGCGGCCGTGTTGGCAATGCCGATGGCGGCAAAGAGGATGGGGAAGAGATATCCGGCCAGGGAGCCCGCGTTGCATAGGAAAGACTGGATTGAATAGGCCTCGGCCTTCTGCTTCTCGTTGACCATGTCGCCCACCATCATCTTGAATGGTTGCATGGCCATATTGATGCTGGTGTCAAGGAACATGAGCGAGACCAATCCGAAGAGCATCGCACCGGAGAAGCCCCAGAGCACCTCGCTTGTGCTCAGGCCGAGCGAGCCGGCGTTTGGCAGCATGCACATCACGAGCACTGCGGCGGCGGCACCCACAAAGAGATAGGGGATGCGGCGTCCGAAGCGCGTCCATGTCTTGTCGCTGAAGTAGCCCACCAGCGGCTGCACGACCATGCCCATGAGCGGCGGCAAAATCCAGAAATAACTGAGCGAATGGGGATCAGCACCGAGCGTGGCGAAGATGCGCGAGATGTTGGCGCTCTGCAACGCGTAGGCAATCTGCACCCCAAAGAAGCCGAAACTGATGTTCCACAGTTTCATGAAACTTAGGTCAGGTTTTGTTTTCATTGTAGATTGTATTTAGTTTATGGTTTTGAAGTTCACTTCAAATGGCATTATGCAAATTTAACGAATTAGCCCCAATGGTGAGGCAATTTTAACGGCACCAAAGCGTGAAAAAACAGTGCAAACGATTGCGTTAAATACCTCGATTTCCTAGAGAATCTAGGAACCCTAGGAAATCTAGAAAATCTAGTCTGAGAGAAAAAAACGCACTATGTATAATAATAACGGGCTGCGGTCGTTATTTTATGTGGAATATTATCCGAAAATATCGCATTTGACAACATAATGAAGACTAAATCATCACTTGTCACGCTGGTTGCCGCGGCTCTGCTGTTGGCATCTTGCAGCACGACCAAGGACAAAAACCTGGCATACTTCAAAGACCTGGCGGCGCAGCAGAGCGGCACAATCGCCACCGCGCCCTATAGCGAGATTACTATTCGTCCGGACGACGAGTTGGTAATCTCGGTGACGAGCAAAGTGCCGGAGGCCACGGCGATGTTCAACGTGCCGTTGAGCAATCCGGCGCTGCGCAGCGAGTTGTCGGGCACCTCCCAGCCTCGAGTGCAGACCTTTATTGTTGACAGCACGGGTGACATCGTGCTGCCGGTGATTGGCCGCAAACATGTTGCCGGCCTGTCGACACGCCAGTTGGCTGACGAGATTCGCGCCGAAGTCGAGAAGCAGGTTCACGACCCGTACGTGCGCGTGGAGCTGCTGGGCGTGCCGGTGAATGTGATTGGCGAGGTACGCAACCCGCAGCGCCTACAACTGCATCAGCAGCGTTGCACCGTGATTGACGCGTTAGCGGCCTGCAACGACCTGACCGAGTTTGCCAAGCGAGACGACATCATTGTGATTCGCACCGTGGGCGGCAAGACGACTTACGGCCACTTGAACCTGAGCAGCAGCGACATGTTCGCCTCGCCGTACTACTACTTGAAGCAGAACGACATCGTGTACGTTGAGCCGAACCAGATCAAGACCGACAACTCGAAGTACAACCAGAACAACGCCTACAAGTTGACTGTGATTTCGACAATCGTGAGCGCGGCCTCGGTGATCGCGTCACTTGTGATTGCGCTAGCGGTGAAGTGAGCATGTAGCATGTAGTCTAACGACTAACGACTAACGACTAACGACTGATTAACTGATGACACCATTAAATAAAACAATTACCGCCCAACAACCCGCCGAGAAAGTGATTGACTTTGAGGCAATCTACAAGAAGCACAAGCGCTACTGGTGGCTGTTTGCCGTGTGTGTGGCCGGCTGCCTGGCGATGGCGGTGTTGTATCTTTACGTCAAGAAACCCGTCTACCACATTCAAGCCACCGTGCTGGTGGCTCAAGACGATGACAGCAGCGGCGGAGCGTCGCTGCTGAAGAGCCTCGCGCTTGGGTCGATTGGCAGCAAGGTTGACGACGAGGTGCTCATCATGGACTCGCGCGAGGTGAGCACCGAGATGATACGCCGCCTGGGCATCAACCGCACTTATATCGAGAAGAAAGGCTTTTTGAAGAGCGTCGACCATTATGGCACGTCGCCGCTGGCGGTTGACGCGCCGCAGGCACTGTTCGACACACTGATGGTGGCGCTGCAGTTCAAGATTGAGGTGGACAAGCAAGGCAAGGCCGACATCACGGTGAAGAAAAGCCGGTTCAAGACATTAGCCTCATTGGAGGGCGTGGCGCTACCGGCATCGGTAAAGACAATCTACGGAACATTTGTGGTGCGCACCACCAAGCACTACAAGGCCGGCGAACCGTTGGAGATGAAAATCGCGGTGATGGGCGACCAGGTGAAGAGCGAGTTGCTGGACGACGATTTGGACGCGTACATCATCAGCAAGAAGAGCAACGGCATCATGATTGATGTTGAGGATAACAACATCGAGCGCGGCAAGGACATGCTCAACACGATGATTGACATTTACAACGAGCGCGGCCAGCAGGAGAAAGACGCGATGGCGGTGAACACTGCAAAATTTATCGAGGACCGTTTGGGGCTGATTTACACCGAGCTGACCAAGAGCGAGGCCGACATCGAGAACTACAAGCGCTCTCACAACATGGTTGACGCGGGGCTGCGCACCAAGGAACTTGCCGAGAAGCGCAGTGCGGCCGAGATGAGTGCCATCCAGTTGGAAACCAACTACCGCATCATGGGCATGGTGAAGGAGTTCCTCGAAAGCCCGTCGAACAAGAGCCAGATGATACCGTTCAGCATCAGCAGCGAGGACGACAAGGCATCGTCGAGTGCGATTAACAGTTACAATGAGCTGGTGCTGGAGCGGATGAAGGTTGCCAATAGCGCCAAGGAGGGCAGCGACGTGCTGGCGATGATGGACGAGCAGATTGACAAGATGCGCTCCAACGTCATCTCGAGTGTCAACAACCAGATGGCGGCGCTGCGGGTGCAGATCAACCGAGCCAAGCAGGTTGAGGGTCAGAGCCAAGGCGAAATTTCGACGTTGCCCACGGGCGAGCGCGAAATGCGTGACCTCTACCGCCAGCAGGGCATCCAGAACACGCTCTACACTTTCCTGCTGCAGAAGCGCGAGGAGAACAGCCTGCTGCTGGCTGCCACCACACCCAAGGGCAAGATTGTGGACCACGCCTACAGTTTCACCGAGCCTGTGAGCCCCAAGAAACCGCTCATTTTGCTCGGCGCGTTGCTTGCGGGTCTGTTGATACCGGTTGTCCTGTTGTGGATTAAGGATCTGTTCAACACCAAGTTCGCCTCGCAAGAAGAGTTGGAAGAGATTACCCCGGTGCCGGTCATCGGCCACGTGCACCACAACCGCCACCGCGAAGACCTGGTGGTGCGCGAGGGCAAGACGAGTTCCATCGTAGAGATGTTCCGCTTTATCCGCGGCAACACGCAGTTCCTAATGCGCGGCAGCGACGACAAGGTGCTGTTGGTGACAAGCTCGGTGAGCGGCGAGGGCAAGACGTTCTTGAGCGCCAACCTGGCGGCCTCGTTTGCCTTGCTAGGCAAGCGCGTGGCGTTGGTGGGTCTGGATATCCGCCGTCCCAAGCAGGCTCAGATGCTGGGACTGAAGAAGACACCCGGCGTGACGGCCTACCTGTCGCAGCCGTCAGTGACGCTCGATGACATCATCCAGCCGTGCAAAGAGGTTGCCGGCATGGACGTGCTGGTGGGCGGCGTGGTGCCTCCCAACCCGAGCGAGTTGCTGCAGGGCGACCGCATCAAGCAACTGATTGCCGAACTGCGCTCGCGCTACGATGTGGTTGTGCTCGACACGGCGCCGACGGCGATGGTGAGCGACACGTTCTCGCTGGCGACGCTGGCCGACGCGACGATTTATGTCACGCGCGCCAACTACACCCAGCGCGGCATCATCAAGCAACACCTGAACCGTATCGCCGAGGCCGACCAGTTGCCCAACATCGCGGCCGTGCTGAACGACACCAAGCCCACCGACGACAACAGTTACGGCTACGGTTACGGCTACGGCAAGGAAGATGATGGCGATTGATCTTGGATTGAGAGGATGAGAGGTTGAGCGTTGAGAGGTTTAGCCTCGCGCTAACGCGCTCGGTAATAATACATTTCTTCCCATTTGCGTTAGCAAATGGCTCAACCGCTAAACGCTCAGCCTCTCACCCCCTAAACCATTAATTACTGACTGACGCGAGATGAGGATTGAGAAGAGCCTGCTGATACAGCGCATCCTGCTGTTGTGGTTCTGGGTGATGTGCTGCTATGGTTTCATCAACGATGAGCTGTTTGGCTACAAGCACAACCTGCGCAGCCTCTGCCTGCTCTTTGACGATGTTGTAATTTTACTCCTCGCGTTGTGGACCATACGCGAGAAATGGGACTATATCCTGATTGGCTCGTTCCTGTGTATTTCGTGGTGGAGCACATGCATCGCCAACAAACTCCCGCTGATAATCTGGATCAATGGTTCCCGCGGCTTTTTCGGCATGATTTTCGCCCTGCCGGTTATACGCTATTTCTGGCAGAACGAGGCGCGGCGCGAGCGGTTTGTGGCGGCGATTGACAAGGCCCTTATGGCCTATCTTTATGTTCAGGCCTTTTGCATCACGTGGCAGTTCATTAGGTATGGCGCCGGCGACCGTGTGGGCGGCTCGTTTGGCAACGGCTACTCCGGTCTGGTGTCTTTCTCAATCTATCTGGCGTCGTTTTACCTGATGCGCAAGCGCATCCGCGGCAATCATTTTGTCACGGGGCTGCTCAAAAACTGGAAGTTGATCGCTCTGCTGCTTCCGTCATTCCTCAACGAGACAAAAATCAGCTTCATTCTTGTCGCGTTTTATTTCCTTTTACTTGTTGATGTTGACCGCAAGTGGTTCCAACGCATGATTGTTGTGGTGCCGCTGGCTGTGTTCTTTTTCATCGGCGGACTGTTTGTGTATCTTGACAACGTCAAAAACCCTTTGGGCGAGGCCGGCAGCGATATCTCCGAATATCTGGTAGGGCAGGATGTTGAATATGAGATGGGCGCGGCAGAATGGCATGAGGAGAACTTCGACACTCCGTATGATGTGCCACGCATAGCGAAAATCTCGTTTATAGGATTTATCTTTGAGGAGAACCCCGAGAATATGATACCCGGCTTTGGCGTGGGCATTTATAAAGGAGGCACAACGATTGACAAGACACCGTTTTCCGAGACATACGACTGGCTGGTGGCCGGCACAACGCCGTTCATCTGCCACATCGTGTTCCAATTGGGGGTGGTGGGGAGCGTCTGGACGATTTTCCTGTTTGTCACTTTTTTCATTAGGCGGCCTCACGACACAGATGAGAGGGACGTGTCAATGCAGCTCTTTTTCCTGATGAACGTGACCATTATGCTCATCTACTCAAATTCATGGCAGGAAATGTCCTACAGCTTTTTCATGCTGCTGTTCCTCACGCTGTCATGGGTTCCTAAACAACAAGAGAAGGCGTGAGGTTGATTTATTTCATATGGTCGCTGATTGAGCGCTTCGGCACGAATTTTGTGTCGTTGGGCGGCAACATCGTTTTGAGTTATCTGCTCATGCCGGAGGACTTTGGGCTGGTGGCGATGGTGGGCGTGTTCACCTCGCTGATATTTGTGCTGGTAGACTGCGGGCTGAGTGACGGTCTGCTGACGATGGGCAAGCCGAGTGACCGTGATTTCAACACTGTCTTCTTTTTCAACATCGCGGTGGGCGCGGCATTGTGCATTACCTACGCCGCCATCTCGCCATGGGTCGCCTCTTACTTTAACCGGCCGGAATTGCAGCCGGTGATATGCGCTCTGGGCGTGGGGGCTTTCTTCAGCTCAATGACCATCTCACAGATGACCAAACTGCGGAGCCACCTGCAGTTCAAGAAACTGGCGGCAATCAATATCGCGGCAATCATCATCGCGCTGACCATCGCTATTGTGATGGCACTGAACGGCATGAAATACTGGGCGCTGGTGGAGCTACAGGTGGGCTTTTCGTTTTCTTACTGGCTATTGCTGGTGTTGACATCGCGCTGGGCGCTGCGATGGGAGTTTGACACGGCACGGTTCAAGCAGTTGTGGAAGTTCGGTGTCAATCTGTTGGCCTCGACAATCATGACACAGACGGCTCAAAACATCTTCGCGTTTGTCATCGGCAAATATATCACTGCCACTCATGCCGGCTATATGGGTCAGGCGCAGAAACTGCAACAGACACCCACCAACTCGCTCGAGAGTGCCATCAGCACCACCGCATACGTCTTGATTGCCCAGAAGGAGACTGATGGAGAGAAGTGCCGCGCCGTAGAGGATATGTTCGGTGTGGTGACGTTTATCAACTGTGCATTCTGTTTTCTACTGCTCGCTCTGAGTTACCCACTTATTGACTTTATCTTTCCCGAGAAGTGGCTGCCGACGATACCTTATTTCAGGCTGCTGCTCTGTTGGGCGCTTGTCTATCCGGTGTGCAACTTTATGATGGTGATATTCAAGGTGTTTGACCGCACTGCCGTTATCCGCAATGTGCTGTTGATCGAGAAAGCGTTGATTGTGGTGAGCGCGTTCTTGCTCTACCCGTTTGGCGTTGAGGCGATGATATTGGCCGCTATAGGATTGTCGTGCGTCACGTTCGTCCTCTATTCGCTATTCGCGTCTCGCATCACGGGCATTAAAGCCTCGACATTCTTCAAGACCTATCTTTCTCACGTGGCGATGCTCGCCGTAGTGGGCGGCACGGCGTTTGCCGCGGCTACGCTGACGCTGCCCGCAGCGTCGTGGGTGGCAATCCTCACAGGATTGGCAGCCTACGGCGTAGCGTTGGCGGCCGTCACGCGATGGCTGCGCCCGTCCTACTTCGCCTACGCGCTCGACCACCTGCGCGCTGTCTTTCACCACCACCAATAATAACGATGATTGCCATGAGAGTTTTGCTTGTCAATAAATTCTATTATCCCCGTGGGGGCGACTGCGTGGTGACTATGGCTACAGAGCGGCTGCTCAGTGCCCACGGGCACGATGTGGCTGTGTTTGCCATGGACTATCCGGAGAATGTGGACACGCCGTGGCGGCGTTATTTCGCGCCACAGATCGCCTTTGACGGTGGGCTGTCAGGCAAGTTGGGCGGCGTGAGACGTATGCTGGGGCGTGACGCGGTGGGGGAGTGTTTCACTCGGCTGCTTGACGATTTCCAGCCCGATGTGGTGCACTTGCACAATATCCACAGTTACCTGTCGCCGGTTGTGGCACGGATAGCTCATGAGCACGGCTGCCGCGTGGTGTGGACGTTGCACGACTACAAATTGGTGTGCCCATCCTACTCGATGCTTGCCGGCGGCAAGCCGTGCCGCCGCTGCTTGGGTGGCGCCACACGCAATGTGCTGGCCACGCGCTGCATGAAGGGGTCACTGGCGGCCAGCGCGATGGCGTGGGTCGAAGCGCTGGTGTGGCCGCGCGAGAAACTTGAGCAATGGGTGGACGCGTTCATCTGCCCGAGCGAGTTCATGCGCCAGACGATGATTGAGGGCGGTTTCACCCCCAACAAGTTGCATGTGGTGAACAATAGCGTGGACAATGCCAAACGTGAGGCATTGAGTCAGGCAGCCGACGAGCCACGCGAGGACTACTGCTGCTATGTGGGGCGGTTGTCACACGAGAAGGGTGTTGAAACTATGCTGCGCGCTTTGGCCGACGAGCCGTCGCTGACGGTGAAGGTGGCCGGCGGTGGGCCGTTGGAGGGCGAGCTGCGCGGAAAGTACGGCAACCTGCCAAACGTGCGGTTCCTTGGTCATCTTGACGCCAAAGGCGTGAGTGAATTGTTGTCGAGGGCGAAATTCTCTTTTGTGCCCAGCGAGTGGTATGAGAACAACCCGCTGAGCGTGATTGAAGCGCTCACAGCCGGCACACCGGTGGTGGGTGCCAATATCGGCGGCATTCCCGAGTTAATAGACGACAGCAACGGCCTCACCTTTGAGAGCGGCAACGCGGCGTCGCTGCTTGACGCGGCGCGCATGGCGCGGCTGCACCGTTGGGACACGGCGGCGATTGCCGCCGAAGCGAGCTGGCGCTTCGCCCCCGAGCGACACTATCAAGCGTTATTATCAATTTATAGAGGTTGAGGGTTGAGAGGTTGAGGGGTTGAGCCTCGCGCTGGCGCGCTCGGGGATAATGGATTTGTCGCTGTATGGCGGCCAGGCCCTACATTTATTCCCTTTAGCCTTAGCAAATGGCTCAACCCTCAACCTCTCAACCTCTCAACCCTCAACCCTCTCTTTTCTTGAATGGCAGCACGACAGATTAATTGGATAACGATACTCAAGGGCTGGGCGATGCTTTGGGTTATTATCGGTCACGCGACGATGAGCGATGTGGCCGAGTTGGAAACAGCGCCGCTCTATGAGCAAGTGCTATACCGCTTCGCCTACTCGTTCCACATGGCTCTGTTCATGTTTGTGGCGGGCTATCTGTTCTACTTCACGCGCATCAACCCGACTGACCGCCGGTGGACCTATTTGGCGATGGCCCGCAACAAGGTGAAGCGTCTCATCGTCCCGTGCATCACGTTCTCGCTTGTGGCATTCGCGTTGAAGTATGCCTTCCCGGGCGCTGTTGAGCGCCAGGTGAGCCTCGGGTGGCGCGACCTTGTCCACATGGCGCTCTATCCCGTGGATAATCCGCTGCGCGAGATGTGGTTTATCGTGACGCTGATGTGGCTGTTCTTGTTGATGCCGTTGTGGCGGTGGGCGGCCAGAAGGCCGTGGCGGCTGATGACGATGCTGATTGCTTTGGCTGTTGTCAATATGCTTGACGTGAAAGTTGAGTTGCTGTGCATCGGCAACGTGTGCGCTCACGCGGTGTGGTTCTTTATGGGTGTCGCGGCGTGTGAGTACGGCGAGTTGCTGTTTGACCTCAAGCGCCGCATGAGGGGTCACTCGACAACGATATTTGCGTCAGGTATCGCGGTTTACGCCTTCGGGTGGTGGCACGAGGTGCCGTTTATCGTCACCTTTGGCGGCATTGTGCTCTCCATCGGTCTGTCCTTGGCGGCGGACAAGTACCTGCCGTGGCTATTCAAGAGTTTCCGCGACTATACCTATCAGATATTCTTGATGGGTATCTTTGTGCAGATGGCCGTCAAGGTGGTGTACCTACGCTTGGGCGTGCCACACCCTGCGGCCTATCTGTTGAGCATTGTGTTTGGGCTGTATGTGCCTGTTATTGTGTCGAAAGTCATCGAGCGCATCGGGTGGAAGCCGATGCTGGTGTGCATGGGACTGAAATCGAGGTCATCACAATAACAGATTGATCTATACGTTATCTGATTAAAAATGCACTAATCATATAAGAGATGAGAAATACGTTTTTGATACTACTGTTGAGCATTACCGCCTTGACCGGCACAGCCACACCGGCGTTGGGCACCAACCGTAGAGCCGACATAAACCACGACAATGAGTTGGACGTCGGCGACGTGAACACATTGCTTGATGAGATACTGTCGCCGTCGGCATCAAGTCCGATGCTTGACATCAATGAGGATGGCGCTGTTGATGTGGGAGATGTCAATATCATTCTGGAGCTGATACTCAACCCGGAGCCGTATTACAACCCGGCAGAGTACATTAGCGGCACACTGCCTGTGATGCACATCGACACCGAGGGTTTCCACACCATCGACAGCAAAGAACATTATTGGCAAGCGACCTATTGGCTCGACCCAATGGGACAACCCGGTGTGGCTCCCATCGGCGATGAGACCCACCCCCTGCCACTCCAGATTAAAGGTCGCGGCAATGCCTCGTGGCGCGACCACACGAAGAAACCTTACCGCATGAAGTTTGACAAGAAAGCCTCGCCGCTCGGTCTGCCGTCAAGCAAGCATTTTCTTCTTCTTCCGCGCGCCGATGAAGCCTCGCTGATGCTCGACGAGTTCGGCTTCGAGATTGGCAGGCGCATTAATCTGGGATACACTCCGCGGCAACTGCCGGTCGAACTGGTGCTGAACGGCGACTACGTGGGAGTGTACTTCATCTGCGAGAAAATCCGCGTGGACAAGAACCGCGTGGACATCACCGAGCAAAAGGATGGCGAGACGGCGGCCGATGCCATCACAGGCGGTTGGTTGTTTGAGATTGAGAACTATTGGTATGACGCGACATTCAGCATTCCGGAGAGGGAAAGCAACACGTTGTTTATCACAACCCACACGCCCGAGGTGCTGTCCGACGAACAGCTCAATTACATCAAGACGCTGCTGCTCAAAATGATTGACGCGGTTTACACCGAAGACAAGACCGACGAGACTTGGCAGAACTACATTGACATCGAGTCATTGGCCAAGTTCTATATTATACAGGAGATGATGGACAATGTGGAATCCTTCAGTGGCTCATGCTTTATGTATAAAGACCACGGGGATGACACAAAAATCAAGTTCGGCCCGTTATGGGACTTGAGTATGGCGCTTTATCGCGAGCGAACGGGCGGCGTAGTGGATAAGCCGTTTTACGACGTGAGCGAGAGTGAGTTGCTGTCTTCGTTCTGCAACAACCACTTCATTCCGGAGATTGTCAAGTTCCCGTCCTTCCAGGCCAAGGTCCGGGAGATATGGAACGGTTTCTATTCCGAGCAATTCATGTCATCGTTGGGCGAGTATATCAACGCGTATTCAATGAGGTTCCGTGAGGCCGGAGCTTCCGACATCAGGCGTTGGCATCCCACGTGGAGCAACCACTACATTTATAGCGACAACGCAAAGAAAGATTTTTCACGACTGGAAGAAAGATGCCGATGGCTCGACAGCCAATGGAATGAGAACCACGACTGAATAATAATCGATACAGCCCGTCGTTATATAAATAGGCAACAATTTCAATAATCCACCGCCATGTCTAAGAGAGTCATTAACCTGCTTGCCATCCTGGCTATGGGCATCGCCTGCGCCTCGCAGCTTGACGCAAAGCAGCGCCATATCACATTCAACGAAACCGGCGGCAATGTGACCGCCGTCCTGCGCTCGCGGCTGGCTGGTTTGACACGCGCCGACACAGTTTTCATCACCTTTGGCGAGGGCGATTATTATATCAACGGATCCGTCAACATTCTCCCGAACTCTGTCATCAGTGGGGCAGGCAAAGAACGCACGCGCATCCTGTTCAGCAACGACGGCTCGTTCCAAGGCGACTACCTCATCAACTTTGACGGCAAGAAAGGCCAAAGCATCAGCGTCGAGATCAGCGACCTCAGCCTCAACATGGTTCCCCACGACACATTGTGGCTGAAAGCGAATACTCCAAAGTACATCCTCAAGTTCATCAACGTTGACGGCGTGAAGATACATGACTTCAACAGCACGCTGTTCAACGCCCACACGACGACGATGGATTTTCGCGTGGCACACAACGTGATGATTGACCACTGCGAGCTTGTCAACCACAACAACAGCGATGGCGGCGGCATCATCTGGCTGCGACGCGACAACCGGAATGTCACTATAACAAACAACAAACTCGTCAAATATGGCGACGACGAGATGCTCGCCATCTGGGAGGGCGGCGATGACACATCAGTCATGTGTCCCGAGAGCGGCTTGAAGGAGAATATCACCTTTGCCAACAATGAGGTGAGATTCGTCAAATGCCCTGGCGCGAAAGACATGATTTGCTCGGTCCAACTCGCTCTGTACAACTTTGGCACCGACAAGGGCACCCACATCCATTGGCGTAACATCGCCATCAGGGACAACACTTTCTATTATGACTCACCGATACGCACCTGGCTGTCGATACGCTTCAATCAGACCGACACGCATGAGAACGTCAGTGTGACTGGCAACACCGTGACATATACCGGGGCGGCAGGTTTTGAGGGCAACAGCCACAGCGACATTGAGGTGCACGACGCCGGCGCTACGGCCAATGAGGCAGTGGAGATTGCCGGCAACACATTCCACAGCGCGATGCTGGTGAAAGACAAGTATGGCGGCAATGGCCACTATCACCTGATTATCGACGGGGCGACGGTCAATTATCACGACAACTCGCTTGATGCGGCAACCGCGACAATCAACCAAAAAAACTACGGGCCCACTTTGTCATGGATTTTCGGAAAAGGAGGCGACCTCAGGCTGACGGACAACACCCTTGATGGTATTGTCAAAATCGGCAAACTGGATGGTGGCGGGGACATCAGGCAAGTGAGAATCACGGCACGTGACAACACGTTTGCCGGTGACACAAGAATCTTTTGCCGTGGTGTAATCCGCGCCGACCTCGACTTCCGGAAGAACGTCTTCAACTCAACCAGTTATGAGGTCCTGCTGCAAGAGTTCGCCAAGGTCGGCACTCTCACGTTCAAGGATAATACGGTGAACGTGAGCCATCCCTATGGCGGTGTGCTGTTTGCCCACTACGACAAGAGCGCCGACATCCGCTCCATGCGCTTCGAGCGGCTTGAGGTGGGAGGCAACCGGCTGCGCGGCGTCAGCAGCCGCCAGTGGCTTCCGGATAGCATGAACACGGACAGTAAAAAACTGACAAGAGACTACTATGAGTGAACGGCAAGACTATACCGGCAGGAAACGGCTGCTGTTGCTGATGGACACAATGGGCGGCGGCGGAGCCGAGAAAAGCATTCTTGAGGTGATGAAGCGCCTGCCACCAACTCGATTTGACGTTGACCTGATACTATACCTCAACAAAGGCGTGCACTTGGCCGATATTCCGGCTCATGTGCATGTGAGCAGCGTCTACCCTGATGGAGAGAAACGACTGTTCGAAAAAGTATTGTTCCACTCACCGTGGCGCGAGCGTTACGAGGCTCACAAAACGCGCCGCCTTGTGGGTGACAAACGATATGATGCGGTTATCTCATTTATGGAGGGACCGTCGGCTGCCATACATCGCTATGTGGCGGACCGCGCGGAGCGCAACATCACATGGGTTCACATCGACATGGCCGAATGCCACTGGAGCCGTGAGTTCTTCAGGAGCGACGACGATGAGCGTCGGTTTTACAACTGCGTTGACCACATCGTCTTTGTCTCACAAGACGCCATGGCCAAATTTATATACGATGTGAACACACCTCGCAACTGCATATATAATATGGTTGACGCTGAGGCCATCCGCAGCCGCTCCCGTGAGTTTGTGCCAAAAAAGTCCCGTTTCACCATCAGTTTCATTGGCCGCTTAGTACCACACAAGCACGCGGAACGTCTGTTGGAAGCGGTGTCGCTGCTCAAGCGCCGCGACATAGATGTTGAAGGCTGGGTGCTGGGACAGGGCGAGATGCGCGAGCAACTCGAGGCACTTGCCGCCACACTCGGCATCAGCGACCGCGTCACTTTCCACGGCTTCCAAAGCAACCCCTATCCATTTATCGCCGCCACCGATGTCCTGTGCATCACCAGCGATGCCGAGGGGCTGCCCATCGTCGTCCAGGAAGCCATGACCCTCGGCACGCCAATCGTGTCAACACGTTGCGCCGGCATGAACGAAGCCATCTGCGATGGCGCGGGCATCTTTGTAGACAGCACACCGGTCGCTTTTGCCGATGCCGTAGAAAAACTATTCAAGAACCCTGCATTGCGCGATACCATCACCGATGCCGCACGCCGCCGCATGACAATGTTTGACCCGGAAAATATCATGCGTCAAATAGAAACTCTCATCACAGGCGGCCCAGCAGGCGCTTAACCAGGCGGTTGGTGCCAATAAGACCGCGACGCAGGGTATTGTTGCACAGCAGCGCCTGCAGCACCTTGTACTTCGGCCGCAACTCACTCTTGGGAATGGCGCGCAGGCGCGCCACCCACGGGTCAGACGGGTCAACCTCGCGGGCATAGAAGCCCACGTAATGCAATTTCATCTCATCAAGGGCACGGCTCACCTCGGGCAGCAAGCCGGCCTCGGCCAACGTGGGCTCGAGTTCATCGAAGAAAGCGTGGATTAATTCTTGGGTGTAGAACGTGCCCTGCGCCGTGAGTGAGTTGGGGTTGAAATAGTATTCATACACCGGAGCATCTGTCATTCCAACACGCCGCGAAGAAAGTACCAACCGGAAGTTGGTGATGATATCCTCGCTGGGCAGACGCACCGTCGCCGGCGGGAACATCGCGTCCAAGTCTCGCCACAACTCATGGCGGCTGAAACACATCCCTCCATAATACTGGAAACTCTGGTCAAGCATGAGGTCGACCATCTCGCGCGGTGTGGCCACCTCGCGCCCGGGACGCGGAGCGATCTCGAAGCGTTTGTCGCCGATGATGCGCGTGAAGCCGGGGTAGACCACATCTAAATCCTCGGTTATGGCGAAATCATACATCAGCCGCAGGCCGTCCGGGGCGAGCGTGTCGTCGCTGTCGAGGTGCATGTGGTACTCGCCCGTGGCCACACGCTGGCCGCTCTTGCGGGCCTCGGCCAGGCCGCGGTTCTCCTGATGGATGACGCGGAAGCGCGGGTCGGCGGCCGCAGCCGCGTCGGCGATGGCGCCGGCGCCGTCGGGCGAGCCGTCGTCAACGAGGATGCCCTCGAAGTCTTGAAGAGACTGAGCCCGCAGGCTGTCGATGGTGCGCCGCAGCGTGGCCTCGGTGCGATAAATCGGCACGATCACCGATACTTTGGGACGTGTTTCCATTATTGTTCCTGCTTGTACTCAAATCCCAGAAGGAATTCCTCAGACGTTAATACAGGCACATCACAAAACTGATGAAAATCCCTCTTATTATTTGTCACAATCACATCACAACCACCGGCCTTGGCACACTGATATTGCAACATATCCTCGAAATCTTTTACTTTGGTTCCAAGCCCTAAATCAAGTTGTGACGCATCACACGGCAAGACTTCCACTGGTTGCCGCATCAAACTGATTAAGTTATAAATTTCATCAACAGAATGATGCCGCAATATATATCCCATATTTGCATATGAAAGATAGGACGCCGCAAGTTCTATCAATCCTTGCTGGCCCAGTTCTAAAATATTCTCGGCATAGTCTGCCTTATCGCGATCAAGAGCACAGTCCAGCAAGATATTGGTGTCAAGAAAAACCCGTTTCATTTGCGCAGAATATATTGAGTGCGTTCGTCTGCAAGATCTTCCTCATTCAATTTGATGCAGCCCCGCAACCGGTGTATTTCGGGAGAGACCCGCAACCCTTTATACTTTTCGCGTATCTCTTCCTCTGCCGACATTTGCCGGGCGGAGCGCTCAATCTGCTCTGTAATATACATTACCACTATCTGCTTCTGCTCAACTGTCATTTCATTCAGCAATTGCAAATAGGGGGCGATTGGAGTTTCCGAAATTCTTTGCGCTAATGTTGCCATATTCTTTTCTTTTTTGTTTGATAATGCAAAGTTACAAATTAATCGGAATACGACAAAATAGTGGAGGGGAAATGGTAATATCAGGCATTTTGAATTGTTAATTTTTGTAACTTTTTGCTCAAAATCGTGTTTTTGCGTGTTTTTCACGCTTTTTCAGGTTTGTGATGTGTAATGTGATTGTAATTTTGCACCGCGATTTCCAAATAACGGTAAACTTTTTTACGACTATGAAGAGAATATTTATCGCGGCAATATTGCTCACTGCCGCAACAAGCGGCGCGATGGCCGGCGGCCTGCTGCACAACACCAATCAGAGTGTCGCCTGGCAGCGCATGATGGCCCGCGGCGCCACCAACGAGATCGACGCCGTTTTCAGCAACCCGGCCGGCACGGCGTTTATCGAGCACGAGGGCTGGACGCTCTCGCTCAACATCCAGAGTGCCTTCCAGACCCGCGATGTCGAGACGTCCTTCCCGATGTTTGCCTACACCAACGCCGACCACTCCACCTGGCGCGAATACAACGGCAAGGCCACCGCACCGGTTATTCCCAGCCTCTACGCCGTGTATAAGCGCAATCGTTGGGCGGCGAGCGCCTTCTTCGGCATTATCGGCGGCGGCGGCAAGTGCAACTTTGAGGACGGTCTGTCGCTGTTTGACGCTTCGGTGATGGCCGGCATCTACAGCAAGACGGCCCAGATGCTGGCCTCGCAGCCAAGCCTGAAGGCGTTGCTGGATGCCGACGCCCTCACTCCGGACATGTACTCGATCAACTCGTCGATGAAGGGCCGCCAGTACATCTTCGGCGGACAACTGGGCGGCGCGTACCAGATCACGAAGAACCTGAGCGCGTTCGCCGGACTGCGCGTCAACTACTTCAACGGCAACTACAAGGGTCACGTGAAAGCGAGCCTGAGCAGCGCTTTGACGCAGAAGGCCGCCGCGGCAATCGCAGCCTTGCCGGCCGAGCAGCAGGCGGCCTACCTGCCGCTGGTGCAGAAAATCGGCGCGGAGGGCGGCTTGACAAACATCGCGCTCAACACCGACCAGACCGGCTGGGGTGTCACCCCCATCCTCGGCGTGAACTTCAGGTGGAAAGGCCTCACTCTGGCCGCGAAATATGAGTTCAAGACCAACCTCAACATCGAGAACAACACCAAGGAACTCGTCACCGAGGCCCTGGGTGAGCACTCCGACGACTTGTCGGCCTCTATGGAGCCCTACAAACACGGCGTGAACACTCCCAACGACCTGCCCAGCGTGCTTTATCTGGCCGCCGGATATGAGATTTTGCCCAAGAAACTGCGCGCCGCCGTGGAGTATCACTTCTACGACGACAAGCACGCGGGCATGGCCGGCGACAAGCAGAAGTTCCTCACCCACGGCACCCACGAGATTTTGGCTGGTGTGGAGTGGGACATCAACCGCATCTTCACCGTCAGCGCCGGCTTCCAGAACACCGACTACGGCCTGAGCGACGACTTCCAAAGCCACACCTCGTTTGCCTGCGACAGCTACTCGCTGGGCTTTGGCGGCGCGGTGAACATCAATAGCCACATGCGCCTCAACGTGGGCTACTTCTTCACCAACTACAAGAAGTACACCCGCACCCAGGAGCACTACCTCAACAACCCGGCGATGCCCGCCGGCACCGATATCTTCAAGCGCACCAACAAAGTGTTTGGCATCGGCCTCGACTACAAATTCTAAAACTCAATTCCGCTGGGCTCGATATTTCCCTCTCGAAAATTCTCGAAAATTTCTCACGTAAAATCCGTAAAATTTATCGTAAAATAACGTAAATAAATATTTTACGGATTTTACGTGAGTATTTTACGGATTTTATGTGAAGTAATTATTTTCGAAAATTTAAGAAAATTTTCGTGAGAATATTCAAGATTGCGGATTTAATGCGCTTGACGAATCTGCCTAAAAAAGACACCGAAATACGCAATAAATTTTTGTGTTTTGCGATTTTTGTGTAACTTTGCGGTCTATAACAACTGATAATAACATTAACATTTTTATCAACAATAGACAATGGAAGTTAAAGGAAAGATCGTCCGCAAGTTTGATTTACAGAGCGGTGTGGGCAAGGCCTCCGGCAAGGAGTGGAAGAAACAGGAATACCTAATTGACGTCACCGAGGATGGCGCACAATATCCCAAGCAGTTTGTGTTCCATTTCTTTGGCGACCGCGTTAACGAGAACAATCTTGAGCCGGGCGATGTGGTGACTTTGTCGTTTGACATCGAGAGCCGCGAATATAACGGCCGTTGGTACACCGACGTGCGTGCCTGGCGTGCCCAGAAGGAAGATGGCACCGCACCCGCCACGTCACAGGCTCCGGCTGCCGCCATCGACCCCGCCGCACCCGGTCTTGACAACATTCCCGCCGACCTCAGCAGCGACAGCGGCACCGGCGACGACCTGCCATTCTAAAAAAAGCATGGCTCTCAAACATCTGGGCCCAAGCAAGAAAGCGGCATTTGTCAGTCTCATGGTTGAGGTGATTAATGCCGATGGTCGCGTTGACGTCAACGAACTACTCAAAATCAACGACATCACCGAGCGTGAGCACATCGATAGCGCGACGTTTGCTTTAGGCCGCAACTTCGACGTGGAGTTGGCCTTAGCCACGCTCTCGCAATGCTCATCGGCCGTCAAGACCGAGATTGCAACGTGGCTCATCGCAATAGCCGAGGCCGACGGCATGGTGCAGGCCGCCGAGCGCGCCGTGCTTCACATGATGTTTGACAGAATGGGCATCCTCTCTCTTCCAGATGACAATAATGGATGACATACGGCGGATGTTGGGCGACGACATCGTTCGCTTGAACAACATCATCGCCGACACCCTGCGCAGCGATAGCATGATGACCAACGCTATCGTCACGCAATATCTGCGCACCAAGGGCAAGCAGTTGCGCCCCATCTTGGTGCTGCTGAGCGCGCGCTTCTTTGGCGACATCACCGATGCCGTGCTCTACGGCGCGGCCGCCATCGAGATGCTGCACAACGCGTCGCTCATCCACGACGATGTGATTGACCAGGCCGGCAACCGCCGCGGCAATCCCACCATCAATAGCGTGTGGGACAACCACGTGGCGGTGCTGATTGGTGACCTTTTTGTTAGCGGCGCCCTGCAGGCGGCCGTCCACACCGGCAGTCCTCGCGTGCTGCAATCGCTGGCCTCCATGGGGCGCGACCTCTCTACGGGCGAGATTAACCAAATTGACACCGCGCGCCGGCATCTCATCGACAAAGAGACCTATATGGACAACATCCGTCGCAAGACGGCGTCACTCTTCGTGAGTTGCGTCACCGTGGGCGGCATCACCGCCGGCGCCAACGACGACACACTGCGGGTGCTCACGTGCTATGCCGAACTGCTCGGCCTCTGTTTCCAAATCAAGGACGACATCTTCGACTACTACGACCTGGCCGGAGTGGGCAAGCCCACCGGCAACGACCTGCGCGAGGGCAAACTCACCCTGCCGCTCATCCACGCCCTGGGTCACGACACCGACGAGGCCTGTGCCATGCGTCAACTCATCACCGACGGCAACCTCGACGAGGCCGCTATCGCCGGTCTGGTGGACTATGCCAAGCGAGCCGGCGGCATCGACTATGCCCAAAGCGTGATGCACGACCTGCGCTACCGTGCCGCAACGCTGCTCGACCCATACGCCGGCAACCCCGTCACACCGCTGCTGCTGGGACTGCTTGACTACATCATCAACCGCGACCATTAGAAGCATGTAGCACGTAGCACTGGGGGTTGGCCATGCCGCGCCCCCCGGCGCCGACCATCTAACATCTATTAGTAATACTTCCCTATAGCAACAGCAAGCCCCCCTCCTTTAGGAGGGGTGGGGGGGGGAGGCCAATCTTAACAACCGCAATGCTTGCACGAACCATCGCAGCCGCCGTCCACGGCATAGACGCCATCCGCGTTGACATTGAGGTGAGCGTCGACACCGGCATAGGCTACACCCTTGTGGGCCTGCCCGATGTTGCCGTCAAGGAAGGCTCGGAACGCGTGCGTTGCGCCATGCAGCAGTCGGGCATACGCTTCCCGGGGCGCAAGGTGGTGATTAATATGTCGCCGGCCGATATCAAGAAAGAAGGCAGCGCCTACGACCTGCCGCTCGCCATCGGCATCATGGCCGCCAGCGAGAACGTCAGCCGGGATCGCCTGGGACGCTATATGCTCATGGGTGAACTAGGACTGGACGGCAGCGTGCGGCGCATTCGCGGCGCCCTGCCTATGGCTATCGTGGCACGCTCGATGGGGCTTGACGGCTTTATCCTGCCACACGATAACGCCCGCGAGGCCGCCGTGGTCAACAACCTCACCGTTTACGGCGTGGACAACCTCACACAGGTGGTTGACATCCTCAACGGCGTGCCATCGGTAGAGCCGACAGTGGTTGACACACGCGCCGAGTTTGCCGCGCGCCAGGGCGATTTTCCGTTTGACTTTGCCGACGTCAAAGGCCAGGAGGGCGTCAAGCGCGCCTTTGAGGTGGCGTGTGCCGGCGGACACAACATCCTGCTGGTGGGCAGTCCGGGTAGCGGCAAGAGTATGATGGCCAAGCGACTGCCCAGCATCCTGCCGCCACTCACCCTCCAAGAGGCACTCGAGACAACCAAAATCCACAGCGTGGCCGGCAAACTCGGCAGCGACACCACGCTGATGACCACACGCCCGTTCCGCTCGCCACACCACACCATCTCGCCAGTGGCTCTCGTGGGCGGTGGCTCTTACCCCACACCCGGCGAGATCTCGCTGGCACACAACGGCGTGCTCTTCCTCGACGAGTTGCCCGAGTTCCCGCGCAGCGTGCTCGAGGTGATGCGACAGCCACTCGAGGACCGGGTGATCAGCATCTCCCGGGCGAAATATTCCACCGAATACCCGGCCTCGTTTATGCTCGTGGCCTCGATGAACCCGTGCCCCTGCGGCTACTACGGCCACCCACACAAGCAATGCGTGTGCTCCATCTACCAGCGCGCGCAGTATATGAGCCGCATCAGCGGTCCGCTGCTCGACCGCATCGACCTGCAGATTGAAGTCCAGCCCGTTGATTTTGACCAGATGTCAAGCAAAGCCCCTGGCGAACCCAGCGCCGCCATCCGTCAGCGTGTCGTCGCCGCGAGAGCCCTGCAGGAGCGCCGTTTCAAGGACGAACCCAGCATCCACTGCAACGCCCAGATGACCCCGTCGCTGCTACACAAATACGCCGAACCCAACGCCGCTGGCCTGGAGAAACTGAAAGACGCAATGGAAAGGATGAATATGAGCGCAAGGGCCTACGACCGCATCCTCAAAGTTGCCCGCACCATCACCGACCTCGAAGGCACCGCCGACGTCCTCGACCATCACATCATGGAAGCCATCGCCTACCGCAACCTCGACCGCCCCACA
>JAFTDD010000079.1 GCA_017454355.1 Muribaculaceae bacterium
AAACCGGGAAATTTCCGACTATTTCGACCTAACATGAGCGACAAGCGGCCGTCGGAACACGTCCGACAGCCGCCCGCAGCGTTTTTTGGCGGTTTTTCAGCCTATTTCATATAGTGCCTGAAATTGCGGTTTCTTTATTAATTATTCATGAATTATTAACTAAAGTTACTAAAGTAAAAAATTATTGATATCAGATTTTGAACTATCACAACCCGCTTCAGCGGGTTGCACAAACCTCGTCAGAGGTTTTACAAAAACCCACTATCGTGGGTTTTGACGACTGAAAATTTATGCAATTTACCAACTGAGGACGAGGCAAGCCTCATCCCTACATTCACATCACAACCCATTATTTACCAGAGGATAATTACTTTAGAAACTTGAGTAAAAAAGTTGTTTTGGTTGTTTGGGTTGTGTTCCGGTGATTTAGGCTCTTTTTGACGTGGAAACAGTGATTATTCCTTGAAGAGGTCGTTGGCGGTGACGACTTGATGTATGTTGCTCCAATAACCGGTGTGTTTCAGTCCGTTGACCGTCACCAGAGTGATGTTGAGTGACTTGCCGCGTCCCGGCCCCTCAAGGAACCGCTCGGCCTTGTTAGCGAGGCTCATCGCCTCGTCCCGCTCAAGGACGTAGTCCTGCTTGGAGAACTTCATCTCGCAGATGTTCACCATATTGTCGGCTCTGTCGATGAGCATGTCGATTTGCGCGCCGCGGTGGCCGGCGGCGGGGCCGGTGCGCCAGGTGTAAACGTTGGTACGCACTCCGGCGATGCCCAGGGCCTGCTTGATTTGCTGCACATGCTGGAAGCATACCCTCTCAAAGGCGAGGCCGGTCCATGCGTTGTGTGTGGCCGAGAGGTAACTGTGGGTCCAAAAGTCGGGGTCGCCGACGTTGTTGGCACGCACAAACTTGAGATAGAAGAGTGTAAAGTTATCAATGAGCAAAAAAACTGCTTGGTTTTTGAGCCCGGCTGAGGTCACGCGCTTGATAAAGCCGCATTGCTGGAGGTCGTCAAGGATACGCGTTGTCTTGCCGTTGCCGTCCATGTGGCATGCGTTGACGAGTTGTTGTCGCGTCATTCCGCCTCCGTTGTTGCCAAGCGTTACAACGACGTCAATATAGTCGTCCGGCGTCTTGAACAGCGAGTCATATAGTTCGTTGAACTCACCTGCCAGTTTGCCATCGGGAGCAAACACAAGTCGGTCGACGCACTGCGCCACGCTCTCGCCACGGTTGACCATCGACCAATAGAAAGGCACGCCGCCCATAACCATATATAACTCCAGCAGGTCGTAGCGTGACAAGTTGATGTGTCGGGATTGCATGAACAGTTCGCACTCATGCAGTGTGAACGGTTGCAGCGGCAGGCGGTAGGTGACACGGTTGTGGAGGCCGCCGTGGTTGCGCAGCACCTTGTTTGTTATCCAGGAGGTGGCGCTGCCGCAGATGATGAGAAGCACATCGCGCCGTGCGGCGCAAAACGAGTTCCAGAAGAATTCGAGAGCCGACACAAAGCCAGAGCGCGGAGTGTCCATCCAAGGCACCTCATCGATAAAGACGGTTTTCTTTTTGTCGCCGCTCTGCTTGATTAGTTGGCGCAGCAGGGCGAAGGCATCCATCCATGTCTCGGGTATTTTGCACTTGGCCATGCCGGCCTCGACCAGTGAGTCACGGAAAGCCCGCAACTGCGTCCTGAGGTTGCTTTCGGCCAGTCCGGAGTGCTCAAAGGTGAAGCGGTAGTCAAAGGTTTCTCTAACGAGGAATGTCTTGCCAATGCGCCGACGGCCGTAGATGGCAACAAACTCGGAGTATTCCGATGCATACGCTGCCATCAGTTCGTTCTTCTCTTTTACTCTGCCAATAATCATGTCTAATTGATTTTTGCTGCAAAGATAATAAAAAATGGGTTATAAGCTGCTAAAGTGGGGCGAAAAATTGCCACTTTAGCAGCTTATAGCCTATTTTGTCACCAAAGCCCACACCTTTAGGAGGGGGTGGGGGGAGGCCTACGGGAAGGCTCTATATCACCAGGTTGGTGAGGGAGCGGATAAGATAGGTGGAAATGGCCATGTAGATGATCATGCCCACGATGTCGTTGGTGACGGTGACAAAGGGGCCGGTTGCGATGGCCGGGTCAATCTTGAGTTTCTCGAGCACGATGGGCACGAGCGAGCCGAACACGCTGGCGAAGATGACGACGCTGAAGAGCGAGATGGTGACGGCGAGCGCGGTCACATGGGCCTTGACGACGTCGTCGTCGGGCGGACTGAAAGTGGTGTAGAGAAACACGAGGCCGGCGATGATGGCGGCGTTGAGCATAGCGATGCCCACCTCCTTGAAGATGTGCCGCATGGAGTGGTGGATGTCGAGGCTGCCGTTGGCAAGGCCCTGCACGACGATTGCGCTCGACTGCGTGCCCACATTACCGCCTGTGCCGCCGATGAGCGGGATAAAGAGTGCCATGCCCGGTAGCACCTCCAGCAGGTTGCTCTCGCCGCCGTCGAGGATGAGCGCGTTGAGGATACCGCCCACGAGACCCACCATGAGCCACGGCAGGCGCGCCTTGACCTGGGTGAGCACACTGTCGCCGGTGTCGATGTCGCCGGCGATACCGCTGGCAAACTTGTAGTCCTTCTCGCCCTGCTCGCGCACCTGGTCGATGATGTCGTCGATGGTGATGCGGCCCAGCAGACGGCCGATGCTGTCGACCACCGGCACGGCCACGAGGTCGTATTTCTCGAAGTCGCGCGCCACCTCGTCGATGGGAGTGTCGGCCTTGACGGCGATGGGGTCCGGCTCCATCACCTCGCTGATGCGGGCCGCCAGGGGGTTGGTGATGGTGGCCTTGATGGGGAAGATGCCCTTGAGGCGGTTGTCGTCGTCGACAACATATACGTTGTAGATCTCGTCCACCTCGCCGGCCTGCTCACGCATGGCGCTGATGCACTGCTGCATGGAGAGGTTCTCGTTGACGACGACCATCTCGGTGGTCATATATCCACCGGCGGTCTCCTCGTCATACTGGAGGAGGTCGACGATGTCGCCTGCCTGCTCCACATCGTCGATGTGGCGGATAACTTCCTCACGGTCTTCCTCATCGAGTTCCTGGATAACGTCGACGGCGTCGTCGGTGTCCATCTGCTCGAGGGCGTCGGCGATGTCCTCGGTGCTCAGTTTGGAGAGCAGGTCGTGACGTTGGTCCTCGTCGAGTTCGACGAGGACATCGGCGGCGAGTTCGTCGCTCAGTTGCTGATAGATGAACAGGGCGTCGTCAAGGTCCATATCGCCGATCAGTTCGGCGATGTCGGCGGGGTGCAGGTCAGCGATTGCCTTGAGGATGGCGTCGCCGTCGCGGGCCTGGGCCAGTTGCTCGAGTTGCTGGATATATGATTTGTCGAAATCCTTCATAGTGAACGGTCGAGGGGTTGAGAGGTTGAGAGGTTGAGTGGTTGAGAGGTTGAGAGGTTGAGTGGTTGAGAGGTTGAGTGGTTGAGAGGTTGAGAGGTTGAGGGTTGAGTGGTTGAGGGTTGAGTGGTTGAGGGTTGAGTAGTTGAGCCTCGCGCTATCGCGCTCGGTGATAATGGATTTGTCGCTGCGGAATGGCTTCGATGTAGGGACGAGGCTTGCCTCGTCCTTTGTGAGGCTCTACATTTATACCCAATCGCGATAGCGATTGGCTCAACCTCTCAACGCTCAACCTCTCAACGCTCAACGATGAGGTTGGTGAGGTCGATGAAGTCGGTCACGGAGAGGCGTTCGGGGCGCAGGTCGAAGATGGGCCGGGCGAGCAGGGCGGTGGAGGCCTCGCCCGGAGGCAGCAGCGACCGCAGGCTGTTGCGCAGCGTCTTGCGTCGCTGGCCGAAGGACGTCTTGACAACGGTCTTGAACAGTCGCTCATCGCAGCCCAACTCGGTGACGCTGTTGCGCCGCAGGCGTATCACGCCGCTCTTGACCTTGGGCGGCGGCGAGAAGACGTGCTCGTCGACCGTGAACAGGTACTCGATGTCGTACCATGCTTGTAGCAGCACGCTCAGGATGCCGCGGGTGCGGTTGCCCGGAGGGGCGGCGATGCGTTGTGCCACCTCGCGCTGCACCATGCCGGTGCACAGGGGCACCGAGTCTTTGTTGTCGAGCAGTTTAAAGAAGATTTGCGACGAGATGTTGTAGGGGTAGTTGCCCGTGATGGCAAACGGCCGGTCGCCGTAGACGGCGTGCAGGTCCATCTGCAGGAAGTCACCCTCGATGAGGCGGCCATCAGCGAGTTCAACGGGGTAGCGCTGCTTGAGGTAGGCCACGCTGTCGCGGTCGAGTTCAACAACTGTGAGGTCACGGCCGCGCTCAAGCAGGAACTGCGTCAGCACGCCCATGCCCGGACCCACCTCGAGCACAGGCAGCGAGGTGTCGACATCGACGGTGGCGGCGATGCGCTCGGCGATGGAGAGGTCGGTGAGGAAGTGTTGTCCCAGCGATTTTTTTGCCCTTACTTGTCGCATTGCTTTTGAGAGGTTTAGGGGTTGAGGGGTTGAGAGGTTGAGGGTTGAGGGGTTGAGCCTCGAAGTGGGCAGAATAAATTCTGCCCCTACAAGCGCTCGGGATAATGGATTTGTCTTCGCGGGACGGTCACGCCAAGGCGAGGCCCTACATTTATTCCCATTTGCGATGGAGCAAATGGCTCAACCTCTCAACCATTAATCTATCGTTTGGTTTCGACGCGGAGGCTGTCGGGGGCAATGTCGACGGCCACCAGGCGGCTGTTGCCGCGCCAAGGCAGCGCGCCGCGGTATCCGTCGAGGGTGAGCACCACGCGCCGGCCGTTGCTGTTAAACACCTCGCAGCGCCTGGCCACCGAGTCGCTCTCGATGCTGAACGGCACCACCTCGTCGATGTGGAAAGTGTCGCCCACGTAGGAGACTTTGACCATCTCGGCCTCGTAGGTTTTAATGAGGCCCTCGGCCTTGACCGACGTTATGAAGCCGTGCACTTGCTCGGTGCTGTAGGGGTAGTAGTAGCGCCACCACAGCCACAGGCCGAGCATCATCAGCAGCACCACGACGGTGGTGACGATGACGGTGCGCAGTGTGTTGTGTCCGCGCTCGATGGTCGCCTCGTCGATGCGTCGTTCCTCACGCTCGCGCGGTGTCTCGGGCTGAACTGTGGGCTCGGGTTCTTGGCCCGCCTGTTCGTTGAAGTAGTCGTCAAATTTATCGTCCATTGTTTCGTTTTTCAATTGAAATCATTATCAGAGAGTAAATGCCCAGCACGATGAGCAGCAACGTTTGCAGTCCCCACACGAGCATCGCAAACGCGCTCGCCAACGGGTTGAACGGCGATGATAGCGGCAGCGTGCCGAGCCCGTAGAGGGCAAAGCCGAAGATGATGGCATATTGCCACGGTCCCAGTCCGCCGTTACTGGGCACTGCCATGCCCAGGCTGCTGAGCACAAAGAGCACGAGCGCTGTGAGCACGCCCACCTCGATGGGGAAGGAGAATGCCTGCACAGCCACAAGGAAGCCGCCGAAGTAGCAGCCCCAGATGAGCAGCGTGTAGAGCAGGAAGAGCCAGAGACTCTCGACGCGTGCGATTGACATGAAGCCCTGCCACACGCCGGTGACCACGCCGCGCAGGGCTGCAATCACGCGGTTGTCGCTCGTGCTGTGATAGAGCCACACGGCCGCCGCCGCGCCGGCGGCGCATAGGCCAAGCAGCCACCACAACACCGTGCCGCCGCCGGCCTCGGCGCCAAAGAATTCCAGCATCTTGTCGCCGGCCAGCGCGAGGGTGAGCAGAGTGAGCAGACCCACCATCACCGTGTCGCATAGGCGGTCGCTCACCATCGTGCCGAACACTGTGCTGAACGGAGCGTTCTCGCGCCGCGAGATGTAGCCCACGCGGAACACCTCGCCCAGCCGGGGCACAAAGAGGTTGATAAAGTAGGTGGCGAAAATCGAGTTCACCACCGGCACCGCCGGGGTGTTGACGCCGATGGCTCGCAACTGCAACTGCCACCGCAGACCGCGGAAGACGTGGCTACCCACGTTGATGACCAGCATGGGCAGGAACCACCAGTAGTTCACGTCGTTCTGTAGCGCGGCGTTAATGGCAGTCCAGTCCACGCTATGGTAGAGATAGACGCCGAGCACGACGCTCACCAGCAGCGGCAAGCCGTATTTCAATATTTTACCGAATGTTTTGCCCATCGTATCTTCAATAACTTGCAAAGGTAACTAAAATCCGTGACATCTCGAAAATTAATCTCCCGTGAATTTTCGTAAATTTTCGTAAAATCTTTCTCGTTAATTTTCGTAAATAGTTTATCTTCTGTTAGTTAAAATATTTTACGTTAATTTACGAAAATTTACGAGATAAAATATTTTTCGGACAAAAGCCCACTCTTTTTTATGTTTCTCCTTAATTCCGCAACTCTCCAACCTCTCGTCTATTTACGTCTATTTACGTCTATTTTTATCTATTGGTGTATTTCTCGTAAATTTTCGTAAATTCACGTAAATTAATTATAAACAACAGAAAATAAAATATTTACGAAAATTT
>JAFTDD010000080.1 GCA_017454355.1 Muribaculaceae bacterium
GAAGCCTTGGAACGAATTTTTGCTCAACCAGGATGGTTTCAGCAAAATCCGCATTTCGGCTGGGAACCGCTCAGAATGGCCGCATAATGCCATCTGACTAATCATAATTCTAAAAATCGCCACTTTTTGCAGTGGACTCAACAATTAAACATTCAAGTTCCTAAAGCAAGTTAGCGTCAATTCCCGTCTGACGGAAATTGACGCGAACCTACTTTAGTTAGAAACTTGAGTTTATTGACGTCGGTTGCGGGGATGGTGCAGCAGGATTTCGTCGCGCAGGTGGGCGCGGTCAAGGTGGATATACACCTCGGTGGTCGTGATGCTCTCATGCCCTAACATCTGCTGGATAGCCCGCAGGTTGGCCCCACCCTCGAGCAGGTGGGTGGCGAAACTGTGGCGCAGCGTGTGGGGACTCACCGTCTTGCGCACCCCGGCCAACTCACACAGCCCCTTGATAATCAGAAACACCATCTGACGGCTCAGCCGACCTCCGCGACGATTGAGAAACAGCACGTCGTCGCTGCCGCGAGCCACCACCTGGCGGCTGCGCACCTCTTCTATATACACGTCAATCCAATGCAGGGCCACCGGCGAGATGGGCACCAACCGCTGCTTGTCGCCCTTGCCGTGCTGCACAATCACATATTCCTCATCGCGAACCACCGACTGCAACGTCAGGTTCACCAACTCGCTCACGCGCAGTCCGCAGCCGTACATCGTCTCGATGATTGCGCGGTTGCGCACACCCTCCGGTTTGCTCATGTCAATGCACGACACCATCGCGTCAATCTCCTCGAGCGTGAGCACCTGCGGCAGGTGGCGACCAAGCCGAGGCGCGTCGAGCAACGCCGTCGGGTCTTGCTCCGAACTGATAACGCCCTCCACACGCAGGAACTTATAGAACGTCTTCAGCCCAGAGATGATGCGGGCCGTTGAGCGCGCGCCCACCCCCACGTCGTGGAGCGTACACACAAACTGCTCCACATCGGCCGCGGTGGCCGTGGTCACATCGCGCCCGCTGCCCTCAAGAAAAGTCATCAACTTCTGCACATCGTGGTCGTAACTCGCCGCCGTGTTGCGCGACAAGGCCCGTTCCACAGTCAGATAGGCGCCAAAACGCTGCCGCAATTTTTCCTCTCTTTCTGTCATCGCAGGACTAAAACCACAAGGTGAACACCTCGCGCTGCAACTTGCGGCTGGCCACTACCACGGCTATCTTCCCGTTGGTGAACAACTGGCCGCGATCGCCGTGGGCCACACAGTTGTCCCAGAGGCGCTCCATCAGCGCCTCGCGCGAGAGGTTGCGCAGCACCACCGTGCCGCCGCCGTCAATCACATCGCGCAGCAGGGCGCTCACCGCCTCATAGTCTGCCTCGCCGCCGGGCAGGTCATTGACAAGCACAAACGGCTCGTCATCGCCCGGGGCCGCGCGCCACTCGGCAATCAGGCCCGGCAACAGGGTACCCGTGGTCACTCGCTCGATGTAAGGCGCCAGCACACGCGCCACCACAGGATATGAGTCCAACGCAGGCTCATAGAGCCACAGCCGCGAGCGGCTGTCCACTGCCAGCATCGACGCGCTGCTCACACCATAACTCGTGCCCACCTGCAAAATCCGGCGCGGGTTAAAATAGTTGGTGATGCGGAAGAGCATACGCGCATTTTTGGCGCTGATCACGCGCGGATGACGCCAGAAACCGGTGCGCACGGCAGCCACAACGGCGCGCCGCAACTCGTCGATATACCCGAACGCATAGTACGGCAGCCGCTCGCACAGCACGTCCAGCACAAAGCGGAACGCGAACGGCGAGTGGATGCCGTAGCCGCGGCTGCGACGCATGCGGCCCAGCGCGCTGGTATATCGCGTCAATAGGTTCATTGGCTTATCAGGCTGAACGGCGACGGACCCACACGCTATGGTTCAACGCGCCCAGCAGCAACAGGAAGATGACGATAATCGCCGTGGTGGCGATGTTGGTTGTAATCTTCACGGCCGCCGGCTTGAACTCCATCACCACGGTGTGGTCGCCGGCCGGCACAGCCATCGCGCGCAGCACATAGTTCACCCGGCCGATATCGGCGGGCTTCCCGTCGATGGTGGCCGTCCAGCCCCACGGGAAGTACACCTCGCTGAAGACCGCCACACCGCCGCGCGCGCTGTGCAGACGGTAACTCAGGCGGTTGGGAGCGTAAGACGTCAGGCGCACCGTGTCGCCGCGCTCCACGGGGCGCACTGCGGCCGCCAACGAGGCAAACGCGCTATCGGCAACGGCCACGTGGCGCACGTCGAGGCTGTCCAAAGCGGCCATCTCGGCGTTTGCGCCCTTGACGACGACAACACTGTCCACCAGCCACGCGTTGCCCAGGGCATCGCCGTTCTGCCGCACGGTGTTGTCGTCAAGAATAAAGTACTTGGTGTTGAGCATGTTGAGCACACCCATATTACCTTTGACTATCTGGTGCTCAATCAGGTCGTTATAGCGTTTGAGTTTCGCGGCGTGATAGCCGCCCACCGTCTTGTGGTAGTAACTGGGCATCGCCTCGGCAAAGTGCTGATAGTCCATCACGCGGTAGTGCGACGCGGTGTCGGCGAGTATCTGCTGGTCGGCCGGACGCATCGCCAACTGTTGCCGCTGCGACGCCGCGGGCACAAACGAGTCCTCGTTGACGTAGCGGTGGCACACCGGGTAGAGGTCCAGCAAGGTGAGCACGGCGAGCGCCGCCACCGTGTAGCGGCCGCGCAGTTTGCTCAGCACGGTGAGCGTCATCGGCACCAGCGCCACCACAAGGAAGAAGAACGAGCGCCACGCGTCGGCACTCACCATCGAGGCGCGCACCGCCTCCACAGCGGCAGCCACCTCGGGCGTCTCGCGGGACATCTCCAGCAACTGGCGGTCGGTTTCACCGCCGTTCCACAAGCCCACTACGCCGGGCCACAAGGCAATCACAAGACACACCAGCGCCGTCAGGCACGTCGTGGCCAGCGCCGTCACGCCCACCGTGAACTTCTTGCCGCCAAGCGACACGCGACGGCCCGGCTGCGCAATCAACTCGCGCAGGCCAAGCAACGCCAGCGCAGGCATCGCGATTTCCGCGACAATCAGCGCGCTCGACGGCGACCGGAACTTGTTATACATCGGCATGTGGTCAATCAGGAAGTCGGTGAGCCACATCGCGTTGTGACCCCACGCCAGCAACACGCTCACGATGGTCGACAACAGCAACGCCCACTTCAGCGGGCCGCCCACAACCACACACCCCAGCAGGAACAGAGCCACAATGATTGCGCCCACATACACCGGACCGTTGGTCATCGGCTGGTCGCCGAAGTACTGCGGCAACTGGTTGAGCAACTGTCCGCGCAGGGCCGAGCGCATCTGTGCGTCGCCGGTCACCTCGGCCAGCGCCTTGTCGACCCCCTTCACCGCGTCGAGCGTGAGGATCTTGTTGCCGCCGCCCTCCGGGCGCAGCGTGGCACCGCCCTTGGCGTTGGGCACCAGCAGCGTCAGCGTCTCGTCGATGCCGTAACTCCATGCCGTGATATAGTCCTTGTCAAGCCCGTCGTCGCTCGAGGCACCCTCTGCCACCAGTTCGCTGTGGCCGCCGCGGATGGTCTCGGGCGTGTAGAGGGCCGTCAGATACAGGTTGGGCAGGTTAGCCGCCACCGCCAGCGCCGCCGCCACGGTGAGCATCGCCGTGGCCTTGCACCACCGCGACAGTTGCTTCTGTCTCACGGCCGTCACCAGGAAAGCGAGGGCCAGCGACACGATGAGCACAAGCGAATAGTAAGTCATCTGCACGTGATTGTTGTGCAACTGCATCGCCGCCATGAGCGCCGCCAAGCCGCCACCCCACAGGTAGCGGCCGCGATAGGCCCAGATAATGCCCGCCAGAGTGGGCGGAATGTAACACAGCGTGAGCAACTTCCAGATGTGACCCGCGCCGATGAGGATGACAAAATAAGTCGAGAAGGCATAGGCCAAAGCCCCCATCAACGCGTAGTGCCACCGCAGCCGCAGCGACCGCGCCAGCAGGTAGAAGCCCATCATAAGCAGGAACAAATAACTCACCGGCGCCGGAAAGCCCAGCGTGAGCACCTTCCCCACCAGCGACAGCCAACTAGACGAGTCGTACGTCGGGCGAATCTGGAACGTGGGCATACCGCCGAACAGCGCGTCGGTCCAGCGGGTTATCTCGCCGGTTTGCTGCTCATAGAGGATTCCCTCCTGGCCATTGGCGATGCCTTGCAACGTGTCGTGCTGGGCAAGCACGTCGCCACGCACGTCACTCGGATGGAAAAACGCCCAGGCGACAACGGCCATCACGATGACGGCAATCACCGTAACCAGCACGTCGCGACCGGCCACAAGGCCCATCAACTTGCGGTCCAAAAAATTCTTCTCCATAGGATATTCTGTTTTGAACTTGCAAAATTACAAAAAAACTCGCAAAACCCACATACGATGATTTTTTTTGTCAAAATATATCGCACTTGCAGGTTTTTTACTATATTTGCAGCCAATTTTGAGTAAACGAACCGTAAAAATAACGTAACTAACTATGTATTGGACACTTGAATTAGCAACCAAGTTGGAGGACGCCCCCTGGCCCGCCACCAAAGATGAGCTGATTGACTACGCACAGCGCAGCGGCGCGCCCCTCGAGGTAATCGAGAACCTGCAGGAAATTGAGGACGAGGGAGAGACCTACGAGTCCATTGAGGACCTTTGGCCCGACTACCCTAGCACCGACGACGACTTCTTCTTCGACGCCGAGGAATATTAAATGAAAGGTTGACCTCCCCCCGTTGCCCATGCCGCGCGCCCTCGCGCCGGCCCCGTCGCCCCCGCCGCACCCGGCGGGGGCTCGTTTAATAGAAAATTTCCGGAAGATAATGCTTGTGTCTCGCGGTTATTTTGTAATTTAGCGGTTCAATTCCACAATTCTGACCGAATATGTTCAAGACAATCGCCCGACAAATCGGGCAATACTGGCGCGCGACACTGCTCTGCCCGCTGATGGTGATGCTCGAGGCCGTCATCGACGTGCTCATCCCCTACGTCACCGCCTCGCTCATCGACAAAGGCATCAACGCCGGCGACATGCCCGCCGCCTACCGTTACGGCGCCATCATGCTCTGTATGGCCGCGGTGAGCCTCACGCTGGGCATCATCGCCGGACGCCTCTCGGCATACGCCGGAACAGGCTTCGCGGCAAACCTGCGCAGCGCCATGTTCGCCAACGTGCAGCGCTTCGCCTTCGGCGACATCGACAAATACTCCACCGCCGGACTGGTCACACGCATGACTACCGACGTGAATAATCTCCAGAACGCCTTCCAGATGCTCCTGCGAGGCACCGTGCGCGCTCCGTTCACGCTGCTGTCGAGCATCGTGATGTGCTTCGTCATCAGTCCGGATTTGAGCCTCGTTTTCGTCACCGCGACGGTCATTCTCGCCGTCTTTCTCTACTTTATCATCACCCGCGTGGGCCGGTTGTTCACCGGAGTGTTCAAGCAGTATGACCGGGTGAATACCGTGGTGAAGGAGAACGTCACCGGGGTGCGCGAGGTCAAAGCGTTCACGCGCGAGGACTACGAGCGCGACAAGTTCAACGACGCCGCGAGCGGCCTCCACGACCTTTACGTCAAGGCCGAGGCGCTCATGGCCGGCACCCACCCCGTGATGAACATGGTCGTCTATGGTTGCATCATCGCCATCTCGTGGTGGGGAGCGCACTTTGTGGTCGCCGGCACGCTCACCACCGGACAACTCACCTCGCTGTTCACTTATGTCATGAGCATCCTTATGTCGCTGATGATGGTGAGCATGGTCTTTGTGCAACTCACCCAGAGCGCCGCCAGCGCCGAGCGCGTGGCAGCCGTCATCAACGAGGTGCCCGACATCGTCAACCCCGCCGGGGCCGACGCCGTCATCCCCGACGGTAGCATCGACTTTGACCGCGTCAGTTTCGCCTACAAGGGCGGCAGCGGCGAGTATGCCCTCCACGACATCGACCTGCACATCGCCGCCGGCCAAACCATCGGCCTCATCGGCGGCACCGGCAGCGGCAAGAGTTCGCTCATCAACCTCATCAGCCGCCTCTACGACGTCACACGAGGCACCGTCAGGGTGGGCGGCAAGGACGTGCGCACCCTCGACCTCACGGCCCTGCGCGACGCCGTGGCCGTTGTGCTGCAGCAAAACACGCTCTTCACCGGCACAGTGCTCGACAACCTGCGCTGGGGCGACGAGCACGCCACACTCGACCAATGCCGCGAGGCCTGCCGCCTGGCGTGCGCCGATGAGTTCATCGAGCAGATGCCCGACGGCTACGACAGCCTGCTCGAGCAGGGCGGCGCCAACCTGAGCGGCGGACAGCGGCAGCGGCTGTGCATCGCCCGCGCGCTGCTCAAGAAGCCACGGGTGCTCATCCTCGACGACAGCACCAGCGCCCTCGACAACGACACCGACGCGCGGGTGCGGCGCAGCCTCGCCACCGCCATGCCCGGCGTGACAAAAATCATCATCTCGCAGCGCATCTCCTCAATACGCGACTGCGACAGCATCATCGTGCTCGACAACGGACGTCTCGTGGGCTTCGACTCCCACGAGAACCTGCTGGCCACCTGCGACGTATACCGCGACATCAACGACCTCCAGGGCAACTAGAAAAACTAGAAACCCTAGAAAAACTAGAAAAACTAGAAACCCTAGAAAAAAGAGAAAATGAGACCTTTCGATAATAACCGGCAAGGCGCGGCGACGCGTTACGCCGCCGAGAGCCCCACGTCTCGCGCGCCCCTATGGCGCCTGATGCGCATCATCTGGAGCAACTACCGATTCTCGCTGATGACCGTCGCAGCCTGCATCGTCGTCACCAGCCTCACCACGCTGGCCTCGACACTGTTCACGCGCTCGCTCATCGACGACTATATCGCGCCGCTCACCGCCGCCGCCACCCCAGACTACTCGCCACTGGCCCACACGCTCGGCCTGCTGGCAACCGTGCTGCTGATAGGCGTCGTCTGCTCATACGCCCACAGCCGACTGATGATCAACGTCTCGCAGGGCACGATGTTCACCCTGCGCACCTCCTTGTTTGACCACATGCAACAACTGCCGGTGAGTTACTTCGACAGCAACGCCCACGGCAAAGTCATGTCCACCTACACCAACGACATCGACTCCCTGCGCCAGATGATTGGCTCGAGCCTGCCGCAAACCCTCAACTCCCTCATCACCATCACCGCCACCCTCGCCAGCATGCTCGCCCTGAGCCTGCCGCTGACGGCCGTCTCGGTGGTCATGGCTCTGGTCATGGCGTGGACCACAACGACCCTGGGCAAGCGCAGCCGCACCCACTTCAAGACTCAACAGGAGAAACTGGCCGAGGTCAACGGCTTTATCGAGGAAATCGTCGGCGGACAGCGTGTGGTCAAAGTCTTCAACCACGAGCGGCAGGCCGCCGAGCAGTTTGAACGCCTCAACGAGCAACTGCGCGCCAGCACCTACGACGCCAACCGCATCGCCAACATCGTCATGCCCGTCAACGGCAACCTGGGCCACCTCACCTACGTGCTCATCGCCGTCATGGGCGCATGGCTCATCCTTGACGGCCACATCGACCTCTCGCTGGGCACCCTCGTGGCCTTCCTCACCCTCAACAAGAGTTTCGCGCGGCCCATCGCCAACGTCAGCCAGCAAATCAACAGCGTGCTCAACGCCAGCGTGGGCGCCGAGCGCGTCTTCAGCCTGATGGACGAGCCGGCCGAGGTGGACGACGGCGACGTCACTCTGGTGAACGCCGTCGAGACCTCCGACGGCTTCCTCATGCCCACACCCCTGCCCACCGGCCTCTGGGCGTGGCAGGTGCCCGCCGAGGGCAAGGACGGCAGGCCACGCTTTGTCAAGGTGGACGGCGGCGTGGAACTGCGCGATGTCGACTTCGGCTACGTGCCCGGTAAGACCGTGCTACACGACATCGACATCAACGCCATGCCCGACTGGAAAATCGCCTTTGTGGGAGGCACAGGCGCCGGCAAGACGACTGTCACCAACCTAATCAACCGCTTCTACGAAATCCAACACGGCTCCATCACCATCGACGGCATACCCGTCAGCCGCATCCAAAAGCGCTCGCTGCGCCGCGCCCTGGGCATGGTGCTGCAACAGACCCACCTCTTCACCGGCTCGGTGCTCGACAACATCCGCTACGGCCGCCTCGACGCCACCGACCAAGACTGCATCGAGGCCGCCAAACTGGTGGGTGCAGACGGCTTTATCCGACGATTGAGCGACGGTTACCACACCGTGCTCACCGACGACGGCGGCAACCTCAGCCACGGCGAGCGGCAACTGCTGGCCATCGCGCGGGCCGCCGTCGCCGACCCGCCCGTACTCATCCTCGACGAGGCCACAAGCAGCATCGACACCCGCACCGAGCGCTTCGTCCAGCGCGGCATGGATACCCTGATGAAGGGACGCACCACCTTTGTCATCGCCCACCGCCTGAGCACAGTGCGCGGCGCCGACTGCATCATCGTGCTCGACCACGGCCGCATCGCCGAGCAGGGCACCCACAACGACCTGCTCGCACGCCGCGGCCTCTACTACAACCTGGCCTCCCCCCACCCCCTCCTGAAGGAGGGGGAGCCGCAATAGCGGCACCTCCCGTCCGGTGGGCGGCCACACCGTGGCCGCACCGCCCCTATCTCTCCCATAACTCCCATTTCTCCTATGAAACAGAATTCCACTCCCGGAACAACCGCAAGCCCCCCTCCTTCAGGAGGGGCGGGGGGGAGGACGCCATATCTCAACCTCTTTCTCACTTTCGCCAAAATCGGCGCCTTCACTTTTGGCGGCGGCTGGGCGATGCTCTCGCTCATCGAGCGCGAAGTCGTGGACCGGCACGGCTGGCTCGACCGCGAGCAGTTTCTCGACCTGCTCGCCGTGGCACAGTCCATGCCGGGCATCCTCGCCGTGAACATCAGCACCGTCATCGGCGACCGCCTGCGGGGCCTGCCGGGCAGCATCGTCGCTGCACTGGGCACCATCCTGCCATCATTCCTCATCATCCTCGCCATCGCCATCTTCCTCACGCCGGACGTCTTCAAGAACAATCCCACGGTGGTGAGCATCTTCCGCGGCATACGGCCCGCCGTGGTCGCCTTGATTATCGCGCCCGTCATCACCACCGCCCGCACCGCCGGCATCACATGGCGCACCGTCGCCATCCCCGCCGCCGTCGCACTGCTCATCTACAGCGGCTGGCCCGTGGTGAGCAACCCCATCATCTACATCGTGCTCGGCGCCCTCTTCGGCTGGCATATAAATTCCAAGACCGCCAATAACCCTTAGAACTCTTAGAACTCTAAGAACTCTCAGAAAC
>JAFTDD010000007.1 GCA_017454355.1 Muribaculaceae bacterium
AATTCATAATGCATAATGCATAATTGGCGGGGACGCGGCGGGGGGCAACACGAATGGTTAGACTTTAGACGCGGGGGGGTGAACATGAATGTACATGAATTTATGAGAATGCATAATGCATAATTGGCGGGGACGCGGCGGGGGGCAACATGAATGGTTACAGGTTCACAACCTGCTGCGGCAGGTTGCACAAACCCACGCAGTGGGTTTTACAAAAGCCCCAAGTTGGCGCCGCAGGCGCCTACTTGGGGTCAAGCAATCCCGTTATCGCTACCTCGAAGAGGTTGCACCATCGGCCTCTATCGTGGCGACGGACGGTGCAACCTCTTCGAGGTAGCATTTCCTTTCGGGCCGTCACCCCAGGTAGTCGCTTCGCTCCAACCTGGGGTTCTTGTAAAACCTGCTTCGCAGGTTAGTGCAACCTGCGAAGCAGGTTGTGTCAGCCCGATGCCATTCTGTCGCCCCTGACGGGGCTCACATTTGTCGCCGCTTGCGGCCACGCCAAGGCGAGGCCCTACAGTCTTTGACAATCCTAATGGATTTTACCGGACAGCAATAATTGCAAACTAAATACCATAGTGGCAAAATGACACCAAAGGGGCATCCCGCTCATTGTTGAGGCAGAAGTGGTGGCCGGGAGGCGGCTGCAGACGAGAACCGCTTAGCGGACGATGAACTTGCGGCCGTCGCGGATGTAGATGCCGGGCGCTGTGGGGTCGGCCACGCGGCGTCCCTGCAGGTCGTAGGTGATGCCGTCGCCTTCGGTCGGTTGACCGGTCTTGACGTCGGTGATGCCGGTCACAACAGTTGCGTCGCTCGAGATGACTTGGCCGATGAGGTTCTGGAAGTCGTAGTCGAATGATGAACGCGCGCGACGCGGGGCGGCGCTCCACGGCTCTTTGAGTTCGAGAGCGGCGGTGACAGTGTACTTGTTGCCGTTCACAAATGCCGGAGCCGTGCCTGAGTAGTCGGTTGCGAGCGTCAGGCTCTGGCCGCTGTTGTCGTGCCAGCCGCGCAGGGTGCCGTCGAAGTAGTAGCCGGTGACTTTGACCACAGCCCCCACGGCCGGTATGTCAAAGCCGGCAGCCAAGTCGATTGCCGCGATGAGGCTCTCGACATCGGTGATGTCGCCGGTGGGCGTGGCGGTGACCGCGTTCAGTGCCGGCGCGGTGGTGCCGTTGTCAAGCGTGGCGATGGTGTTCACGAGCGCGTTTCCGGCGGTGAGACCGGTGGCGTCCATGTCGAGGCGTGCCCAGGTGCCGGCCTCATCGGTGACGTAGGCGTGCCCGTTGTCGTCGCTCACGGCGACCACACGCAGAGCGTTGCTCACGTGGTACTCGTTGCCCTCGTCGAGGGTGAGTACGGTAGCGAGCGTGTAGGCGTCAAACGGAGCCTCGTCGCGCAGGTAGCCGCCCTCGTCGGCATGCGCCACGGCGACATCGGTGTTCGCCTCGTCGTAGGTGGTGCCGTCCTGGCCCACGATGGACTTGCAGTTGTAGAACATACTTTCCGAGTCGGTGACATTGCTCATGTCCCAGCCGTCGCCGATGAAGATTGCCTGCAAACCCGTGCAGCCGCTGAACATCGATTTAGTGTCGGTGACGGTGCCGGTGTCCCAGGTGCTCAGGTCAAGGCTGCCCAATGACAGGCAGTTGGTGAACATGCAGCAGAAATCGCCATAATAGGAGGTGCCCTTGTCCACGCTCGAGAAGTCCCAGTTGCTCACGTCAAGGCTCGACAATGACTCGCAACCATAAAACGTGTATTCGAACCCCTTGCACTTGCTGGTGTCCCAGGCGCTCAGGTCGAGCGACTTCAAACTGCGGCACTCGTCGAACATATAGGACACATAAGTGTTGCTTGACATGTCAAAGTTCTCGACGCCGGTGATTTCCTCAAGCGCGTAGCACCCACGGAACATGCCGCTGGTGGTGATCACTTTGGAGAAGTCCCAGCCGGTCAGGTCAAGGCTTTGAAGTTTGGAGCACCACTCAAACATGCTTATCATTCTCGTGGCGCTCGAGGTGTCCCAGCCGCTCACGTCAAGGCTCTCAATCTTTTGGCAGCCATAGAACATATCGCCGAAATTGGTGACATGTGACGTGTCAAAGCAGTCGAGACCTATAATTTCGGTCAACTCGAAGCCATTAAAGAACATGTCGCCCATGTCGGTCACCTTGCCGGTGTCGAGGCTGCTCACGTCGAGGCTCGTGATCTTCTGCGCGCCGCCAAACATGTGGTGCATATCGGTCACGTCGCTGGTGTCGAGGTTCTCCAGGCCGGTGAGTTCGACCATGTTGTAGAAATAGAACCAGTAGGCTGTGCTGGTGGGCTTGACACTGGCGAACGACGGCAGGATTTTCACTACGGTCGCATCCATCAACCCGCTCCACGACGGTCCAGAGTATGAATTTTGCTGCTTGGTGACCGCATCGCCGTACCACACGTTGGAGATGTTGACCGGCTCGGCGGCTCCCTCGGGGGTATACTGGCTGTCGGCGGTGATGGTCTCGTCGGCCTCGAGCAGGTAGATGGTGGTTGTCGTGGCGTCGTAGATGGCATAAGGTTGCGTGCCCAGAGCGATGTCCGCGCCGCGGCGCAGGTAGCCGCCCGCGCCGTAGTGGGCGTTGGTCTTGTCAATCACGTTGGTGTCGAGCGTGGTGCCGTCCTCGCCCACGATTGCCGTGCAGCCGGTGAACATATTGCCGGACGACGTGACGTTGGCCGTTGTCCACAGGTTGCTCACCGTGACGCTCTGCAGCTGCTTGCAGCCGTTGAACATACCGCCCATGCTCGTGACGTTGCTCGTATAGAAATTGCTCAGATCAAGCGAGGTTAGGCCGGAGCAGCCGAGGAACACGCTGATCATCTGCGTGGCGTTGCGGGTGTCGAACCGGCTCACGTCGAGCGTGGTCAGTGCCGAGCAGTTGCGGAAAGCACTGTTGAAGTTCGTGACATTGATTGTGTTCCAGCGGCTCACATCGAGCGACGTCAGCCCCGTGCAGTTGAAGAACATACCGGCAATGTTGGTCACCTTGCCGGTGTCCCAGCGCGACACATCGATGGTAGTGAGCAGTTTGCAGCCATAGAAAGTGTCCTCCATCGAGGTGACCTTGGCCGTGTTCCATGAGTTCACGTCGAGGGTCGTGATGTTGTAGCAGTTGTAGAACATATACCCCATGCCGGTGACGTTGGCTGTGTTCCAGCCGCTCAGGTCGAGGGCTCCCAGCGCGCGGCAGTCATAGAACATATAGCCGAAACTGCTACAGTTGGCGGTATTCCATCCTGCGATGGCGCTCTCGATGCCCGCCAGTTGCCGGCAGTTATAGAACATATAACTCATCGACTCGACATTGCGCGTGTCGAAGTTCTCCAGACCCGTAATCTCCGAGAGGTAGGTGCAGTTGTAGAACATGCCATCCATGCGCGTGGCGTTGCTTGTGTCGAAGTGGCTCACATCGATGGTCCGCAGGTTGGTGCAGTTGTAGCACATATTGTTGAAGAAGTCGGCCTTGCTCGTGTCGAGGTTCTCCGCTCCGATAATGGTGTTGAGCCTTGTGAAGTTGTGGTACCAGCCGTAGAGGTTGGTGGGCTGGACCTCGGCGAACGACGGCTCATAGACCACGGTGTAGCACGTGGTGCGCGCCTGTGACCCCCATGCCGGCGTGGTCATGCCGCTACGTCTTCCGGTCACCTGCTCGCCTTTCCACACACCGCGCACGTAGTAGCTGCCTGTGGGCTCGTCCTCCGGCGTGAAGTAACTTCCCACGGTGATGTCCTCGCTGCGGTTGGTGAAGTAGAGGCGGGTGCTTGATGAGCCGTTGTACTCCACCAGCACCACCATCGGGGTGAGTTGCTGCTCCCGGGCGGTCCATCCCTCGGGGATGCCGCTGGGGCTGTCGGTTGGCCAGCCGGTCATGCCGCGCTTGGTGATGAAGGTGCCCGTGGGGGCGACGTCCTCAAGCCAGTTGAGGGTGCAGCCCTCGGCGCTGATGTCCGTGGCGAGGCACTCGACGCGGTTCAGGCTCGAGCAGCCGCTGAACATCATCGAGTAGCAATAGTCGGCGAGCGTGGCAGCGCGCAACTTGGGAGCGGTCTCGAGGCTGGTGCAGCCCATGAACATCTCGCTGTAGCAGCCGCTCACGAGCGTGACGGCGGGCAGCGCGGGCGCTTCGGTGAGGCTGGTGCAGCCCATGAAGATGCCGTCGTAGCACATGTTGCCAAGCGTGGTGGCGGGCAACGCCGGAGCGTTGACCAGACTGGTGCAGCCGTTGAACATAAACGTGTAGGCGCCCTCGGCATTGCTCAGGTCGGTGGCGGGCAGCGCGGGAGCGGTCTCGAGGCTGGTGCAGCCGGCAAACATGTCGTCGTAGCAGTATTCACCCAGCGTCATTGCCGGCAGCGCCGGCGCGCGGGTGATGCCCTCGCAGCCGTTGAACATGAAGGCGTAGCCGTAGGCGGGCACGCTCGTGGAGGGCAGCACGATGTCCTCCGTCGGGTGGTTGCGGATGGTGGTGTTCGGCGACCAGTCGGGTGTGCAGAACACACCGGCGAGGCCATACTCGGCGGTGAACGCCGACTTGTCGGCGAAGACCTCGCCGCTGATGAGGCTCATCATGTTGCCGTAGGCCATCACGTTGTTGCTGGCGAGGATGTGAACACCGGTGCCGTACTCGTCGTTGATCGAGCCCGCCGAGCCGCGCAGGCGCACCTTGTCGCCCTGGTTGAGCGCAATCTCGATGGGGTCGGCGCTGCTGGCGGTCCATGTGGTGCCGTCAAGGCTGTACTCCATCGTCAGGCCGTTGGGGTTGACGATCGAAACCGTGCCGGCGGCCTCGGCCTCGAGCGTCAGCGGCTTCTCCCCGGGGCTGAGCGTGGGCTCGGGGATGGGAGAGCCGTCGGCGACGACAGTCCAGCCGCTGGGGCACGAGCCGCTGTTGCTCATGGTCTTCCACTGGTTGCCGCTCATGTCGGGAGCGGCGATGAGCGTGCCGGTGCTGCTCACGCCCAACAGCCAGCAGTAGGTGGCGTAGTTCGACGAGGTGTTGTAGACGGCGAGGCAGCGCACTTGGCGCAGGCTCGAGCAGTTGGTGAACATGTAATAGTAGCAGTAACCTGTGAGCGACTGGGCTGGCAGACTGGGCGCGCGGCGCATCTCGGTGCAGGCGCTGAACATGCGCGCGTAGCAGTATTGCGTCAGCGTGGTCGCCGGCAGCAGCAACTCCTTGCTCGGGTGGCTGCGCAGGCGGTCATAGCACTCACCGAAGAGGTAGGGGAAGGTGTAACTCTGGCTGAGCGCGGTGAGCGACGCGAAACCGGTGGAACTGATCAGGCTCATGACGTTGCCGTAGGCATAGAAGTTGCCCGTCGACTTGATGGAGGTGTGGCCCGACGACGACTGCCATGAACCGGCGTCGGCGTAGGCGGCGTTATCGCCGCGCAGGCTCACCTTGTCGCCCGCCGTGACAGGGATGGTGATGGGGTTCGCGGCACTCGCGGTCCATGTGGCACCCTCGTCCACGCTGTACTCGATGGTGAGTGCCAGCGGATTGCTGATGTTGATGGTGGTGTTGTCGATTGCCTCAAGCGTCAGCGGTGTCGCCGTCATGTCGTCGGCTCGCGTCGCTATTGCTCCGGCAAGCAGAACTGCCATCATTAGTAATAGTTTTTTCATCATAGCGGAGTTTCGTTATTCGTTATTCGTTTTTAGTTATTTGTGCTGCGAATTTAGCGAGAAAAAGCGGCACCGGCAATAGAGCCGGTGCCGCTTTTGACGAAGTGGCCCTCGCGGGTGACGATACTGCCGTTACTCTTGATGAAGTCGCAACATGCGTTTCTCGCAGGGGCCGGCGCGTGGGCGCGCGGCATGGCCAACCGCTGACGCCTCCATGCTACGTGCTCCATGCTCCATGCTCCATGCTCCATGCTCCATGCTACGTGCTCCATGCTACGTGCTAAAGGTGGAGGAGGGCTTCGACGGCGGTTTTTGAGAGGTCGATGGTGAGCAGCGTGCCGGCCGGGGCGCGCAGCGTACATTGCTGGCGCTTGGCGTTGATGCGGTAGATGAGAGTGGCGTTGACGATGGTGCTGCGGTCGGCGCGCACGAAAGCCGCCGGGTCAAGTCGTCGCTCAAGGGCGGCGAGGCTCTCGAGGACCGCCTCCTCGCCGTTGAATGTGATAAATCGTGAGTAGTTGCCGTCGGCGCGGATGGCTGCGATGTCGTCGGGTTCGAGAAAAAGGCGCCCGCTGACGGTGCGCAGCGACAGTTTGCCCGGCATCGGCTCTGCCTCGACGAGACCGGCGCGCTCAACGGCCTTGGCGATGGCCACCGCCAGGTCGTTGCGGTTGATGGGTTTCATCAGGTAGTCGACAGCGTTCACTTTGATGGCTCCCATCAGGTAGCGTCGGTCAGCATAGGCGGTAGTGAAGATGATGAGTGGCAGAGGGATGTCGCCGGCTTTGAGTTCGTCAAGCATGGCGATGGTGTCGCGGCCTCGCAGTTGGATGTCGAGCAAGACCAGGTCCGGCCGGAGGCGGGCGATGGTCTGCAGCGCGTCGTCGTAGTTGTCGACGGCGGCGATGACCTCAACGCTGTCGCTGAGTTCCTCGAGTTTCTTGAGCAGGGCGAGCCGCGGCAGGCGCTCGTCCTCGACAACGATTGTTGAGAGTCGTTTCATTTTCGTTAGTTATTATAATTATCAAAACGGCTCGGCCGTTTTGCACACCACTTGGCCGTTTTGCACACAACTCTTTCAGGTGTTTTGACGGTGGAATGAAAAATTCATGGGGACGGAGATTTCAAAGCGGGTGCCGGCCGGGTGGCCGGCGTTGTCGGTGAGGTCGGTGACGGTTTCGACGATGTGACTGCTATTGGCTTGGTTGTAAAGCGCAATCTGTTCATGCAGGATGCGCAGCCCCTGTCCGGTGCTTCCTCCTTGTGAGGCACATCCGGCGGCCGCGGCTCGACCGACGCCGTTATCGGTGACGCTGACGATGACGCGGCTGTCGCGCTGCGACACGGCCACGTCCACACGTCCGCCCTCGGCCTTGTTGCCGATGCCGTGCTTGACGGCGTTCTGACAGTAGGTGTACACCACCATCGTGGGCAATAGTGCCTGACGGTCAACACCCTCGTCGATGGTGAGGCTGAATTGGAGTCTGTCGTCAAAGCGCAGTTGTTCCAGTTCGAGGTAGTGCCGCGCATAGTCGAGTTCGTCGTCCACGCTGCGTGCCGGGCGGTCAATGTCAATGAGCGTGCGGTTGGCAAACTCGTTATAGACCTGCAGATAGTGCATCGCGTTCTCGTTGTCGTTGTTCATCAGGAAGTACTCGATGCCGGCGAGCACGTTGCTGTGGAAGTGGGGGATTGCCTTGAGACGGATGGAGTTGATCTGCAGTTCCTTGAGTTTGGTCTCGCGTTGCAGGTGCTCCAACTGTCTTTGGGCGCGTCGCCGCTCAATAAGTCGTGTGATGGCGGCACCACCTGCCACTAAGGCCAGCACCGCGAGCGCGATGGCCCACCACCGCTTCCACCATGGTCGTGGCTCGCTGATGATGACATCGGCAGGGTTGAGTGCGAGCAGTCGCTCCGGGTTGAAGGAGGTCATTTCCTCCAATCCTGCCAGCCAAACGGTTCCATCAGGTTGCTCGGCCATCGGCGCGTTTTGCGGCTCAATCATCGTGAATCCGTTTGTGAGATCAAAGCGCGCGATGCGGCCTGTGGGCTCGCCGTCGCCGTTTAACCGCGCCACAAATAACGCGTTGAGCGTTGCCACAACAAGGAAACCGCGTGGCGACACGTGCAGTGAGCGCACCTCATGCCCGCTGAGCAAGGGTTGCATTGCGCTCAAGTGCCGGATTTTCCCGCCATTGATAGCAAACACGCTGTCAACCGTCGCATAGTAGATGCGGCCTTTATCGTCGCGGCTCATGGCGGTGATGATGGCGTGGTCGCCTGCGATAACCTGTGTTGTCGTGCCGGCGTTCACGCTGTAAAGCCCCTTGCTGCCCCCCACCCAAATACAGCCGGTGGCATCGGTTGCGGCACACCACGGCTGATATACGTCGGTGGCAAGAGTGTCGATGGCGCCGCTTGCCGGGTCATACAGCAACAGGCGCCGGCGGCTGCCGATAATCAGGCGGTCATCGGCTGCGGCCGTGACAAAGCGCAGTCGTTCATCGGCCGTCCACACCACGCGCGCGCCGCTGTCGTCTATCGCGGTCAGGACATTGCCGCCCGCCATCTACACGGTGTTGTTCACCCTCGCGCTGCCCGGCGAGAAGTAGTCGCCGGTTTTTATAACATTGTCTTTCCCGGTGATGATGTCGCCGTTCAGAGTGCCCACCATAATCTGCCCATGAGCGTCAACGCCCAGCGCGCGGGCCAAATCCTCATCCACTATCCTGTGGTTGACAAACTCGGTGTCGTAGAAGAGGTAGAGGCCTTGATAGGTGGCCGCCCACAGGCGGTCCCAGCGGTCGATCATAATGGCGCGAATGAGGTTGTAGCCGGTCGTGAGAGGTTTCACCTCACGGCCGTCATAGCGGTAGATGGTGTGTGCGTCGGCAATGAAGATGGTGCCGTCGCTTCGTTGCCGTGCCATCAAGCCGTAGTCCGGCGCGGCGAAGTCATAGGCCGTGAGTGGCGACAAACTGGTGCCACTCACGCGGTAGATGCCGTCACCGGCGAAGGCGAGCAGTTTGCCCTGCAACCGTTGTAGGCAATAGATATTATTCTTGTCACTGATTACCCGTGGGTTTCCATTCTTGGCAACGTACAACCCTTGGCTTGTGGGAATATATATCGTCTTGTCGCTGTCAACAAACAGTTTGCGGTCAGGCTCCATCAAGTCAAGCACGTCCGACGCGCCCCACGGGTACGGTTCTTCTGTTTCACGACTTGTCGCTGGGACAGAAGAACCGTTCCCATATTTCACCAGCCGCCTGTTTCTCTCATCTCGGTCTTCGAGCAGAATGAGGCTATCCGGCAGGTCTACACTGTTGAAATTGTTATAGAGCCACGAGCGGTCGGGAGCGTACTGCGTGGGCGTGGCCTGCTCGCCGTCCACCGTCCACATCCTCACAAATCCCAAGGCCGTCACCTCCTGGCCGCGCGGCCCACGTTTGAAGCCCACGATGTTCTCGCGCTTGCCGCGCAGGTAGGGTCTTAGCGATACGCCATCGTAACGTGCGAAGCCCGACAGTGTTCCCACCCAGATGTAGCCACGGTCGTCCTGCCACAACGCTTCTGTCTGCATCTGCGGCAGTCCGTCGGCGGTGGTAAACCGGCGGCAACTCACCTCGTCGATGACTGCATCCGCAGCCGCCGCAGTTAGTGTCGACGCTATCAGTATCGTTATGAATAATATCGGTCTCATCAGCAAGCAAATCATTTCTTTATGCAAAAATACTACATTCCGTTTTATCGCACAAGTTTTGCGTTATAGCCTTTGACTCTTTCATTATCTCGTCAACACTATCAGGCGTCTCGTCAACGATAGCGGCGGTTTCATCAATAATAAACTACTGACGGCCGGTTTAGAATAAAACAAGGACAACAAGGGCAAGAGATAGTTGCCATTGTCCTTATTGTCCTTGTTTTATTCGGTATAAAACGGGTCGCGGAGTTCAGCGTGATATAAGGTGATTGAGGCAGGAGATTGTGGCAAGTGCTCCGATGGGGAGGAACGCTACGTTGCCCACCTGCGGCACAAAAGGCCAGGCGATAAGCGTCACGAGCGGCATCGCTGCCGCGATGGCGAGTACGACGGTCTTCCACCGGCTTCTCCTAAAGGCGGAATGTCCGGTTTGGAGAGTGGCGATGGCGGCAAGCAGGTAGATAGGGTTTAACCACAACAGGTTCCAGTTGGGAGAGGTGGCCTCGTGGGTGGAGACAAACACGAGATAACACAGCAGGCAGCCAAGCAGGCCGAGCGCAATGAGAATGACGGTGTCCAAAACGTGAAGCAGGTTTCTCGTTGTTCGTTGTTCGTTGTTCGTTGTTCGACGTAATGCGAAAAACGAGATACAAATGACTGCTAATAGCAAGAAACATAGCACAGTCACGGGGTGGAGGAACCATGGCGTGGGTGGGAGGACGGTGCCGTCGTCGTTGCCGTCAACCATGACGCGCGTGCGCGCCACCAGTGGGACACGTTGCCCGTCGCGCTCAATGGTCGCGCCGTCGATGGCGTGCATCAGTTGCATGGGCACAAACATCGCTTCCCGCCCCGTAATGGGCTTGTCAATCTCACAGCCCAGAGCGAGGTCAATGCCGAGGCGTTCCCATGGGTAGTTGCGGCAATACCGGTGGATGATGTCGCGCAGGGTGACAATGGCGGTGTCGGCCTCAAGAGGGGAGTAGCGTATTTCACCCACGGCGCTCTCCACCATGTCGCGAGGACGAGTGGAGCAGTTGTCACCGAAGTAGCGGTAGCGATAGGTGCGGTTCTCGGGTGCTGAATTGACGATAAGTGCCGTGGCAAGTTCCGTGGCCTGCTCTTGAGTGAGGTTGAGGTCCTGCTCAACCATCTTGCGTCCCTCCATACCGACGGTGGCGTAGCGGGCGGGTACGGCCATGCAGAGGTAGTCGGTCTCGCCGGCGACAAAGCGTGCCGTGAAGTTTGGCGCCTCAAAGTCAAACACGCCGTAGTTAAAGTAATAGTCAAAATCGCTGCCTCGCGTCACCCTCAGTTCGGCGTGTCCGTACAACTCGAAGATTTCGCTGCCGGGCATAAAGGTGACGAGGCTCACGCGGACGGTGTCGGGTTGAGCGGCCGCCATCATTGTCGCGAGGCAGAGTATTGTGGATAATAATAACCGGTTTATGGGGCGCGCGTGCGAGACAAAGTCTCGCAATACACAACATTTTGTCATTTTATGGTTTTTACGAGAGATTAAACGGGTTAGAGTCGGAATTCAGTGAGGCGTCCGTCCACGAAGTAGAGGTAACTGCCGCCCTGATAGAGCCATCGCTCGCGCAGGCCGCCCTGGTCGGGCAGCGACACGATGCGCGCCGGTGCGCCGCGCGACAGGCGGCACTCGCCTTTGGTCATGCCTTCGGCCAATTCGCCGCGCGTGATGAGCGTCCATGTGGCATCGTTGATATCGTTGTGTCGCCGGCGGGGGTCGCTGTCGCTGAATAGTGACTGCAAGTCACGTCCGGGCATAATCATGGTGCCATCGTTCATCCATAGCATAGCCCTCTGGCCGCTATCGTTCACCGTGAATATCACTCGCAGCGGCAGCACTTTGTTGCCGGGCTCAACGGCTGTGACGGTCACCGGGACGTATTGCCTTCCTCGTGTCATCTGCTCCGTTGCCGGGTCATACCATAGCGGAGTCATTACCCAAAGTTGCCGTCCACGCAGCATATTATGGGCTGCGGCAACCATATCCAAGTCGATGAGTAGCGGCACGCGGTAGGCCGGCCCCAAGGTTTCAAGCCGTTTGCCGGTGGGGTAGTGGTAGTCGTGCCGGCCGTCGGTGAAGAGCAGCGTCACGGCATCGTTGCCCGTGAGCGCGTCTCCGGTGGTATAGCCCTGGAAGGTGAGGGTGCGTCCCTGCAGGGCAACCGTGTCGATGTCAAACGATGTGGGGCGTGAGAATAGCAGTCGCGCCTGATTGTCGGTGACAACAAATCGCTTGCCGCCCGGCGTCCATGAAGCCACCGAGTCGCCGGTTTCCACAAGCGGCTGCGGGGCAGTGCGCTCGGCTCGCGACAAAGCCTGTTGCACATCGCCCGACGTCACCGGCGGAGTGCTCTCAACGCCGGTGAAGCAACTGCTGAGTGTTGCCGGCATCGGCAGCACTGTCGCGCACGCTATCAGAATGTTCTTGAGGTTTCGTGTCATTGTTTTTCGCTTTGGGTTTGCGCCGCAAGTGAAGCAAATCCCAGAAGTTGTTGAAGTCGTTTTTCCAAACCACCCCCACGCCCTGTGTGGTAAGCGCGTTACGCACGTAGTAGTTTTGGTCGTTGAAGTGGTTGTAAGCCTTCAGCCGGAAAGTGCCGCGCGCGTTGAGCAGATACTCAATGTCGAAGTCGCCGATGAAGTTGGACGTCTGCGTGTTGTAGGTGTTGTCGCGGTAACCGAAGTTTCCGTTGAGCAGCAGGCGGTTATTGAGCAGTTGGCTCGACAGTGCCAGTTCGACTTCCACATCACTGAAGTCGCCGCGCGCGCTGCGGAAGTTTGGCGCAATCGTCCAGTTGTCGCTGATTTTACCCAGCATCGACGACAGTTGCGACGAGATGGTGCTCGAGGCGACGTTGGTCAACTCGTTGCCGCTGCTCTCGGTGTTGGTGTAGTCCGGCGTGTAGAAGCGGTTCAGTGCCAGCAGATATATAATCTGTTGGTTCATCATCACGTCGGTGCCGATAATTGCCTTGACCTTGGTCACGGCGTCGGTGCTGAGCGTGGGGAACTCAAGGTCAAAGTCTATCTCGGGTTGTGACATCTGTCCTTGTGCCTTGAGCACGGCGTGCACCGGGACGTTAGTGCGTTGTATCTCGCGGTCGCTGGCGAAACTCTGGTCCAGGTCGCGCAGGTTCGCGTTGGTGCTATAGACGGCGTTCAGGTCGATTGTCGCGCCGTAGGGGTCACCCTGGAATGTGATGCTGCTGCCGTCACGGATGATGAAGTCTTTGACGATGATGTCCTGCAGCGTGAAGTTGTAGTTGCCTCGCTGCAGGGTGTAGGTTCCGTAGATTCTCATCTCGTCGTTGTTGTTGTACGTCAGTCGCATGTTGCCGCTTCCCACCGCCTTGATTTGGTCACCGCCGATGGGGTCCATCACGAGGATGAGTTGCGCGTCGGGCGTGATGTCGCCCTGCAGGTCGATGGTGAATGCCGTGGGTGGGCCTGACGACTGGGGCCCGGCAAGCGCGAGATGTCTCTTCACGCTCTCGGGCACCGTGTCGGCTGCCTGTTGGGCTTGCAAGGCCAACTGCTCGTGGTTCTTGCTGCGGAATGTGATGAATTTATACTCTGTCGCCTCCTTGCTGCCACTCATCACAAACGTGAATTTGCTGCCCGGACGGCTGGTCATGTTCACCTTGATGTCAACTGTGCCCGGGCCGCCGGTGACAAATGCCGAGCCGTTGCCGTACACGGTGCCCCACCACACGTGGTTAGTGGCCTCGGTAGTGTCGTAGCAAAGCAGATTTTGTGCCTCGGTGACGCCAAAGTTGAACGTCGGCCCATGGAAGTTCTCATGCCGCAGCCAGCCGCCTAACTTGGCCGTGTGCCCCTCTCGATCCAAAATGGTGATGTCGTCGATGGCAATGAGACCCGGCTCAATGTGCACATCCTCGTTGCGACACGAGTAGCGCACGTTGGTGAAGTCAAGCAGGAAGTTGAGCGTGTCGGCATGAATGTCACCCTTGAGGTTGATGTCCTTGAACGTGCCGTATAGCGTCGCCTTGCCGCTCACGCGCCCTTGCACATCGCGTGCAAACGCTTTCATAAACGGCTTCATGAACGCCACATTCGCCTTGTGGGCGTCAAAGTCGAGCGATAACGAGTCGCCACCGATATAAATGGCACCGTCGATAACCGATGTCTCGTCGTTTGGCTGGCGGATATCGGCGTGCAGGGCCACCGCTTTGTCATTGTGTCGCCACTGGGCCGTGATGTCGGCATTGCCCATGTCGGCGTCGTTGTAACTGATGTGCTCAACATGCAGCCCCGGAGTGTAGAGGTTCGGCGCTCCCGAAAACACGTCGGCCGCATAGAATTTACCCGTCGCACGGCCGCCAAAGTCCACATTGTTAATTGCCAGCGTGTCAAAGATGTAGTCGAGACTCATGTCGCCCAAGTCAAGGCAGAGAAGGTCGTCCGGGTCGTGCGAGAGAGTGCCGTCAATTGTGACGTACTGGTCGTCGTGGTAGCCGTGCAGGTTGTTGACGGCAATGCGCAATTTATTGCGAGCCTCCTTTACCTCTCCATCCTTCGGGATGGTGTGTGGGGAGGCAGTGATATTGACCGTTGCCGGGTCAATCGTCCACACGGTGTCGTTGAATGTCACGTGCGACGGCTTGACAGTCACCAGCCCATTCATCGTGCCGTCCTCGTCGCGTTCGACCGTGGCGTCTAAATTGAGGAGGCCGCTATAGTCGTGCTCTCGCTCCATCGTCCAGGCGAGCGTTACTGCGGCGTGTCCATCGTCAAGCGTGCCATTCACACTCACCGGAATACGCCCTTTCTTGTGGGGCAGTATGGTGGCGATGTCAAGGGCAAAGCCGCTGGCGCTGTCGGCGTCAAGGGTGAGCCTTGTTTTTTCTATCACGCGTTTGCCTTGCAGCAAGTAGGGCACATTCACCGCAATGTGGGCCAGCCCCTCACTGTCGTTGATTGACGCCTCAACATCAGCCGCGTCAAGCAGAGTCACCGGCAGGTTCAACAGGCCGTAAAGACGCTCACTTGGCGTCACTCGCAGTGCAAGACGCACGTCATCGGCCGTGTCGGCAAAACTTGGCGGAGTGAATAACTGCGGCAAGGCGCCGGCTAAATGTTGGCGCACGGTGCCCACGAGTCCCTTATAGGTGAAGTGACCCTCCACAGTGCCGCTGGCAATCTCGCTATCAATCATGATGGAGTGCCAATTATTCGGTGAGTCCTTTGCTTCACCGTGTTTTGAGAGAGAGTTAGGGGAGTCTTCTTCGGTTTGTGCCACGACGTGCAGCCGGTCAAGCGCCAGAGGCTTTTTCCCCTCGCGCTCAAGCCGCAAGTCAGTCAGCGTTAACTTTCCGGCCAAATCATCAATTGTGTTACCCTCAACGTCGGCACTCACCGTTCCGCTGAGAGTGCTTGCCGCCCATTGCCTGTTTGGCAGGCCGGCCGGCAGTTTCAGGCGCTCGATGTTTACATCGGCCAGCAGAGCCTGTTCCTGTCCTTTGCGATGGAAGTTACCGTCGATTGAGAATGAGGCATTGTCACCTTCAGCGCTTATGCCGCCTTCCAGTGCAGCCCCGTTGTAGGCCAAGTCGGCATCGATATTGTCGTAGCGTGTGCCGTATATGTCGATGTGGTCAATGTGGCCCGAGAATGACGCGTTGGCAATCCCAAACTTCGTTCCGTGTGCAGCCATCTTGTGGCCGTCTCCTTTGATTTCAAAATCGGCATTTAACGCAATCTCGTTGAGTGCGTCGGCTCGAGAGAGCAGTTCGCCGATCTTTACGCCCGGACTGCTAATGTGTCCTTTGAAGTGCTTTTTGTCTTTCGCATGGCCGTTGATGGTGACTTTCCCTAATTCGGTCGTGGCATCGGCAGTGAGGTCAAAGTTGTTAATTGTGCCGTGGAGCGTAGTCTCGAGTGAAGTCTGTCCCAGTCGGCTGATGATGTTGCTCACTTGCGGTTTGAGGCTGGCGAAGTTGTTGATGATGGGGAGCAGGCGTCGCGCGTCGGCGGTAATATTAAGTCGTTCGATGTCAATGCCGGCATCGTCTAAATTGCCTCGCGCATCAATGGCGAGCGAGCGGTCGCTTGCTTCGACCGTGATATTGTCGAGGGAGAAACTGCCGTGGCCATCGTGGGCCACATCGAGCGCAAGGTGCAGGGGAGTGGTGATTGCAGCCAATCGCCGGTCAAAAGCCGCGAAGTCGGCCGGCGTCACTTTCACGCCATCGGCTAACGTAAGGTGCACGGGCAACGTCGGCAAGTCTTTGCCAAGGGTCTTCAGCGATGGATATTGCAACTCAAACGTGTCGACGGCTACATGGCTGCGCGGCAGGTCTATCACAAGATTTCTCACGCTCAAGTGAGTGCTGTCAAGCGTGGCGTCAAGCGCCAGTCTTTCCACCGTCAATCCGCTGCGCTCGGTCAACGCAATCCGTTTTACATCAAACGCGAAGTCATCATTCTTGATGCGAGGCAGCAAGACGTCGGCGCGCAGGTTCTCAATGGCTATATGATTCGGGTCGAATGTGCCATCGGGTCGATGCGGCTCGCTCAGCACATCATAACTCAGGCGGGCCCCACGCAACACCACGTTGCGTGCCTCGACGTCAAACCGCTTTGGCGGATTGCCGGGCTTTGGCTTGAGCAGGTCAATGATGAATTGCGCGTTCAGTGGCGCATCGGGCGTCGCACGTCGCGCGGTGATATTCACACCAATCAGTTCAGCATACGATAAAACGACGCGTTTTTCTATTATCAGTGGCCAAAGGTCAATGCCGGCTCCCACGCGTGTGGCACTCAACAAGTGGCCGCCCTCGCGGTCGGCAATGCGCACGTCGCTGATGGCGACACGAGTGAACGGCTCGATGTCCAACTTGCCAACCGTCACCTCCGTTCCAAGATACTTGCCGACCTCGACTTCAACTCGAGACTTCACCCGATTTTGCACCGACGGCAACGACAGCAGCACATAAGCAAGCAAATAAACACCCACCACGAGCACAATCCCTGTTACGAGGACTGCCCGCAGCACATTATATACTTTCTTGCTCACTCTCGCCATTTATCTGCAAATTTCGCAAATTATAATATAACCGGCAAAATTACAAAAAAAATCTCGGATAACGTTTGTTCTAACTAAAAACTATCGGTGTGAAACCACAATCGCGGCAGTCGCGGCCGTTCTGATGTGGACAATTGCGGCGCATAGTCTTGTGATCAACCTCTTGCAGCGCGACAAAGTCGGGGTTGTAACGCTTGATTAACTCGCCGATTTGCTCCAATGAAGCGTCGTGGCCGGCGTGAAGGTTGAACGTCATCACACGGATGGTGTCAGATGGATGGGTTTCCGCTAACCGTTGTCCGTTAACGGTTTCACTCATCGTAATCAATGTTGCCCCACAAAATAGTGCCGCACTCAATAATTGCTGTAATTTCATTTAATTCTAAGTGCTACGTACTACATGCTACGTACTACATGCTACGTACTACATGCTACGTACTACATGCTACGTACTACATGCTACATACTACATGCTACGTACTACATGCTACATGCTAAATCGCGTCACACTCCCGCAACCAAAGTGCCGCACTGGCATCGCTCGGCATACGCCAGTCGCCGCGCGGTGAGAGCGAAATGTTGCCTACCTTGGGACCATCTGGCAGGCACGACCGCTTAAATTGCTGACTGAAGAAGCGACGAATAAAGGTTCTTAACCATTGCTTAATCGTCGCGGCGTCATATTGGCCGTCAAAAGCCTTGCAAGCCAGCAAGTGCAACTTCGCCGGACCGAAGCCGTGGCGCAGCATATTATATAGGAAAAAGTCATGCAGTTCGTATGGCCCGACAATATCTTCAGTCACCTGCTTGATTGTGCCGTCAGCGGCCGCAGGCGTCAACTCCGGACTGATTGGAGTGCTGACGACATCTTGCAATGTCGCGGCCAATGAAGCCGGTGACGACTTGGCAAACCAAGTGACGAGATGCTTGACAAGGGTCTTGGGGATTGAGGCATTCACGTTGTACATGCTCATGTGGTCGCCGTTATAGGTCGCCCAACCCAATGCGAGTTCCGACAGGTCGCCCGTACCCAGCACAAGGGCACCAACCTTGTTGGCACAGTCCATCAGAATTTGGGTGCGTTCGCGAGCCTGGCTATTTTCGTAGGTCACGTCATGGACAGTCGCGTCTTGACCAATGTCGGCAAAGTGCTGCGTCACCGCCGCGCCAATATTGATTTCAATGGATGTCACACCCAGTGCCTCCATCATCTGCTGTGCGTTCGCGTGAGTGCGACCTGTTGTGCCAAATCCCGGCATCGTAATGCCGATGATGTCCTTTCGGTTTAACTTGAGTTCGTCAAACGCGTGTACCGCCACCAGCAGCGCCAACGTCGAGTCAAGGCCGCCACTGATGCCCACCACCAGACGTTTGATGCCTGTCGCCTCGAGACGGCGCATCAGTCCTTGGCTCTGGATTGCCACCACCTCGCGACAGCGGGCGTCGCGGTGCGCTTCGCTCCCGGGCACAAATGGCATCGCCTTCACGGGACGCATGAGGCTGCCTGCGGTGACCTGCTCACGGCGGATGTCAACTTCAACGGTATCGTAACAGGCGCCGTGAGTGATTGTGCTGTCAGAGAACGACGAGTTAATCATACGCTCGTTCTCGAGCAACTCCAGGTCGACATCGGCAACCGCCAGCCGAGGCTCGCGGTCAAACCGCTTGGTGCCGGTGAGAACGACGCCGTTCTCGGCGATGATGCCGTTGCCGGCAAACACGAGGTCGGTCGTGCTCTCGCCATAACCGGCCGAGGCATAGACGTAGGCCGCAATGCAACGGTCGCTCTGATGCTTGATCAGGCCCAACAAATGTTCGTGCTTGCCCACGACCTCGTTGCTCGCCGAGAGGTTGACAATCACGTTGGCACCGTTGATGGCGGCCAACGTGCTCGGCGGCACCGGAGCCCACAAGTCCTCACAAAGTTCCACCGCAATTCGCGCCCCGCGGCACTCAAATATCATATTGCGGCCAAAGGGCACCTCACGACCCGCAATCGTCACACTATGGACATCCATCGCCGTGAGTGCCGTCGAGAACCACCGTTTCTCGTAAAACTCTTTGTAGTTGGGAATATAAGTTTTGGGCACAGCCCATATATGGCCGTTGTTGAACACGATGGCGCAGTTAAACAGGCGTCCGCGGTGCCTCACCGGCGCGCCCACCACAACCATAATGTCCGTCGACGGCAGTCTCATCAACATATCGTCGAGGGCGTTTTCCACCTCGTCAAGCAGCAAGTCGTTGTGGAACAGGTCGCCGCAAGTGTACCCCGTCAGGCACATCTCGGGAAACACGACCAAGCCGGCGCCCGCATCGTAGGCGCGCGTCACCATCCGCACCACGCTATCCACGTTGTCACTCACGTTGGCGACGCTCACGGCCGGCACAGCCGCCGCCACCCTCAGGTAGCCATAATTCAATTCACAATTCATAATTCACAATTCATAATCTTTCTACAAATCTAAATCCGCAACCATGAATATGCTCACGAAAATCTCCGAAAAATCCCGAATAAGAATCTCTCGTAAATTTACGTAAATTATCGTAAATATTTTATTTTCAAATTTTATCGCCAATTTTTAATTTACGTGAGTTTACGAAAATTTACGAGATAAAATAATTGTCGAGAATTTTTGAGCGAGAAATATCGAGTTGCGGAATTTAGGTACAAAGATAATATTTTTTTCACAACGTTCTGTCATAACCGTCAGTTTTTTGCAATATTTAAAGACAATCAAATACAATCAAGAACAATCTTCTTGCCTTCAACATTGTTTTTCATCGTATTTAATTGTTTAAAATATGGAGTCCACTGCAAAAAGTCGGTCAAAATTTAAACATGAATTACCATAAATTATCCATGAATTTTTATTCCAAATATTATAATTAAAATTCATAATTTATGAATAATTAATGGATAATTTATGGAAATTAATGTTCAAAAATTTTGTTGCAACAGATGTAATACTTTTTACAGTGGACTCGATAATTTAGGTTCTCAATTTTGCGGTAATAGGTGTTTTTTGTAATTTTGCTTGTTAAATTGAAATATTCATTCTATAAATAGTCCACGGTCAACGGTTAATCCTTCAATCGATGAAACGTTTTCCATTGTTCATTCTGCTTATAGCGGCTTTTGTCTGCATGGCGGCTACTGCTGACGAGGATCCGGTATTCTATAGTGCCGATGAGCAGCCTCAGTTTCCGGGTGGTAACACCGAACTTTTAAGCCGTATTGCATCGCGTCTGGTCTTCACGCGTGAGATGGTTGATAGTTCGGTGAGCGGTCGGATGGTACTTCAGTTCATCGTGCGTCGCAACGGAAACATTGATAGCGTCCGCGTTCTCAAACCATTGCATCACCTGCTTGATAGTCAAGCCGCCGCTGCCTGCAGTGAGTTGACCGGTTTCATACCCGGCAAGTCAGATGGCAAGCCGGTTTCGATGTGGTACACCCTGCCCGTGCCCATCACGATACCCGATAATGCGGATGTCATCGACAATGCTACGCTCATCGATGATGTTTACCTCTCTTACGAGGACACCCCGGCGATGTTGGATTCACTGTATGATGGCGGCATGAATGCTCTGGTGCGTTACCTTGCCATGAACATGAACTATCCCGAAGAGGCGGCTATGCAGAACCTTCAGGGTAAAGTAGTGGTGCGCTTCGCTGTCAATCGTCAGGGACAAATCACTTATGTCCGTACCATTCTTTCCGTACACCCGCTGCTTGATCGCGAGGCTGAGAGAGTCTGCCGCTCAATCCCGCAGCGCTTCAAGCCCTATATTGATGAGAAAGGTGAGGCGCATGTCGTCTGGTTCACGCTTCCCGTCACTTTTGCTCTGCAAAACGGCGCGGTCCCGCCCTGCGGCATCATTCGCCACTAGCCCAAAACGAAAAACAAAAAACGAAAAAACAGATTATTGTAGGATCCGCCCTTGCCCTGGCCGCGTGCCTCAACGTTTTTTTAACATTAAGATCCATTAATATCCATTAATTGCGTTATTGTAGGGCCTGGCCTTGGCCTGGCCGCGTGCAATCCTCCCCCCAACCCCTCCTAAAGGATGGGGAACGAAAAACTGATTATTGTAGGGCCTTGCCGCGAGCAGCGACTTTTTGGACTGGACTCAGTGATAATTTTGGCTCTGTAACGTTTTGTGTGGATATTTATAACATCCCCTTCTATTATTTTAAATAGGATTATATTCTACTCTGGCGTACGGCTCTAATTATTGAGTATGGAGGCGACAACCTGCCTTGGCAGGTTGCACAAACCTCGTCAGAGGTTTTACCGAAACCCCAGGTTGGCGCCGCAGGCGACTACCTGGGGGAATACGGTGAATATGAGAACACTACCTCGCAGAGGTTGTACCATCCCGCCTGGACGTGTGCAACCTCTGCGAGGTAGGCGCCTGAGTGTAGAGCCTCTTCAACCCCCAGGTAGTCACTTCGTTCCAACCTGGGGTTTTTGTAAAACCCACTTCGTGGGTTCGTGCAACCCGCCGGAAACGGCGGGTTGTCGGCTTGGCTCTCCGCTACCCACACAAAACGTTACAGAGCCATAATTTTGTTCTCAATTTTGCTGTAATCAAAATTTTTGAGTAACTTTGCAACGTCATGCGGAGAGCCGCTGACGTTAACATCGTTGTAAAAGCGTTTCTTGCGTATCCTTTCTTTCGAAATCGCCAGTTTCAAGATACAGTAGGGTAGCAGTCACAAACGCTTCATGCTTGCTTTATATCCCACCCCGAAGCAAGGGGCAAATATAGGGCAATGCGTGGGGTGGGCTGTTTATTACTGTATAGGTGTTTGGCGATACCCGAAAGAAGATAAACAGGACTGTCCTCACGCTTTTCTTTTACTCACAATTCAACAAATAGCTGCGACGACGCAGAGGACCGTCGCCCGGCACCCTTACGCCTATGCGACACGTTAAACTACCATCTGGATTGGCGAGCCTCATGTTTGCTCTCGCCGCTCTGCTCGCCACCGCCCTCCCGTCCGCCGCCTACGACTTCATGGTCAACGGCCTCTGCTACAACTACAACAGCGACGGCAACTCAGTGACAGTGACATACCAAGAACGTTGGTCAAATTATAGTTTACTAAGCGGTGCGCTGACAATCCCCTCATCGGTCACTAGTGATGGTACATCATACACAGTGACCAAAATCGGTGCATACGCATTAAGTGGCTGCAGTGGCTTGACGAGCGTCACCATTCCCAACTCGGTGACCTTCATCGGTGACGACGCATTCTCCGGCTGTAGCGGCTTGACGAACGTCACCATCCCTAACTCGGTCACTGAAATCGACTACGCGACGTTCCGCGGCTGCAGCGGCTTGACGAGTGTCACCATTCCCAACTCAGTGACCTACGTCGGCAGCTTTGCGTTCGAGGGCTGCAGCGGCTTGACGAGCGTCACATGGAATGCCAAGAATTGCGGCGGCGCTCCGGACGCTCCGTTCAAGGACTTAACCAATATAACGGCATTTGAGTTCGGCAGTGAAGTGGAAAAGATTCCTTCAGGAATTTGCTCCGGATTGACCGGCCTGACGAGCGTCACCATTCCCAACTCGGTGAGAGAAATTGGTAAAAAGGCGTTCTACGGCTGCACTGGCTTAACGCGCGTCACCATCGGCAATTCGGTGACCAGCATCGGTGGTGGCGCGTTCTCTGGTTGCAGCGGCTTGACGAGCGTCACCATCCCCAACTCGGTCAACAAAATCGACTACATGGCGTTCTCCGGCTGCAGCGGCTTGACGAGCGTGACCATTCCCAACTCGGTGACCGAAATCGGCGAAAGCGCTTTTGAGAACTGCACCGGCTTGACGAGCGTCACCATTCCCAACTCGGTGACCGAAATCGGCGAATATGCGTTCCGCGGCTGCAGCGGCCTTACGAGTATCACCATCCCCAACTCGGTGACCGAAATCGGCTACGAAGCGTTCTCCGGCTGCAGCGGCTTGACGAGCGTTATCATCCCAAACTCAGTCTCCACCATCGGTAGCGGGGCGTTTGCCTACTGCGGCGGCTTGTCGAGCATCGCCGTCGAATCAGGAAATCCGGAATATGACTCCCGCGACAACTGCAACGCCATTATCGAAACCGCTACTAACACGCTGATTACCGGATGTATGACCACAACCATTCCCATCTCGGTAACCTCTATCGACTACGACGCGTTCGCTGGTTGCACCGGCTTGACGAGCGTTACCATCCACAAATTGGTAACCGAAATCGGCGGTGGGACTTTCGCAGGTTGCACCGGATTGACGAGCATAGTTGTCGAATCCGGAAATTCAGTATATGATTCTCGCGACAACTGCAACGCAATTATCGAAACTGCGTACAATACGCTGATTGCCGGGTGCATGACCACCACCATCCCAAACTCGGTAACCTCAATCGGCGGCCGCGCATTCTCCGGCTGCAGCGGCCTAACGAGCATCACCATCCCCAACTCGGTCACCGAAATCGGCTACGGAGCGTTCTACGGCTGCAGCAGCTTGACGAGCGTCACCATCCCCAACTCGGTGAGATATATTGGAGATGAAACATTCTACGGCTGTAGCGGTTTGGAGAATATATATAGCCATATATCTGAACCTTTTGGGAGCTTTCAATGGGGCAACCATTACAGTCAAAACGTGTTCTATGGTGTTCCGACATCAACGTGCGTGTTGCATGTGCCGAAGGGTAAGGTGGACGAATATAGGGATATAAAGCATTGGAGAGAGTTTGCCAATATCGTTGACGACATCGTTGACGAAACCAAGGATGTGAACGCGGACGGTATGGTCGACGTGGGTGACGTGAACGCAGTGTTGAGCAACATTTTGGCCGGTGGCGCTGACGCGACATTTGACGTCAACGGCGATGGTAACGTTGACGTTGGCGACGTGAACACTATTCTGCAAGAGATTCTCGCCAAATAAATTTGCTCTTTAGAGTTTAACATGAATATCCATGAATTGCGGTGTTGTAGGGAACGCACCCAGGTCGCATGCAGCGACAACGGGAACCCGTGAAGCGGGTGACAGCCCCTGACGGGGCTCGCATCGATGGGTGTATCAACGCCGATTGTAGGGGCAGAATTTATTCTGCCCAACCCATGAGGCGCGTGGGCAGAATAAATTCTGCCCCTACAAGTCTTCGTGGGTTTCCGTCATCGTGGTGCAACGCCGCAATTAATGGATATTCATGGATATTCATGTTAAAAAAAACGTCGGGGTTCGGCCAGGCCCTACAAGTCTTTGTGGGTTTCCGTCATCGTGGTGCAACACCGCAATTAATGGATATTCATGGATATTCATGTTAAAAAACGTCGGGGTTCGGCCAGGCCAAGGCCAGGCCCTACAACAAATATACCTCAGTAAAAGAAGACAAGAACTCGATAATGAGTTCTTGCCTTCTTCTTAAACCGGTACCGTTTCCTACCGTCAATTACCGTTAAATATAATATTCACGATAATTCACGACAATTCACGGGATATGAATTACTTCGTACTTACTCCTGTCCCCACTGCTGGGCGGCAAGGCGGCGGTAGTTGTTGTAGCGCCACTGCGCTGCCTGCTTGGCGGCGTCGAAGAGTTGGGCGGCCTCGTCGGGATACTGCTTGAGCACCGACGCGTAGCGCACCTCGCCCTTGAGGAACGTCTCGAAGTCATCCCACTGCGGCTCCTTGCTGTCGAGTTGGAACGGGTTCTTGCCCTCGGCCTCCAATGCGGGGTTGTAACGCCACAGGTGCCAGTAACCGCACGCCACGGCGCGCGCCTCCTCGTCCTGACTCTTGCCCATACCGGCCTTCAAACCGTGGTTGATGCACGGAGCGTAGGCGATGATGAGCGACGGGCCGTCGTAGGCCTCGGCCTCACGCAGCGCTTTGAGAGTCTGGGCGTTGTCGGCACCCATCGCAATCTGGGCGACGTAGACGTAGCCGTAGGTGGTCGCAATCAGGCCGAGGTCTTTCTTGCGCACGCGCTTGCCCGCGGCGGCAAACTTGGCGATGGCACCAATCGGCGTCGCCTTGGACGACTGGCCGCCGGTGTTGCTGTACACCTCGGTGTCAAGCACGAGGATGTTGACATTCTTACCGCTGGCAATCACGTGGTCGAGGCCGCCGAAGCCGATGTCATAACTGGCACCGTCACCGCCCACGATCCACTGTGAGCGTTTGACCAGGAATTGGCCAAGTTCGCGCACCGCCACATCGGCCGGCACATCGCTGTGCTCGATGGCGGCGAGAATGCGGTCGGCGAGTTCGCGGCTCTTCGGGCCGTCGTTGAAGTTCTCAAGCCACTCGCTGTAGAGAGCCTTGACGTCGCCGGCAACGGTGTCGGCACTGACGGCCTCCTCCACGAGAGCCTTGACGCGGTCGCGCATCTTCTCGTCGGCAATAGCCATACCCATGCCGAACTCGCAGAAGTCCTCAAACAGCGAGTTGGCCCATGCCGGACCGTGTCCCTTGTCGTTGGTGCGGTAAGGCGTTGACGGCACGCTGGCCGAGTAAATCGAACTGCAACCGGTGGCGTTGGCAACCATCTCGCGGTCGCCAAACAACTGAGAAATCAGTTTCAGGTAAGGCGTTTCGCCGCAACCCGAGCAAGCGCCCGAGAACTCAAAGAGCGGAGTGGCAAACTGCGAGTTCTTGACGTTGGCGCGGATGTCGAGCAGATGTTGCTTGGTGGTGACGTTCTTGATGGCGTAGTGCCAAAGTTTCTGGTCCTCCTCGTGACCCATCAGCGGCACCATCTCGAGAGCCTTTGCGCCACGGCGTCCCGGACAGACGTCCACACAGTTGCCGCAGCCCAGGCAGTCGAGCACGTCGACGACCTGAACGAATGTCAGTCCCTCGAGACCCTTGCCGATGGCCTTGAGTTTATCCTCGGCCTTGAACGGCGACGCCGCAGCCTCGGCCTCGTCCATCAAGAACGGACGGATGGCGGCGTGAGGACAGACGTAGGCACACTTGTTACACTGGATACAGTTCTCGGCATTCCACAACGGGACAAACGTGGCCACGCCGCGTTTCTCATAGGCGGCAGTGCCCGGGTCCCATGTGCCGTCCTCGCGACCGGCAAACGCCGACACGGGCAGCAGGTCACCGTCCTGGGCGTTGATGGGGCGCACCACGTTGTTGACAAATGCCGGAGCGTCGTCGTGGGCCTCGCCCTCGGGCAGCAACTGGCTCCACGCGGGATCTACGGTCAGACGCTCGTACTCGCCTCCGCGGTCCACAGCCTGATAGTTCTTGTTGACAACATCCTCGCCCTTGCGGCCATAACTCTTGACGATGAACTTCTTCATCTGCTCGATAGCCAACTCAACGGGAATCACGCCGGTGATGCGGAAGAACGCGCTCTGCAGGATGGTGTTGGTGCGGTTGCCGAGGCCAATCTCCTGCGCAATCTTGGTGGCGTTGATAAAGTAGACGGTGATGTTGTTGTCGGCAAAGTATTTTTTCACCTTTGCAGGCAGATTCTTGGCCAACTGCTCGGCGTCCCACACGGTGTTGAGCAGGAATGTGCCGCCGCGCTGCAGGCCGCGTGTCACATCATACATGTGGAGGTAGGCCTGGACGTGGCATGCCACGAAGTTGGGCGTGGTCACGAGATAGGTGCTGCGGATGGGCTCGTCGCCAAAACGCAGGTGAGAGCAGGTGAAGCCGCCACTCTTCTTCGAGTCGTAGGAGAAATATGCCTGGCAATACTTGTCGGTGTTCTCACCGATAATCTTCACCGAGTTCTTGTTGGCGCCCACAGTGCCGTCGGCCCCCAAACCATAGAACTTGGCCTGGAAGATGCCGCTGCCGCCCATGGCAACCTCTTCCTTCATCGGCAGCGATGTGAAAGTCACATCGTCCTCGATGCCGATGGTAAACTGGTTCTTGGGCACGGGCAGCGCCAGGTTCTCAAAGACAGCGAGAATTTGGGCCGGAGTGGTGTCTTTTGACCCGAGGCCGTAGCGTCCGCCCACGATGAGCGGGGCGTTCTCGTTGCCGTAGAAGCAGTCCTTCACGTCGAGGTAGAGAGGCTCGCCGGTTGCGCCGGGCTCCTTGGTGCGGTCGAGCACAGCGATGCGCTTGGCGGTGCTGGGCACGGCGGCCAGGAAGTGGCGTGCCGAGAATGGACGGTAGAGGTGGACGGCCACCAGACCAACCTTCTCGCCCTGGGCCATCAGGTGGTCGATGGTCTCGCGGATGGCCTCGGTGACCGAGCCCATGGCGATAATCACGCGGTCGGCATCTTTGGCGCCATAGTAGTTGAACAGGCCATAGTTGCGTCCGGTGATTTCGTTGATTTTCTTCATATAGTCCTCCACGATGGCCGGCACGGCGGTATAGTAGTCGTTGCTCGACTCGCGGTGCTGGAAGAAGACATCTGGATTCTCGGCGGTGCCGCGTGTGACGGGCTTGTCGGGGTTCATGGCGCGGTGACGGAAAGCGTTCACGGCGTCCATGTCGAGCAACGGACGCAGGTCTTCCATGTCCATCGCTTCGACCTTCTGAATCTCGTGAGAGGTGCGGAAGCCATCAAAGAAGTTGACAAACGGCACGCGCCCCTTGATGGCGCTCAAGTGAGCCACAGCGGCGAGGTCCATCACCTCCTGCACACTGCCCTCGGCAAGCATTGCGAAGCCCGTTTGTCGCGTGGCCATCACGTCTTGGTGATCGCCAAAGATGCACAACGTGTGGCTGGCCAAAGTGCGGGCCGACACGTGGAAGACGCCGGGCAGCAACTCGCCGGCAATCTTGTACATGTTGGGAATCATCAGCAGCAAGCCCTGGCTGGCGGTGTAGGTCGTTGTCAACGCGCCGGCCTGCAGCGAGCCGTGGACGGCACCGGCCGCACCGGCCTCGCTCTGCATCTCCTGCACTGTCACCGTCTCGCCAAACAGGTTCTTGCGACCCGCGGCCGCCCACTCGTCAACGTGCTCGGCCATCGTTGATGACGGCGTGATGGGGTAAATCGCTGCCACATCAGTAAACATATAACTGATGTGTGCGGCGGCTTGGTTGCCATCACACGTCATGAATTTCTTTTCCTTGCTCATAGCAATTTGATGAAATTGTTCTTAGTATGAATATAATAGTGTAGTTTGATAAGGCTTGTATCGTTTTAGTTTGCAAAGATACAAAAAAAGTGTGATTATCTCACGTAAAAACACGTAAAACTTTTCGTATAATCCGTAAAATTATTTTTTAACATCTTCGATGATGACAGATGTTAAATCTTAGATGTCAGTTATATCTCCGTGTCGACACACAGGCGCGTGTCCACGTGCCCCTTGAGCAGCGCGGCCGCTGCCAGATGGGCAGGGTGGTTGGAGTAGGTGGCAATGTCGTTGAAGTCGCTTACGGTCACTGTCAGCATCACGTCGGCCTGCTCGGCGGGGTTGATATTCACACCGGCGCGCACGTCAACAATCACATCAATCTGATTTTTCAGGGCATTGATTGCCGCGGCAAAACGTGTGGCCAAAACGCGGCGCTCCTCGGCAGTGCCGGTGAGTTTGAAAATAACGTTGTGCAGATACATAGTCAGTCGTTAGTCAATAGTCGTAAGTGGGCGGGGCGGTGCCCGCCCACCATTAATATTAATCGTTAGTTTTGATAGTGCAAAGGTAATGAAAAAAGATGAGATAATAAAATATGGTTGATGTGATTGTTATTTCACCAAAATGTTGTACATTTGCAGAGTACAAAGAATTTGACTAACAACTAACGACTATAATACTATGTACGAGAAAGAAGGACGGGGGCTCTATATCGCCCATAGCGAGAATGGCCCCATCAGTATCAATGCCCGTATGGCCAATCGTCATGGCCTGGTGGCCGGAGCGACGGGCACCGGCAAGACCGTTACCCTGCAAGTGATGGCCGAGACGTTCAGCCAACTTGGAGTCCCGTGTTTTATGGCTGATATGAAGGGTGACCTGAGCGGCATCAGTCAGCCGGGCAAAACGAGCGCCTTTATCGAGAAGCGTATGCCCGAGTTTGAGATTAGCGACCCGCAGTATGCCGGCTGTCCGGTACGCTTTTATGACGTGTACGGCGAGCAGGGACATCCGATGCGTGCCCGCATCTCGTCGATGGGTCCCGACCTGCTGGCACGACTGCTGGAGTTGAACGAGACACAGGCCGGCGTGCTGAACATCTTGTTCCGCATCGCCGATGAGCGTGGCTTACTGATGGACGATATCAAGGACCTCCGTGCGATGCTCGACTATGTGGCTAAAAATGCAAAACAGTACACCACGCAGTATGGCAATGTGTCTACAGCGAGTGTGGGCGCTATACAGCGCGCGCTATTGTCGCTTGAGAATCAGGGTGCCGACAAGTTCTTCGGTATGCCGGAGTTTGACATCCAAGACCTGCTTGACGTGAAGGACGGTAGGGGAGTGATGAGTGTCCTTGCCGCCGACAAGTTGATGTTGCAGCCCAAACTCTACTCGACCTTCCTGCTGTGGCTGATGAGTGAACTCTATTCGTCGCTGCCCGAAGTGGGCGACTTGGACAAGCCCAAACTGATTTTCTTCTTCGACGAGGCGCACATGCTATTCGACGGCACGAGCAAGGCGATGGTCGACAAGATTGAGCAGGTGATTCGCCTTATCCGCAGCAAGGGCGTGGGTATCTACTTTGTCACTCAAAGCCCTACGGATATTCCCGATGTGATTTTGGGCCAGTTGGGCAACCGTGTGCAGCACGCCCTGCGCGCATTCACGCCCAAAGACCAAAAGGCGGTGAAGACGGCCGCCGACACGTTCCGCGCCAACCCTGCGTTTAAGACCGATGAGGCTATTATGAATCTTGAAACCGGCGAGGCTCTTGTCAGTGTGCTTGACGAGAAGGGCGCCCCAACAGTGGTGGAGCGTGCCAAAATCCTGTTCCCGTTAAGCCAGATTGGCGCCATCAGCGAGGGGCAGCGTTTGGATGCCATCAAGAGTTCCGGCATATATGGCAAGTATGACAAGGTCGAGGACCGCGAGAGCGCCTTTGAGGTACTGCTTGCCGAGAGCGAGGAGGAGGCCCGCCTGCAGGCCGAGGAAGCCGAGGCTGCCGAGGAATTGGCCCAAAAGGAGAAAGACGATAAGAAGCCGTCGATGCTCAAGCGTGTGTGGAAAGCTATTCTCACTGCCATCACAACGACAATCGCGACATTGATTGGCACCACAGTGAGCAACAAGATCACGGGCAAGAAGAGCAAGACAACCGGGCGCACGGCAGCCGGACGCGTTGCAAAGAACGCGACGAGTGCCGCCACGCGCACCGTTATTCGCGACGTGCTCGGCAACATTATAAAATAAGTGAAACACGGGGACGGTTCTTCTGTTTCACGACTTGTCGCTGAAACAAAAGAACCGTCCCCATCCAGAGGCACACGGAGATTTTTCGGGAATTTTCGAGAGGGATATCAGAGGATGCGCATCACGCCGAGGATGCCAAGGATGAGCAATCCGTAACGCAACACTTTGCCAATAGTCATCGCCAAAAGGACGATGCCTTTATTGGCCCGCAACAACCCTAAGGCAACCATGATGGCACTACCCAAGATTGGCAGGAACGCAAAGAAGGCCATCCACGCGCCACGCTGTTCCACCCACCGCTGCGTCCGCACGAGTTTCTCACGGCTCACGTGGGCGTATCGCTCTATCCACTCCATCTTGCCCAACGAGCCAAGCCAATAGCACGTCATGCCACCGCCAACGTTGCCAACGGTGGCCCACACCAGGCACCACCAAGGCGACAAGTGCAGTTTGAGGATACAGGCGCTAAGAACCAGTTCGCTGCTTAGAGGCAGTACGCTTCCGGCGATGAATGCGCTCAGGCACAACCCGGCATATCCCCACTGAATTAGAAATTCCATTGGAAAAGTTGGCTGTTAACCGTTCGTTAGCAGTTAGTTGTTATTTCTGTGCCTCAGGGTGGGGACGGTTCTTCTGTTTCAGCGACAAGTCGTGAAACAGAAGAACCGTCCCCGTGTTTCAGATGCCGGCGCCACCGGTGAAGGTAGGGCGCTCGATGGGTTTGCCCTGGACGATGACGGAATGGGGCGGCACGTCGCGCGTGAGCCACACGTTGCCGCCGATGATTGAGTCGTGGCCGATGGTGACGCGTCCCAAAATTGACGTGTTGCTGTAGACGACCACGCGGTCTTCGAGAATGGGGTGGCGCGGAACATCAACCGGGTGCCCCTCGTCATCGCGCTCAAAGTTGCGCGCGCCAAGTGTCACGCCTTGATAGAGCATAACATGGTTGCCGACAACTGCCGTGCCGCCAATGACAACGCCCGTACCGTGGTCGATGGCAAAGTGGTGGCCGATGGTGGCCGCGGGGTGGATGTCGATGCCTGTGGCGCTATGGGCCATCTCGGTGATAATGCGAGGCAGCACCGGCACTCCAAGGCGGTGTAGCGTATTCGCCACGCGGTAATGCAGCATGACAGTGATGACGGGGTAACTGAGCAGCACCTCGTTAATGTTTGAAACGGCAGGGTCGTTGAGCATAACGGCCTCGGCGTCGGTGAGCAGCAGGTCGCGCACAGCGGGCAACGCCTCAACAAATTGTTTTGTAATATCGTCGGCCTCGCTACAACGCTCCGGGCAGTCATGCCGTCCGGCAAAGATTAGCGAATAGGCGACTTGCTGCCTGACAAGGCGTGCGATGTGTTCTATATCAACTCCAACATGATGTAGGCGTGACACATCGCTGGCTCGCTCGATGTCAAAAAAGCCCGGCAACATCACACGGCGGATGGTGGCCATCATTTCGGCCACAGCGTTGATGTTGGGCGTGGCGGTGTGATGGCTGATGCCCAAGCGCTCTTCGGTGTTGCTGAGGGCCGCCAGTGCTGCCGTTACATTTTCAAAGTCCATTTTTTGAAAGGGTTTACCGTTAACTGTGGGCGGGGCGGTGCCGGCCCACCTTGAACGAATATCCTTAATAGTGGAGTGCAAAACGGCCTCGCCGTTTTGCATTTAGAAGAGGGCGGTGGAGAGGTATCGCTCGCCGGTGTCGGGCAGGAGGGCGACGATAGTCTTGCCGGCATACTGCGGGTTGTGTGCCATATCGAGCGCCGCTGCGAATGCGGCTCCGCTCGATATGCCGGTGAGTGCGCCCGTGGCGTCGGCAATTTGTCGTGCGCCATCGGCGGCCTGTTCGTCGCTGACGGTGACTACGCGGCTCACCGCGGCGGCATCGTAGGTGTCGGGCACAAATCCGGCACCGATGCCTTGTATCTTGTGGCTGCCGGCAACACCCGTTGAGAGTACCGCGCTCGAGCGAGGCTCCACGGCGACAATCTCAACTTTAGGATTGTGGCGGCGCAGGCAGCGTCCCACGCCGCTCACGGTGCCTCCGGTGCCCACTCCGGCGACAAACACATCGACTTGCCCGTCGGTATCACGCCAGATTTCCTCGCCGGTGGTGCGCTCATGTATGGCAGGATTGGCGGGGTTGATAAACTGGCCGAGGATTACCGCGCCATCGATGGCGTCACGTAGTGCTTCGGCCCGGGCGATGGCTCCTCGCATACCCTGTGCGCCCGGGGTGAGTTCGAGTTGCGCTCCCATCGCCTTGAGAAGCATACGCCGCTCGGTGCTCATCGTGTCGGGCATAGTGAGGATTACCTTGTAGCCACGTGCACGACCCACCCACGCCAAGCCGATGCCGGTGTTGCCGCTTGTCGGCTCGATGATGGTTGCGCCGGGGCGCAGGATTCCTTTGCGTTCGGCATCGTCAATCATGGCCAAAGCGATGCGGTCTTTGGCGCTGCCGCCCGGGTTGAAACATTCGAGTTTGAGCAGCAGGCGGGAGTGCATGCCGGCTTGCTGAGGGAAGGCGAGCAACGGGGTGTTGCCAATCAGTTCGGTCAATGAATTGTAAATCATGTCTTATTTGTTTTGATGGGACAAAACGGCACGGCCGTTTTGCACACCACTCCATTAATAATTAATAGTAATCAAGCAACAGGATGGCTACTTGGCGAGGGCTGCAAGTTGGTCGTCGGTGGCTTCGTTGAGCAGATAGCCGGGTTGCCAGTTGACGGTGGGGTAGGCCTCTTTGAGGTCGGCGCAGGCCTTGTCGATGGTGCTGCCGCCGCTGGTGGCGAACGGTATCACGCGTGCCTTGCCAAAGTCGTTGGCCTCGACAAAGGTGTTGATGATTGTCGGGGCGGTGTACCACCAGATGGGGAAACCGATAAAGACTGTCTCGTATTTGTCGATGTCGTCAATCTTGGCGTCTTTGATTGCGGGACGCGAGTTCTTGTCGGCCATCTCGAGGCTGCTGCGCGACTGCTTGTCGTGCCAATCGAGGTCGGCATCGGTATAGCGTTGCTCGGGCACGATCTCATGCAGGTCGGCGTCGAGGATTGTTGCCATGCGCTCGGCCACGCCACGGGTGACGCCGCTTGCCGAGAAGTAGGCCACGAGGATCTTCTTGGCTGGTTGGATACTATCGGTTGCGGGAACTTGCTGCTCACCGCTGTTCTGCGCTCCGCTGCAGCCCATCAGCGCAACTGCAGCGAGCGCCATTGTTGCAAATATTGCTTTCATTTGTTTTATTTAGTGAGTGTTACGACGAGGGTTGCGATGGAAAGGGCAACGCCCAGCGACGAGAAAGCGAGCGTGAGACCCGGCGGCACTTGCCAACTTGAACGCGCCTTGCTGGCGTTGGGCTCCACGTAGACGATGTCGTTTTGGCGCAGGTAGAGGTCGCTCGACACGAGCAGGTTGGCGTCATTGAGGTTGACGCGGCGCACCTCGCGAGTACCGTCGCTATTGTTGTGCACAATCATGATGTTGTCGCGGCGTCCCTGAATGGTGAGGTCACCGGCCATCGAGAGAGCCTCAAGGATGTTGAGGCGGCCGTTGGGCGCTTTGATGCGACCGGGCTGCTTCACTTCGCCCAGGACGTACACGTTAAAGTTCTGAAGGCGCACTTCGACCACGGGTCGCTCGGTGATATATTTTGGATAAATTTGCGAGGTGATATAGTCGCTGGTGGCGCTGATTGTCATGCCGCCCACGTGCAGTCGGCCGAGCACCGGGAAATCGATGTTGCCCTTGCTGTCAACCAGGTAGTAGTAGATCGAGTTCTCGTTGCTCGAGTTGTTCAGGTTGCTCGTGTTGCCAATAAGTTCCGTCTTGTTGAACATTTTCACAAGTTCGGGTTGGGTGCAGGAAACATTGATTTGAATCAGGTCGCCGGGCGCAAGCGGTTGGTCAATGTTGCGTGCGGCGTTGTTGAGCGCGCTCTGCGTGAGGCTCGAGGCGTCAATGAGGTAGGGAACCTCCTTGGTAGAGCCGCAGGCGGTGAGCAACAATGCTGTCGCTGTGAGCAGAAGTAAATTTTTAATTTTCATAGTTATGAAGTAAAAATGTTAATATTGATTTCTTGGATTATTGTTTGTTTTGCAGTTCGAGCATAATCTCATCCACAATATAGGCATCGCTCATGTTGTGAAGATGAAACATTCGCTTGTTAAGATAGGTGTAAACATCGGAAGTGTAGAACAATTCCAAGGCTCTATCGTCGGTGACACCGAGCGTATCGGCCAGCAACGACACAACGCGAGCATACTTCATGCGGAGCAGCGTCTCATTAACCAATGGATTGTCATTTATTGCCATGATTCTCAATTAAAATGCAATCGGTGAACTGTAACAGAGTGTCTGCAACAACTTGGTTGAGGATACAAATTTGGTTGTTGGGTTTCTCTAATTTGAGTCGTTGCAATGCCTCGTTTTGCGGAATGAGCCCTTGAAGATACAATTCAATTGTATTGAACACACGGTCGTTGGCAATGCCGCCTTCGATTACGTCAAACTCTTTCCAAACTTCGTTACCGGCGCGGCACGCTGCAATAAATTCGAGCCAGTCGGCATCGTATGCGTCAAATTTCTTGAGATTGAATTGTGATTGATGCAGTTGGTCAATATCAAAGTTATAGACGTTTACTATTTGTGGTTTGCCCACATTGGCCGGTCGTGAGGCCCACGACACAGCCTGTTCCATAATATCGGTGACATAGAAACCTTTTCCGAAGTCAAGGTTTCTTCTGCCCACGCCAACCAGGGGCGTGCTGATAATCATTGTGGAACCGTGGTAAACTTTCATTGTTGATATTGTTTTAAGAAAGCGAGCGATGGGTCGTGGCGCTGCATGTAGGCGATGGTCTCATCGACGATGTATTCTTTGCCTTGTGTGTGCAACGCGTTGTAACTGGGATAAAGAAAATTCCTTATCCCGTTGGTTCGGTTCAACTCATTGAACAGTTCGGCGCCGGTGATTCCTAACCGAGCGGCAGTGTTCTCGATGCAGAAGATGACAAATTCAGTTGCTCGCTTTGACGTTTCCATGTGATACGCGCATTAATGCAAAGTGCAAAATTAAGAAAAAGTTTTCAATAAATTTCAAAAATCTCTTTTTTTTTAAAAAGGTTTTTAAAAGTCTGCCGTTTACCGTTTATCGTTTACCAATTTATCGGAAAAAAATAGTATCTTTGCAGTTCCAATAAAGGTAATCCATTCATAAGAACTAACGACACAAATGGAATATCGACTCCATTCCCCATACTCGCCCACCGGTGACCAACCGCAAGCCATTGACCAGTTGGTGGCCGGCGTGAACGATGGTACACCGTTCCAGACGCTGCTTGGCGTGACCGGCTCCGGCAAGACGTTCACTATGGCCAACGTGATCGCCCGCACCGGCCGCCCCACGCTCATTCTGAGCCATAACAAGACGCTCGCGGCACAACTTTACGCCGAGATGCGCAGTTTCTTTCCCGAGAATGCCGTCCATTATTTTGTCAGTTACTACGACTACTATCAGCCCGAGGCTTACATCCCAAGCGTTGACAAGTATATTGAGAAAGACCTCGCGATTAACGATGAGATTGAGCGCTTGCGTCTGGCAACCGCGACTGCTTTGCTCAGCGGCCGTCGCGACATTGTAGTGGTGAGTTCGGTGAGTTGTCTCTATGGTATGGGCAACCCGGACGATATCGCTTCCACCGCGATTACAGTCAATGTGGGTGACAATATCGGGCGCGATGATTTCTTACTCAAACTTGTGGATGCCCTCTATTCACGCAATGAGGTGGAACTAAAGATGGGTAACTTCCGTGTCAAGGGCGACACGGTGGACGTCTTCTTGAGCGATGCCGACATGATGCTGCGCGTCAGTTTTTGGGGTAACGAGATTGAAAGCCTGCAGTTGCTTGACCCTGTCAACCAACTGCCCACTCAGGACGTGGAGAGTTTCCGCATCTTCCCCGCAAATATTTTTGTGGTCACCAAGGAGCACATGGCCAGCGCCATAGGCCAAATAGATGTCGACCTGGGCACTCAGGTGGAGGCCTTCCGCCGCGAGGAGCGCCACGCCGAGGCAAAACGTCTCTATGAGCGTGTGACCTACGACTTGGAGATGATTCGCGAAGTGGGTTATTGCTCCGGCATAGAGAACTATTCTCGCTACTTTGACGGCCGCAAGCCCGGCGCGCGCCCCTTCTGCCTGCTGGACTATTTCCCCAAGGACTTCCTGACGATTATAGATGAGAGCCACGTCACCGTGCCGCAAATCCGCGCCATGTACGGCGGCGACCGTTCTCGCAAGACCAATCTTGTGCACTACGGTTTCCGCCTCGAGGCCGCCCTCGATAACCGTCCGCTGCGCTTTGACGAGTTTGAGGCGATGACCGGACAGACAATCTACGTGAGCGCCACACCGGCCGACTATGAGTTACAACAGAGCGAGGGCGTGGTCGTTGAGCAGATTATCCGCCCAACGGGTTTGTTGGATCCCAAAATCGAGGTGCGACCGTCCCAAGACCAAATCGACGACTTGATCGAGGAGATTCAGTTGCGCGTTGAGCACGGCGAGCGCACCCTGGTCACAACGCTCACCAAACGTATGGCCGAGGAACTCACCGGCTATCTGGCTAAACTCGACATCCGTTGCGCATATATGCACAGCGATGTCGAGACGATGGATCGTATCCAGATTCTCGATGACCTGCGTGCCGGAGCCATTGATGTGCTGGTGGGCGTCAACCTGCTGCGCGAGGGCCTTGACTTGCCCGAGGTGTCGCTCGTGGCTATCCTTGACGCCGACAAGGAGGGCTTCCTGCGCAGTCGCCGGTCGCTGACTCAAACGGCCGGTCGTGCCGCCCGAAACCTGAATGGACTTGTGATAATGTATGCCGACAATATCACCGAGAGCATGCAACGCACTATCGACGAGACTGAGCGACGCCGGTCGCTGCAGATGAAGTATAACGAGGAGCATGGCATCACGCCGCAAGCGATTGTCAAGGCGCGTCAGGCCATTATCGGCGTGGACACCGACATGCAGCGCACCGATAAGGCCCAACAGCATGCCCGCCGCTATGAGAGCAATGTCGCTGCCACGACCGATGCCGAGCGTCGCCATCAAGAAGCCCTCAGTTCATTGCAGCAACAGGTCGCGGCCGAATTTGACCGCGCCAACGCCGGAATGGTTGCCGACCCGATTGTGCCGTATATGAATTCCGGCCAGTTGCAGACGGCTATCGACCGTCTGAAGCAGCAGATGATTGATGCGGCGCACCGCATGGACTTCTTGGAGGCCGCACAGTATCGTGACGAAATCCTCAAGTTGCAGCAGCAACTGGAAGTGAAAAACGAGAAGAGATAATGAAGATAGAAGGGCAGTGGTTGCCAACCACACGCAAGGAGATGGAGCATCTAGGCTGGGACCGGGTCGATGTCATCCTCTTTAGCGGTGATGCCTATATCGACCATCCGTCAATGGGCATTGCCGTGATTGGCCGTGTGCTTGAGGCCCACGGCTACCGGGTGGCGATTGTGCCGCAGCCCAACTGGCGTGACGACCTGCGTGACTTCAAGAAGTTGGGACGCCCTCGGCTCTTCTTCGGCATGAGTGCCGGAGCGATGGACAGTATGGTGAACCACTATACGGCGGCTCGACGTCGGCGCAGCGATGACGCCTACACGCCCGACGGGCGCGCCGGCGCACGGCCTGACTACCCCACGATAGTTTATTGCGACGCCTTGAAGCGCTTGTGGCCCGATGTGCCGGTCATTGCCGGCGGCATTGAGGCCTCATTGAGGCGGGTGGCGCACTATGACTACTGGCAGGACCGTTTGCGTCCATCCATTCTCGTTGATAGCGCGGCCGACATCCTGGTGTACGGTATGGGCGAGAAGCCCATTCTCGAGATTGCCGGGCGATTGGCGGCGGGGGAGAGCGTGGCGACAATCACCGACGTGCCGCAAACCGTCGTACGGCGCCCGATCAGCGAGATGCCTGCTCGCGATGACGATGGCAACGTGTTGCTCGCCTCCTTTGAACGCTGCCTGGCCGACAAGCGTGCTCAGGCTCATAATTTCCGTATAGTCGAGACCGAGGCTAACCTGTGGAGCGGGCATGACTTATGGCAGGCAACCGGCGACATCGCCATCAAAGTGAATCGCACAAATAGGCCGATGACCACCGCCGAGATTGACGCCTCGTTTGACCTGCCCTACACTCGTTTGCCGCACCCGCGCTATAACGGCAAGCGTATTCCCGCCTATGAGATGATTCGTCACTCAGTGTGCTTGCATCGGGGTTGCTTCGGCGGCTGTGCCTTCTGCACCATCAGTGCCCACCAGGGCAAATTTATCGCCTCTCGCAGCAAGGCCAGCATCATGCGTGAGGTCAGGCAGGTGATCGCGATGGACGATTTCAAGGGGTATATCAGCGACTTGGGCGGACCGAGCGCGAATATGTATGCGTTGGGTGGTAAAGACCTTGACGTCTGCCGCCGGTGTGCCCGTCCGTCGTGCCTCCACCCCAGGCCATGCCCCAACCTCAATACCGACCATAGCGCCCTGCTTGACATCTACCATAGCGTTGACGCCTTGCCCGAGGTGAAGAAATCGTTTATCGGAAGCGGAGTGCGTTACGACCTCTCGATGCACCCCACGGGCGACAAACGCATTGACCGGATTAACCGGCGTTACAACGAGGAACTGATTGTGCATCACGTCAGCGGGCGCCTAAAGGTGGCGCCGGAGCACACGAGCGATGCCGTGCTGCAAGTGATGCGCAAGCCTTCCTTTACGCTTTTCAGGCGTTTTAAGGCGTTATTTGACCGCTTGAACCGTGAGCATGGATTGCGCCAGCAATTAATCCCATACTTTATATCGTCACATCCCGGCTGTCGAGAAGTGGATATGGCCGAACTCGCCGTGATAACACGAGAGTTGGATTTCCATTTGGAGCAGGTTCAAGACTTCACACCCACGCCAATGACAGTGTCAACCGAGGCGTTCTATACCGGCCTGCACCCCTACACGCTCGAACCTGTTTATAGCGCGCACTCTCCTGAGCAAAAGCAGGCTCAACGTCGCTACTTCTTCTGGTACGACCGCAAGTATAAGGCCGAAATCATCGCTTCGCTGCGGCGCCTTCACCGCCCCGACCTCATCAAAGCGCTATTTAGCGTGTAGCATGCTATATGATAGCGTTGAACTTAAACTCGAGATCCAGATCTTCAAGCAGGCTGATTGCCTCTTTGGTGATGGCAAATTTATACTTGGAACTGCGCAAATCAACCCAGCGGTTGTGTAGCGAGTCAAGCACGCGCAAGTAAAGTTCAACGCCACCCTTCTCATTGAAAGGAATCAGGGCTGACGACATGCTGCGAGCAGTCTCAAACTCCTTGTCGTTGAGTGTGATGAGAATGTTGCGCATCAGCGTGCCCTTCACGTTGTCAAGCAGTTGCATCGACGTGATGTTGAACTGGATGTTGTCGTTGTAGCGATTTCTCTCATACTTGCCGCGGATGAAAACAGCCACTCCTGTTTGACCGAACTTGGCATAGTCAATAAACTGCTGGCGGAACAGGCGGAACTCATGAGATCCACTATAATCCTCAATCTTGATGATACCGAATTTGCCGCCCTTCTGTCCCATCTTCTCTTGGTAATCCACCACAAGGCCGGCCATCGTCAGTTCCTTGTCGAGCAGGTCGCTCTTGTCGTCAAGTTCGCTCAATGGTGTGTTGCAACCGTAGTTGACCTCGATGTAGTAGGGGTCAAGAGGGTGAGCGCTCAAGTAGATGCCCACCAGTTTGCGCTCTCTGTCAAGTCTCTCCAGGTCGGGCCACGGTGTGGCATGAACGATTTGCGGCGTGTTAACCTCAATCTCGTCCTCAAGACCACCGAAGAGCGAGTTCTGCATCGACACCTTGCTTGACTGGAAACTCTGACCGAAGCGCATGAGCACATCGCTGAACACCTCGCCGCGCTCATTGATGGCAAAGAAGTCCTCGCGATTTATTTCCTTGAAGCAGTCAAAAGCACCGCTTTGGGCAAAGGCCTCCAGCATTTTGCGGTTGCACGTGCGAGAGTTCACGCGCTGCACAAAGTCAAAGATTGACTCAAACGGGCCGTTAGCCTCCCTCTCGGCGATAATCTGCTCCACGGCCGCCTCGCCCACGCCGCTGATGCCCGCCAAACCGAAGCGGATGTCGCCGGCGCGGTTGGCGCTGAACGATGAACGGCTCTCGTTGATGTCCGGTCCCAGCACCTTGATGCCCATCGACTTACACTCGTCCATAAACTTGGTGAGTTTGGTGATGTCATTGAGGTTGCGGCTCAATACCGCGGCCATGTATTCGCTGGGGTAGTTGGCCTTGAGGTAGGCTGTCTGGTATGCCACCCAACTATAGCACGTCGCATGGCTCTTGTTGAAAGCGTATGAGGCAAACTTGCGCCAGTCATCCCAAATTTTGGCGAGAACCTTGCGGTCGTGACCTTTTTTCTCGCCGCCCTCATAGAACAGGCTCTCAAGTTCCTCCATCTTCTTGATTTGCTTCTTGCCCATGGCCTTGCGCAGCGTGTCGCTCTGGCCGCGCGTGAAACCGCCCAAAAGGCGTGACAGCAACATCACCTGCTCCTGATAAACCGTGATGCCATAGGTGTCCTTGAGATATTGCTCCATGCACGGGATATCGTACACAATCGGCTCTTTGCCTTGCTTGCGCGCGATAAACTGCGGGATATAGTCCATGGGCCCCGGACGGTAGAGCGCGTTCATTGCGATAAGGTCCTCAAAAGTGGACGGCTCCAGTTGCATCAGATACTTCTGCATGCCCGCCGACTCAAACTGGAATGTGCCCGTTGTGCGCCCCTCGCAGTAGAGGCGATAGGTCTTGGGGTCATCGATCGGTATCGCCTCGATGTCAATGTCGATGCCGTGAGTCACCTTGATGTTCTCAAGCGCCTCCTTGATGATTGATAGCGTCTTTAGTCCTAAGAAGTCCATCTTGATTAGACCGGTACTCTCAATCACACTACCCTCATATTGCGTCACAATCACTTTTTCGCCGGTTTGGGTGTCGGTAGCCGTGCTCACGGGCACCCAGTCGGTGATGTCGTCACGTCCGATAATCACGCCGCAGGCGTGCACGCCGGTGCCGCGTATGTTGCCGTCCAATTGTTCGGCATACTTGATAGTGTCGGCGATGAGGTGGTCGGGGCTCTTTTGCTCGGCGGCAAACTCGGGGAAGCATTTCAAGCAGTTAGCCACCGTGATTTTATAGTGCTTGTCCTTCTCACCGGGCATGAGCGGCATGTCGTTTGGCTTGGAGGGAATCATCTTGGCCAGTCGGTTGCTTTCGGGCAGAGGAACACCTTCGACGCGTGCCACGTCTTTGATTGCCTGCTTGGCTGCCATTGAGCCGTAGGTGATGATGTGGGCCACCTTCTCGGCGCCGTATTTCTCGGTGACGTATTTCAGCACGAGGGCGCGTCCGTCATCGTCAAAGTCCACATCAATATCAGGCAGCGAGATACGGTCCGGGTTGAGAAAACGCTCAAACAGGAGGTCATACTTCAGTGGGTCAATCTTGGTGATGCCCAGGCAGTAGGCGACGGCTGAGCCGGCGGCGGAACCGCGGCCCGGACCCACCGAGCAACCCAACGACGGAGCCACGCGGATGTAGTCCTGCACGATGAGGAAGTAGCCCGGGAAACCCATCGTCTTGATTGTCTCCAACTCGAAGTCGAGGCGTTCGCTGTGCTCCTTGTCGAGCGGGTCTCCCCAACGCTCTTTTGCGCCCTCATAGACGAGGTGTCGCAGGTAGTCGTCCTCGTTGTCAAAACCCTCAGGCAGCGGGAAGTCCGGCAAAATGGGGTCGTGGTCAATGCTGTAGATTTCAACCTTGTCGACCACCTCTATCGTGTTGCTCAGTGCCTCGGGGATGTCGCCGAAGACGCCGTTCATTTCTTCTTGTGTCTTGAACCACTCCTGCTTGGTGTAGAGCATCACGTCCTCGTCTGTAATCTTCTTACCGGTTGAGAGGCAAATCAAGCGCTCGTGGGCGTCGGCGTCAGCTTCGTTAACAAAGTGTGAGTCGTTGGTGCACACGAGTTTGATGCCCAATTCGCGGGCAAAATCAATCAGCGCCGCATTCACTTGCTGCTGCTTGGGGAATGTGTCATGCGCAGCACGCTCCACCGTCGCTTTGTGGCGTTGCAACTCCAAATAGTAGTCGTCGCCAAACACCTTCTTGAACCACAGGATTGTCTCGCGAGCCTTTTCAAGTTCATCATGAAGGATTAACTGCGGCACTTCGCCGCCCAAGCATGCCGAGCAGCAGATGATGCCCTCGTGGTAGCGCTCCAGGTCGGCCTTGTCGGTGCGCGGGTGGCTATAGAAGCCGTCGGTCCAGGCGCGCGACACAATCTTCAACAGGTTTTTGTAGCCCTTGTAGTTCTTGGCGAGCAAAATCAGGTGGCGGCCGATGTCGCGCTTGTCTGTGTGCTCATGCTTGTCGCCGTTGGCAACGTACACTTCGCAGCCAAAGATGGGGATGAACAGGCGCCGGCGAACTTCGGCCAGTTGTTGCTCCAGTTCGGAGACACGCGCTTCATCGCCAGCCTCCCGAGCCGCGTTCACTTCACCCGTCAGGCGTTTTATCTCGGATTGAACGTCCTTGTTTTTCTTTGCAACGGTGTCGTGAAACTCTTTCACGCCGTACATATTGCCGTGGTCAGTCAAGGCCATGCCACGCATTCCGTCCGCGATGGCTTTGTCAACGAGTTTGCCGATTGACGCTTGTCCGTCGAGAATAGAATACTGTGAATGGACGTGTAGATGAACAAAAGGTATCATTAGTCGATTTTCGTTTTACGTTTATCGTGGCCGATAGAGGCCGGCGCGTGGGCGCGCGGCATGGCCAACAGTCGTTGGTCGATAGTGATGAAATGGGGTGTAAAGGTACTGCTTTTGATTTAACCTTGCAACAGATGTGAATAACTTTTTTAAGCGATAGAGTGTGTTTCCGTGGGGGCAAACAGCAGGGGCGACGCATCACGCGCCACCCCGGCAATCAAATAGTGTGTAATAAAAACGTTATGAAATGAGAAATTTAGTCGTTAGTTGATAGTCGTTAGAGGCCGGCGCGAGGGCGCGCGGCATGCCCAACAGTCGTTAGTTATTACCAGGGTCGCTGCCCTCCACCGCCGGGGCCGAAACCTCCGCCGCCCATCGAGCCGCTCACGGCGATTGCCGCTGTCACGTCAACACTCTGGCTGCCGCTGCCGATGGTACAGCCGGTGGTGAGGTTGTAGAATGTCGTGCCTCCGGTGGCTGTGGCTCCGGAGCGCAGGGTGTAGGTGCTGCCGCTCTTGAGCGCCGGCGAGGATATCATCAGTGCCGAGGCGCTGCCGCTTGATGGAGTGACGTAGTGCAGGATTGCCTGCGTGTCGCTCACCAAGCCCAACTTCAGGCCGTTGGAGGCGCTGCATGTCACGCTTGCCTGCTTGGACGACGACGACACTTCCTGCATGTTGCCGCCGCAGGCGATGACGGTGCCGCCATTGATAAAGCAGGTGTAACCCTCGGCGGCGTCGATGCCGCACTCCGCGCCGCCGGCACCCTCGGCGATTGTCACGCCGCCGGTAAAGTAGAGATTCTTGTTGGCGTCAATGCCGTCGTTGTTGCTGCCGTGAGCATAAACGGTGCCTCCGGCTATGGTCAGGTCGCCGGCGCTGTTAATCGCGTCGTCGTAGCAGTAACTCTCCACCACGCCGCCGTTGATGGTGATAACGCCCTTACTCTCGATACCCTCACTGCCCTCGCCGCCGCTGGCGCGCACAATCGTCTTGCCGCCATTGAAGGTGATGTCGCCATCGGCCTTGATGCCCTTGGGCGAGACACTGTATGAGCCGCTTTCTTTCTTTTGGCCGGTGGTGATGATACGGATAGTGCCTCCGTTGACAGTGATTGTGCCATCGCAGTTGAGTCCCTTGCCGCCGGTGCCGCTACTCGAGAGCAGCACCTCGCCATCGTTGATGACAATCTCGCCGTCGGCCTTCACGCCGGCACAGGCTGTGTAGTCGTTGTCCTCCTCGTCCAACTCATATCCGCCGGTGGTTATTACGGTGGTTCGTCCGCCGTCCACTTGAACATATCCGTCGGTGCTGATGCCCTTGTCTGCCGTGCCGCTCACCTCGGCGTTAATCACGCCACCGGTCACTATCACGGCGTCGTTGCCGCGGATGGCGTTGCCACTGCTTGCGTCGACATATATATTACAACCCGGCATGAAACGCACATAGTCGTCGCTGCGCAGTCCGGCCTTGCAGTTGGCGTCAATGGCCAATGTGCCCTTGCCGCTGAACACCAGTTGTCCCTCACTGAAGAGACATGCTTTCATATCCTCGGTATCCACGACGTCGGTATATGAGGTGCCGTCGGTCAAAGTGTTCTCGCTTCCATCTGTGGCAACAATGAAGGTACGCTTCTTGCTTTGATTGTTAATCGCCGCGCCCGTTGGGTTGGTGATGTGGGCTCCGTTGAGTTCGATGGCTTGTTTGCGCTCGCTGTAGAGTTTGAAGCAACCGTCGGTCGTTGTTCCGCTGAGCACGTAGCGAACCACCTCTGTCGTCGTGTTGTTCACCGTCACGCGGTTACCCGTCACCGTCGCCGTGGCATTGTCGTCGCCGGTCACGGTTGCCGCACCGGTACTGCTGAATGTAACATAAACAGTGCGGTCAAAAGTCGCGTTCTCGATATAGTCCTCGTCGGCGGCATCCACCGTCACGCTCTCGTCGAGAGCGCTGCGGTTAATCGCGATTTTGAACGTTGCCACATCACCGGCTGAACTCACGCCTGACAGGACATCCGTCGCGGTCGTTGTAGTTGTGTTGCCGTCATCTGACGTGCTGTTGCCGCTCGTCGTCGGCTCGTTGCTTTTGTTGCACGAGGCTGCAGCCATCGTGATAGTGGCAACCGTCACAATAAAAAATCTGTTCAGTTTCATAGCGCCGGTGTATAATGGGTGAAACAATAATGAAATTTATTGTTTTTATAACGCCCGAAACTCCATCTTGTTGCCCACCGTTAAGCCAACCGCCTCGAACGTTCAACGAAAGGTATACTTTTTCCCTACCGGCGGCGTGGGGGGCGAGACTTCGTCACGCAATACACAACTTATTTGACAACAACAAGGACAATAAAGACAATGGGCGTTGTTTTGCCATTGTCATTATTGTCCTTAGCAGTCTTCTAATCGCTATGTATTATCGGAGGATTTTCTCGAGTTGGGCGGTGTTGCGCGCGATTTCGTCGTCGCTCACCTCGTAGTTGGCCAGGTCGTTGGCGAAGTAGCGGTCGTAGGCCGTCATGTCAATCAGTCCGTGGCCGGAGAGGTTGAAGAGGATAACTTTCTTCTTGCCCTCGACTTTAGCCTGCAGGGCCTCGCGTATGGCGCTTGCGATGGCGTGAGACGATTCGGGAGCCGGGATGATGCCCTCTGAACGGGCAAAGAGGGTCGCCGCCTTGAATGACTCGAGTTGAGGAATGTCCACCGCATCAATGAGGCCGTCGTGCTTGAGTTGGCTGACGATGGCACCGCCGCCATGGTAGCGCAGGCCGCCGGCGTGAATATTGGCCGGTGAGAAGTTGTGACCGAGGGTGTACATCGGGATGAGCGGAGTGTAGCCTGCCTCGTCACCAAAGTCGTACTCAAACTCGCCTCGTGTCAACTTCGGGCAACTTGATGGCTCGGCGGCAATGAAGCGGATGTTGGCTCCCTCCTTGAGGTTCTTGCGCAGGAAGGGGAACGCGATGCCGCTGAAGTTGCTGCCGCCGCCAAAGCACGCGATGACCGTGTCCGGCATCTCGCCGGCCATTTCCATCTGCTTGAGGGCTTCCTGGCCGATGACGGTCTGGTGCAGCGCCACATGGTTGAGGACCGAGCCGAGCACATACTTGCAGTTGGGGGTGCTCATCGCCAGTTCAACAGCCTCACTGATGGCCGTGCCAAGCGAGCCGTTATAGTTGGGATGGTCGGTGATAATCTTGCGTCCCGCCTTGGTACTCATGCTTGGCGAGGCGATAACCTCGGCACCATAAGTCTGCATAATAGAGCGGCGGTAGGGTTTCTGCTCATAACTGATTTTGACCATATAGACTGCGAGTTCGAGTCCGAAGTGCTTGGCGGCCATCGAGAGGGCGGCGCCCCATTGTCCGGCACCGGTCTCGGTGGTGATATTGGTCACTCCCTCGGCCTTGCAGTAGTAAGCCTGGGCGATGGCGCTATTGAGTTTGTGTGATCCCACGGGGCTGACGCTCTCGTTCTTGAAATAGATGTGGGCCGGTGTGTCGAGCGCGCGCTCGAGACCTTCGGCTCTCACGAGCGGCGTCGGTCGCCAGATGCGGTATAACTCGCGCACCTCCTCGGGAATTTCGATAAAGGGGTCGGTGTAGTTTACCTCTTGGTCGCTGCAAGCGCGTGCGAACAGAGGATAGAGGTCCTCGGCCTTGATAGGCTCATGGGTTGCCGGGTTGATCATCGGACGCGGCTTGTTGGGCATGTCGGCGATGACGTTGTACCATGCCGTTGGGATGTCCTGCTCCTGAAGTAAGAATTTTTTCTTAGTCATAGTGCATCTTGAAAATTTATAGTTATGCAATAATTTATTGTTTGTGCTGCAAATTTAATCAAAATTTGAGACATACAAGCCTTTTTGATGAAAAAATATAAATAATTTTAAAATTAGTTTGATTTTTTGTGTGGTTATTCAGATGTAATGAATAAATAGTCATGTTAGCGCAGTTTTGTCATGAATTTAGTTTAACTGTCATTTTGGCAGCAATGGAATATAGATTGCATAATCGATATAGCAACGCTAGGGTTCCTAGAATTCCTGGGGGTCCAAGTTAATTATTAAATAACAACGATTATGAACTTCAACAATTACACAATCAAGAGCCAAGAGGTGGTGCAGAAAGCAATCACCCTGGCGCGGACGGGCGGCAACCAGGCCCTGGAGCCCGTTCACCTGCTGGCGGCCATGCTGGCCGAGGCGGGCGACGTGGTGCGGTACTTGTTGCAGAAACTCGACATCAATGCGGACGGCATCAGCCGTGCCGCAGATAATGCGATAAGACGGCTGCCGCGTGTGAGCGGTGGCGGTGACCCGTACCTGAGTTCGGATAGCAGCCGAGTGCTCGACAAGGCTACCGAGTTTGCCACCATGAACGGTGACCAATATGTCACCGTCGAGGCATTGTTAATGGGTCTGCTTGAGGGCGGAGGAGAGACGGCAACCATCCTGAAGGAGGCCGGGGTGAAAGCCTCGGAGTTGGCGCAGGCTATTGCCGAGTTGCGTCATGGCAAGAAGGCTACCCAACAGGGTGCCGACGAACAGTACAACGCTTTGTCGAAGTATGCGGTCAACCTGTGTGAGCGCGCCCGGCAGGGCAAACTTGACCCTGTGATCGGTCGTGATGACGAGATACGTCGTGTGCTGCAAATCCTGAGTCGACGCACTAAGAACAATCCTATCCTCATCGGTGAGCCCGGAACCGGCAAGACGGCAATTGTCGAGGGGTTGGCGCAGCGTATAGTGCGCGGCGATGTGCCCGAGACGTTGCGGCAAAAGCAGGTGTTCTCGCTCGACATGGGGGCGCTGATTGCAGGCGCAAAGTATCAGGGCGAGTTTGAGGAGCGACTCAAAGCGGTTATTAATGAGGTGGTGCAAGCCCAAGGCGAGATTATCCTCTTCATTGATGAAATCCACACTCTGGTGGGGGCCGGCAAGAGTAGCGGCGCCATGGATGCCGCCAATATCCTCAAGCCGGCGCTTGCCCGTGGCGAACTCCGCAGCATCGGCGCCACCACCCTCGACGAGTATCAGAAGTACTTTGAGAAGGACAAGGCGCTTGAGCGTCGTTTCCAGACCGTCATGGTTGATGAGCCCGACGAGCAGGACGCTATCGCCATCATGCGCGGCCTGAAGGAGCGTTATGAGAACCACCACCACGTGCGTATCAAGGACGATGCCATTATCGCCGCGGTGCAACTCAGTGAGCGTTATATCAGCGATCGTTTTCTGCCCGACAAGGCTATTGATCTTGTTGACGAGGCGGCGGCCAGGTTGCGTATTGAGATGGATAGCGTGCCGGAGGAACTCGATGAGACCACCCGTCACATTGCCCAACTTGAGATTGAGCGCGCAGCCATCGCCCGCGACGGCGACAGTGACCACCTCAAGGCCGTCGAGCGGCAGATTGCCGACCTCAAGGAGCAGGAGTCGCAGTTGCGCGCCCAGTGGACAAGTCAGAAGGACGTTGTGGCACGCATCCAGCAGAACAAGGTGGATATCGAGGCACTCAAGTTTGAGGCCGAGCAGGCCGAGCGTCGTGGCGACTATGCCCGCGTGGCCGAGATTCGCTACTCGCTCATCGGCGGCAAGGAGAGTGAGAACGAGCAGTTGCAGCAGCAGTTGTCCACTTTGCAACAAGGCAGAGCGTTAATAAAGGAGGAGGTTGATGCCGACGACATCGCCGAGGTCGTCAGCCGCTGGACCGGCATTCCCGTGACCAAGATGCTGCAGACCGAGAAAGATAAACTCCTCAATCTTGAGGCCGAGTTGCACCGTCGCGTTGTCGGTCAAGACGAGGCTATCGCCGCCATCAGCGATGCCGTGCGGCGCAGCCGCGCCGGCTTGAACGATCCCAAGCGGCCTATCGGCTCGTTCATCTTCCTTGGCACCACCGGTGTGGGCAAGACAGAGTTGGCAAAGGCGCTGGCCGACTATCTGTTTAATGACGAGAATATGATGACGCGTATCGACATGAGTGAGTATCAGGAAAAATTCGCCGCCACGCGGCTCATCGGTGCTCCTCCGGGATATGTAGGCTATGACGAGGGCGGACAGTTGACCGAGGCCGTGCGGCGCAAGCCTTATAGCGTGGTGCTGTTTGATGAGATTGAGAAAGCGCACCCCGATGTGTTCAACGTGCTGCTGCAAGTGCTTGACGACGGCCGCTTGACCGATAACAAGGGTAGAACGGTCAACTTCAAGAACACCATTATAATAATGACGAGCAATTTGGGCTCTTCGTTAATACGTGAGCGCTTTGCCTGCCTGACTGACGCGACGCGCGAGCAGGTGGTTGCCGACACAAAGGCTCAGGTGATGGAAATGCTCAAGCAAACTATCCGTCCCGAGTTCTTGAACCGTATCGACGAGACGATAATGTTCACTCCGCTCACCCGTGAACAGATTAAGCAGATTGTCACGCTGCAGTTGAACGCCGTCTCGCGGCAACTTGCCGCGACGGGCCTGACGCTGAGTGCCACCGATGCCGCAGTTGAGGCACTGGCCACAGCGGGCTATGATCCGGAGTTCGGCGCGCGACCTGTGAAGCGCGCTATCCAGACTCTGGTGCTCAACGAACTCAGCCGCGACATTATCGCCCAGCGCGTCACCCGCGATCGTCCCATCGTGATTGACGCTGACGGCACCGGCCGCCTGCGGTTCACAAATTAAACGCCCAACTCTCAATAATTGTGAATTGTGCTTTGGGAATTGCTAATTCTTATTAAATAATCGGGTCGGGAGATACAACCTCCCGACTTTTGTATTACTTTTGGCACGAAATTTGAATAGTTAAAATTAACGATTATAACTTTTAAATTTAACAAATATGACACTCAACAAGAACACTAAGATCGGATTGCTGCTTTTAGCGGCATCGATTGCCGGCTCGGCGACCACTCTGGTGGCGCAGCAGGCCGTGAAGGACGTGCAGCAGGCATCTACCACCGACACCTTCCTCGGACAGGACCCCGCCGTCGGAGGACATTATAATAATGTGGCGCTGCGTGGCGGTGATGTTGACTTTACTGTTGTTGCCGAGAACACTATCAATAGTGTGGTGAGCATCAAGAACCTGGCTACGGTGCAGCAGAACCCGTTCGGCAGCGGCGACTTTGACCCGTTTGAGTTCTTTTTCGGCCCGGGTTTCGGCGGCGGTCAGCGTCGTCAGCAGCAACCTAAGGCCGAAAGCAAGCCTCAGCCTCGCGGTATGGGTAGCGGTGTCGTGATTAGCGCCGACGGTTATATTGTCACCAACAATCACGTTATTGACGGTGCCGAGAAAATCGAGGTCACTCTCAACGACAACCGCACGTTCAATGCCACTCTGGTGGGCACCGACGACAAGACTGATATCGCGTTGCTCAAGATTAACGCCAAGGATTTGCACCCCCTCACCTTTGGTGACAGCGAGGCATTGAAGGTTGGCGAGTGGGTTGTTGCCGTCGGTAATCCTTTCGGCTTCAACAGCACCGTTACCGCCGGCATCGTCAGTGCCAAGGCACGCGGCTTGAGTGAGGGCTCGTCGATGGGCATCAAGGCTTTTATCCAGCACGACGCGGCAGTCAACCCCGGCAATAGTGGTGGAGCGCTCGTCAATACGGCAGGCCAACTCATCGGCATCAACACCATGATTTATTCCCAAACCGGCAATTATAGCGGCTGCTCGTTTGCCGTGCCGAGCAACACCGTCAAGAAGGTTGTGACCGACCTCAAGCAATATGGCACCGTGCAGCGCGCCGTGCTTGGTATTCAATATAAGGAACTTGATGCCGAGTTGGCTAAGAAGCATGATATTACCGCCACCAATGACGGACTCTATGTCGCGGAGGTCGTTGACCGCAGTGCGGCAAAAGAGGCCGGTATCGAGGCCGGCGACGTTATCGTCAAACTCAATGGCGCCAGTGTCAAGAATAGCGGCGAGATGCAAGAGCAGATGAACAAACTCCGTCCGGGCGATAAGGCCGAAGTGCAGTTCTATCGTGACAATAAACTCAAGACCACGACTGTCACCCTCAAGAACAACCAGGGTACGACAAAGGTCACCAAGACGAGTGACGTTATGAGCCTCGGCTGCGCCTTCACCGAACTGAGCGAGGCCGACAAGCGCGACCTGGGTATTAGCGGCGGCCTGAAAGTAGTGGGCGTCAAGACCGGCAAATTCAAGAGTGCCGGCATCAAAGACGGCTTCATTATCACTGACATCAATAATGTGCCGGTCAGCACCCGCGATGACGTTGAGAACATCTATAACCAGATAATGCGTTCGAGTGACGCGGATAAGGTGATGTTCATCACCGGCATCTATCCAACCGGACGAAAAGTCTATTACGCGGTCGACCTTTCCGACCCCGATGAGGAGTAGCATGTAGCGGTAGCGTGTAGCATGTAGCGTGTAGCATATAGAAAAACGTGAACTTTTATCCGAAGTTCACGTTTTTTTTGTAATTTTGTGCATTATTTCAATAACATCAATATGGACAAAAAGAAAATCGTACTCAGTGGAATCAGACCCACCGGCAAACTGCATCTGGGCAACTACCTCGGCGCGTTGAGCAAATTCGTCAAAATGCAGCAAGACGGCATTTACGATAGTTATTTTTTTATCGCCGATTTGCATGCCCTCACTACCAATCCCGATGCCAACGCTCTCCACGAGAACGTGCGCGATGTTGTGGCCGAATACCTTGCCGCCGGGCTTGACCCTGATCGAAGCACCATCTTCGTGCAGAGCGATGTGCCGGAAATTCCTGAACTGTATCTGCTGCTCAATATGCACGTGGGAATCGGCGAACTAATGCGTACGGCTGCCTTCAAAGATAAGGCCCGCAAGGCCTTGGGTATCGCGACTGTCGCCGCCGACAGCGATGATGATGCCGACATGGCTAAAGAAATTATCGGTGCGCAAAGCAATAAACGCGTCAACGCGGGCTTGCTCACTTACCCCACCCTGATGGCTGTCGACATTCTAATCCAGCATGCCGACTTTGTGCCCGTGGGCAAGGACCAAGAGCAACATTTGGAGTTGACTCGCCGCTTTGCTCGCCGTTTCAACGCATTCTATAAAGTTGACTACTTCAACGAGCCCGAGAACTTCAATTACGGCGGTGCCGCGGTAAAGGTTCCCGGACTTGACGGTAGCGGCAAAATGGGCAAGAGCGAGGGTAACTGCATCTATCTCTCGGATGAAGAGAAACCGTTGCGCAAGAAGGTGATGCGCGCTGTCACTGACGCCGGTCCCACCGAGCCCAATCAACCGATGGCCGAGCCGGTGCAGAATTTGTTCACTATCCTCAAACTCGTTAGCGATCAAGCGACTGTCGATTATTTCACCGCCGCCTATAATGATTGCTCCATCCGCTATGGCGACCTCAAGAAAGCGATTGCTGATGGCATTGTGGCAATTACCACTCCCATCCGCGAGCGCATCGAGGCCATCAAGGGCGACGACGCCTATATCGGACGCGTGCTGCGCGAGGGTGCCGACAGAGCGCGCGCCCGCGCTTCAAAGACGCTTGCCGAGGTGCGCGACATCATGGGCATTCGCCGCTTCTATTAGTGTGTGCGCTTACGAGACTTCGTCTCGCAATACACAACATTTATAAATTGATTAAGTTCAATAATGCGGGATTTTGACGTCATAGTAGTTGGCGGTGGTGTCACCGGATTGGGCGTTGCGCGTGACTGTGCGCTGCGCGGTCTGCGTGTGGCCCTTGTCGAAGAGGGCGACATCTGCCGTGGTGCTACCGGGCGCAATCACGGATTGCTGCATAGCGGTGCGCGATATGCCGTTACCGACCCGCAAAGCGCGGCCGAATGCGTCAGCGAGAACGCAATCTTGCGGCGAGTGGCCAAGCACTGCATTGATGACTGTGACGGCCTCTTTGTCAACCTGCCTGGTGACGATGAGAGTTATCGCGCAAAATTGATGGAGGCCTGCCGGCGTATCGGTATCGGCGTGCGAGAGGTTGACGGCCGTGAGGCACTTGCCATGGAGCCGAAACTCAATAGGGAAGTGACGGGTGCTCTTGTGGTACCCGATGCCGCTATCGACCCGTTTGCCCTATCAATCGCTAATGCCATTGATGCTCATCGCCATGGCGCGAGCCTGTTGTTACGTCACCGCGTGGAGCGGCTGATTGTTGCCGGCGACAAAGTGTCTGGCGTTATAGCCACTGACTTGCGCACCGCCGATGTTGTTGAACTTCATGCCTGTGTCACTGTTGTTGCCGCCGGCATTTGGGGCAGTTCCTTGCTGTCATCGGCCGGTATCAGTCTGCCGATGTTGGCCTCGCAGGGTACAATGCTTGTGTATGGCACCCGTCCGTGTCGTCATGTGATAAACCGGTGCCGCGTGCCCAGTGACGCTGATTTGCTGGTGCCTGATAGGCGCGTGAGCATCATGGGCACAACAAGCGTGCGTGTCGACGATATTGAGCACATCGCCGCTCCGCTGCCCACGGCCGATGAGGTACATTCCATCACGGCCGGTGCCGCGTTGCTTGTGCCTGAACTTGCCGACACTCGCGTGCTGCGAGCCTATGCCGGCATTCGTCCGCTTGTGGCGAAAGATGGAGACACAACCGGTCGTGGCCTCAGTCGCGGCATTGTGTGTATCGACCACAACACTCGCGATGGCGTCAAAGGCCTGATTACCATCACCGGAGGCAAGTTGGCCACTTATCGCCTGATGGCAGAGTTGGCCACCGATGCCGTTTGCCGTCAACTTGCTGTTGCCGAGCCTTGTGTTACCGCCGAGCGCCCGTTGCCCGGCAGTGATGTCGAACCCACCGACGAGATGCGGCCTCCCAGTGCCACAGAGCGCGTCGCCATTGCTCGTCACGGCGCTCTTGCGCGTGAGATAAATATGCGCGGCAGTCAGGCCGGAGCCCTCGTGTGTGAGTGCATGAGTGTGACAAGAGCCGAGGTTGAGTTTGCCATCAAAGTACTCGGCGCAACCGATTTGTCGAGCCTCAGGCAATGCACGCGCCTGGGGATGGGGCAGTGTCAGGGACGGATGTGTGCTTGTCGTGCCGCCAATCTTCTCGTTGACCTTGGATGCAAAACCCCCGACGAGGCATTGCGAGACTTGAAAGAGTTTGTCGGTGAGCGTTGGCGCGGACAGCAGGTTGTCGCCTATGGCGCGACCATGCGAGAGGCCGCGCGCGCGCGCCATACCCTGCTGGGCCTTAGCGGTCTGCATCGCGATAACTAAAGCATATAGTGTTAGAGATTATGACACCCGGTGGAAAAACGACAATGCAGACCGATGTGGCCGTTGTGGGCGGCGGATTGAGCGGCTTGACGTGTGCTGTGGCTTTGGCCCGCCGGGGCAAACGCGTCGTGCTCATCACCGGCGGCAATCCTATGCTGGAACAGTTCAGTGGCTCAATCGGTGTGCTCGGCACGATTGGGGGTAGCGATGTGACAGATGATTTCGGCAAAGCCGCCAAGCGATTGGACAACGAGCATCCTTACCGCCGCATCGGCATTGACCGCGCACGCGCGGCAGTGCCTAAAGCCCGCGAACTATTTTCGTATATCGGGCTCAGGATGTCAGGCAACGGCAAGACCAACCATTGGCGATTGTCGCCGCTCGGCATTGTTGTCCCGGCCTGGCTCTCGCTTGATGGATATGCCACCCTTGAGACGCCCGAGGCATGGCAAGGTAAGCGCTTGGCATTAATGACCGTGCCCGGTTATCTCGATCAGGCGCCACAACTGGTGGCTCACAATCTGCAGGCTCTGGGCACTCAGGTAACGCAGCATCGCCTCAGTCTGCCTCAATTGCAGGTTACCACCCCCACGCCGCGTCCTGTGACATTGAGTCGCAAGTTGGACGGTCGAACAGCCCTCTCAAGCCTCGCCAATGACATTAACACTGCCGGTAAAGACGCTGATATGGTGCTAATGCCCGCCATCATGGGTGATGATGAGGCCGCCTTGGCGGCGTTGCGGCGTCGCGTGACTGTCAACATGATGCTCATGCCCACGCTGCCACCCACCACCGCCGGCAACCATCTCAACGCCACGCTACAGCACTATTTAAAGATGCTTGGCGGCTATGTCGCCACATCACAGACCGTCACCTCCGCGACGATTGACGGTGACCGTGTCACCTCGCTCTCCACCGGCTCCGGCTTTGAGGTAACGCCTCAGCGCGTCATTCTCGCTACGGGCCATCTTGCCGGCGGCGGCTTGAAAGCGACTCCCGTCGATGGCGTCATCGAGCCTGTCTTGGGGCTCGACGTCAGCCGGCCGCACCCCGATGTGCCGGAGGATTTTGCGACCACCGGAGTTATCACACAGGGCGATTTGGTGCCAACAATTAACGGAAAACCTCTACGCAACGTCTTGGCTATCGGCAGCCTGCTTGGTGGCCACGATGCCGCCACGATGCACGATGGTGAGGGGGTTGATATGGTGACGGCCATACATGCCGCGGAATTGGTCTGTAGCAAGTAATGCGGGAAATATCAATCCAAGAAAGCCTTGCCGCTATCGGTGGAGCGGTGTCTGCCGGTTGCTCTGTGTCGGAAACATTGCGGTTCTCACGGGAACATCGCCTTGATGATGTGCGGCGGTTGGCGTTGGGCGCGGTGCCAATCGGCGTAGATCGCGCGATGGCTATGAGCCAGGTAGCGGGGTGGCAGGCGGCTCGCGTCAAACTACCGTCATGGGCTGCATGTGAGGATATCATTTATCCGCCGCGCTTGTCGATGGAGCAATGCTCGAGTGAGGAAGCCGCGGCAGAGAAGGCCGGTTTGGTTGTCGGCGATTCGTTAGTTGACCTCACCGGTGGATTGGGAGTGGATTTCGCCGCGATGGCGGCGCGCGTGTCGCGGGCTACTATGGTCGAGCGTGATCCGCATTTGGCCGCTTTGGCTCGGCTGAACCTCAGCAGCCTCGGCCTCGAGAATGTGACTGTCGTGAATGGCGAGGCGCAAGAGTTTGTCGCGTCGATGCTTGCGCCGGTCGGCACAATCTATCTTGACCCGGCGCGCCGCAGCTACAAGGGGCAACGTGTATTCGCCATAAGTGACTGTTCGCCAAATGCCGCCGCATTGGCGCCTCGGTTGCTTGAAATGGCGCAGAGGGTGATTGTCAAGTTGTCGCCGATGCTCGACTTGAGCGAGACCTTGAGGGTCTTGCCCAGCGTGAGCCAATTGCATGTGGTCGCTATCGATGGCGAATGCAAGGAACTGCTGGTAGTGATGGACCGTGGCTATGAGGGAGTGCCGCTTATCGTGTGTCGTGATGGAGCCCGACAGTTTAGTTATAAGACCGATGAGCAGGTAGAGCCGGCATCGCTATGGGACGAGACTGTGATAGAAGGAATGTTGCTTTGCGTGCCCAATGCGACGATTATGAAGGCCGGTTGCCATGACCGCGTTGCGGCTCGATGGAATGTGCAATTGGTGTCGCGCAATAGTCACCTGATGGTTGGGCCACGGGCAGATGGTTTTCCCGGGCGTGTGTTTAGTGTGCAGAATGTGACAACGATGGGTAAACGCGAGTTGCGCGAGGCTTTGCGCGGCGTGGAGCGTGCCAATGTGGCTGTGCGCAATTTCCCGATGGCCGCCGAGCAACTGCGGCAGCGGCTGCGCCTCAAGGACGGCGGAGACACATACGTTTTCGGCACTCGGACGGCGAGCGGCCGCCATGTGCTCATTATCGCAAAATAAATGGCCACGCATCGCGCGTGGCCGTTTAATTAATAATAGGTAAATTTTATGGTATCGGACTTAGTTTCCTTGTGCTTGGCCGCCTTGGCCGGAGTTTGAGCCGCCACCGGTGTTGCTGCCGCCAACGAGGTCGTTGTTGTCGATAGTGGTAGAGGTCTTCTTCACCTGTGCCTTGAGCGAGCCGAAGCGATAGGTAACGCGGATGCCGAACGAACGTTGCACCCAGTTGTTGGTGTCAAAGCCGGTGAAGTCGCCGTTGACGTAGTTCTGACGGTAGCCGCCATACTTGCCGCCGAACGGGTTTTGAGCCGCGAGTGTCACAGTGAGGCGGTCGTCCTTGAGGAAGGAGCGTTGCAGGCTGATGCCGTGCCACCATGAGCCGCGCTGCTTGGCGTAGAGGCCGTTTGTGCCGCCGCCCCATGCGCCGGCGTTGGCGCTCAGGCGCAAGTTCCACGGCAGACGCTGGGTGAACTGGGTGAACATCCAGCCGCCGGGGGCCTTGTTGTTCAGGCCGAGGTCCTTGCTGCGCAGCCACTCGTAGGAAACCGCGCCGTTGAACACCAGGCTCGACTTCGGGCCAATCTGCCATTGGAGGAAGGCGCTGAGGCTCAGTTCGCGAGAGCGCAGTGTGTTGGCGTAGGTTGACACCTCCTTGCCGTCGTTGGGGTCAACAAACTTGACGTCTGTGATGCTGTTGGTGGAGAAGTCGTAGGATGGAGAGATGTTGAAGGTGAGTTTAGAACCGATGCGCATATAGGTGAGCGACAGGCTGTGGTTGCGGGCGCTGGCAAGATGAGCGTTACCATAGTTACGGCTTGTCACAGTCTCGATTACAGCAGGGTTAAGGTAACTGATGCCGGGTCGGGCGATGCGTGTGCTGAAGGCCAGTTTCCACGAGTTGGCGAAGTCCGGCTGATAACTGATACTCGCGCTGGGCACCCAATCGCTCAGGTTGCTGTGGTAGTCGGCCCGGTTGCCGAGCGGGAACTTGGCGCTGAGGCGGCTGTACTCGTATCGCAGGCCGGCCCTCGCGCTCCACTTGTCGCGACTATAGGTGTAACTGAGATATGCGGCCGCCACCTGCGTGGTGTGGTTGAGTTTGGTGAGCGCCGAGATGTCCTCCAGGCGGCTGCCGTTGAGCACATATTCCTGGAAGGTGCGCGAGCGGTTGCTGCGGTGGATATACTTCAGTCCGGTCTCGAACTTGTGATACTTGGCAAAGGGGCGTGTCCAGTCCAACTGAACGGTCTGCTCGAGGAAGTTCTCGCGGTTGGCGGTGTTGATGTCGCTGTAGGGGAGAGTGATGCCGTCGAGGTCGAAGTAGGTATTCTCGTTATTGTTGGTGTTGCGGGTTGTGGCGAGCAGGTAGGAAAGGGTGATAGTCTCGTCCTTGCGGTGAGTGCGTCTTTGGTAGTCAAATCTACCGTTAAAACTGAAGAAGCCATATCCGCCGTCCGGGAAACTGAACCGGTTGTTATAACTATAGATGGGCGAGCCGGTGGCGGTGGCCATACGCGTGCGCTGGCTTCCGTTGAGGGTCATGTTGCCGTAGTGACCGCCAAAGTTGAACGTGAGCAGGTTCAATGTGTCCGGCTCGTAACTTGCCTCGATGTTGCCGAAGTGGATGGTTGCCGAGCCGCGATGCTCCTGATTGTTAAACATTGAGTTACCGGTGTCGGCATAGTCGTGGCGGCTATCGGCAAATTGGTGCTGGCGGTGACGATTGCTGTGGAACATACCATAGTTGATTGAGGTGACAAACTTGCCGCTCTGGGCCGTCAGATAGCCGTTGAAGTTGAAGTCGCCCATGTGGTCAACAGCACCGCCCACGGTGCCGGTCACTCCGCCCGTGCCACCGTTGTCAACCATCACGATGTTAAGGATAGCCCCCACGCCCTCGGCGTCATACTTTGCGCCGGGCTCCGTGATGACCTCGATCTTCTTAATCATCGCCGCCGGAATGGCCTTGAGCACATCTTTAGCGTTGGAACTCATCGCCGGGTCGGGATGGCCGTTCTTATAGATTTTATAGTTTGAGGAACCTTTTACTGTAACGTTGTCTTGACCGTCGACGCTCACCATAGGCACCTTGCGCAGCATGTCGAGCGCGGTGGCCGTGCGGCTGTCATCATCGGCCTGCACGTCGTAGGCCACCCGGTCAATCTCGTTGCTCACGAGGGGCTTGGTGGCGGTGACGGTGACACCGTCGAGCACATTGGCGTCGGTGGCGAGTGTGAGTGTACCCAAGTCGGCTACAGGAGAGGCGGTGGAGACGGAGAACTCGCGCCGAGCCGGTGTCTTGCCAACGGCGGTCACTGTGACGACATACTCACCGGACTTGGCTATCGAGTGGTCAAAGAGTCCGTCAACGTCGGTGACGTCTACCAGTGTGGCGTGGAGGGTGTCGGCGGTGGTGTAGACGCGGACTGTGGCGAATGGTTCGCCGTTGCCATCGCCATCTACGGCGGTAAATCGCAGGCAGTAGCCCTGGGCGGAGGCCGTGAGGGCCGTGAGGGTCAGCGCAAGGCTGAGGAACAATTTCAATTTCATATTGTTTTGTTGTTATTTTTTCATTAGACGAGTGAGCGTGGCAAAAAGTTGCGTCAACACTCTAAAATACTGCATTTATTCCCAATCGCGCCAGCGATTGGCTCAACCTCTCAACCATCAACCTCTCAACCACTCACGACATGGCGGTGTAGAAGCGCAGGGTGTGGCTCGCGGTGGCGGTGTGGCTCTGTAGCGGTCGCCAGCGGGCTGTGGCGTCGGCTTGCGGGGCGAGTTGCACCATGCGCGAGCCATAGTTATCGTTGATGGAGTCGATTGCCTTCATCAGTTCGCGCTGCTTGCCGTGGTCGGTCTTGTCAAACAGATTGAGTTGCACACCGCTATCCGGCGAGATGTCGCTCACCAGAACTCCGGCGCGACGGTAGCCGTAGCCCTCGCGGAAGATATTGTTGAAGGCCAGCATAGCGTAGTGGACGATGACGTTGGTGGCGGAACTTGGTGTGGACAGGCGCAGCCGGCAATCGTTGGAGTAGTAGGGAAGGTCTTCGCGGAAGCGGTCGCCGCTCACAAAGGCGGTCACGGCGGCGGCAACAGAGTGCTCGTCGCGCAAATGCTTGGCACAACGCTCGGCAAAGTTGAGCACCGCGTCGCGCACGTCGTTACGCTCGGTGAGCACTGTGCCGAAGGTGCGCGAGTTCATGATTGTCTTGCGTGATGTGGAGATGGGTGCCGGTTGCAGGCAGTCCTCGCCGCGCAACTCGCGTGCCGTGCGCTCAAGAGTGACGCTATAATTGATGCGCACCACTTCGGGCGGCAGGGCGGCAAGGAGGGCGGCGGTGGTAATGCCACGCGCCTTGAGTTGCGGCGCGAGGCGACGTCCCACTCCCCAAACGTCTTCGATGGGGGTGCGCCGCAGCATGATGTCGATGGCCTCGGGACGGATAATCCAGTAGACGCCGTCCTTGATTTGGGGATGTTTTTTGGCGGTCTCGGCGGCGATTTTGCAGAGCGTGCGCGATGGGGCGAAGCCGATGCTCACCGGCACACCCACCTCGCGACGGATGCGTTTCACCAGTGCCGCCATCATCTCGTGGCCGCGTTCAACGTCGTCGGTGGGCATGCGGAAGAAAGCCTCGTCAACCGAGTAGATTTCGATGCCCTCCACCGTCTGGCCCAAGATTGCCATGATGCGGTGAGACAGGTCGCTATAGACGATGTGGCGTGCCGAGAGTTGCACCACTTGTCGAGGGTCGGTGTGGTCCTTGATTTGGAATGCCGGACACCCCATTGGTATGCCCAGGCGCTTGGCCTCGTTGCTGCGCGCGATCACACACCCGTCGTTGTTGCTCAGCACAACAACAGGCCGCCGTTCGAGAGCCGGGTTGAACACCCGCTCGCACGACACGAAGAAGTTGTTGCAATCAACCAGACCGTACATGCGTCCTCTCTCCACTCTCCATGTAGGGCTAAGCCAATGTCTGCCCCTACAAGGAGGTAATGTTTAATTTTGACCGAAGACCGAGACGATGGTTGTCTCGTCCATTTTTGCGACAAACTCGTTGAACTCGTCGAGAGTGACGGTGCGGTAGAAGTCATCAACACCGGCGACGGCATCGATGCCGCGTGCGCGCTGCAGCAGGGCGTTGAGCCAGTAGGAGTTGGTCTTCACTTCGAGATCGTGCCGTTGTTGCATTTGTTTCTTGACGCCGTCGAAGTATGCTTGATCTACAATTCTGCCTTCTCTTATGGCAAGCAGCACGTTGCCGGTGATGTTGACAACTTTCATGAGGCTCTCGTGGCTGACATCGTATTCGAGCGTTGTTTCCCACTTGCCGGCGGGTTTGTCGATGCACGACGTGACTTCAATGCCGTAGGTCAGATGCATGTCTTCGCGTAGGAAGTAGTTGAGAAGGCCTCCCGCTATCAGGTCGTAGATCCCCATCATGAGTTCGTTGCGGTAGGAGTAAACACAGTCGCCGGCCATAAATTCCTTGACGGGGCACCGTGCTGAAATTTGCTTCAACGCCACGGGGATAGCCCTACAGGTGTCGTTGATCACCGGCCGTCGCAGTTGTCGCGGCTCAAACTCATGACCTGGCAGCGAGCCGATGTATTGGCAGGCGAGTTCTTCGGCCTTTTTGGGGTCGAAATTACCCACGATGGCGAATGTGTATTCGGCCGCATTGGCGGTGAACTCGCGCCATAGTTTGTCGCTGCGGTTGACATCAATGTCTTCGATGTCGGCAACCGTTGGCGGCAAGCAGTAGTTATCATTGGTGATGTTATTGAGCAAGGCGGCATTAAGAGCCATATCAGAGTCATTGAGCATGTTGCGCGTCGAGTTGACGATTGTCTGCTTGACGGCATTGAAAGCATTGCTGTCTGGTTGCGTGTCGGTGAAGAATAGGTGGCTCAGTTGAAGCAATGTCGGCAGTCCGGCGGTGTTGCAACTGCCCTCAAAGCCGTGGTGGTCATCGTTCACATCAAAATCCAGATTGCAATAGTCGGCAGCCATGCGCTTGATGAGCCGCATTTGCTCCCATCCGCCGGGACGCGCTGTGCCCATGTATAGGTTCAAGAAATTGGCAGTGGCGGTGAGGCTTTGGTCAATGCTCAGGGTACCGCCGCGAGCGTATGCGCCGAAGAGCACTTCGTCGTTCTTGAAATCAGTGGGCTTGAGCACGACAGTCGCACCATTGCTCATGTTGAGGATGGTGGCTCCGGCCAGGCTGTCTTCCTCACGCGAGACCACGGTGCCGGCCTTCGGCTCGGCGGCGAGCAGGGGAGCGGTGTAGTCGACATCGTCGGCCGGCTCGGGATAATTGCTGTTGAGTGCCGACTTATAGAGGTCGGCGAAGATGTCGGATTGCGGCATAGAGTAGCCGGTTGGACCAATGGCAATGAGGTAGGCATTGTCCGGAGTGACAATCCGGCGCAGCAAGTTGTTGATGTGGGTTGGCTCAATGCGGTTGATGATGTCCACACAGAGGTCGCGCTCGATTTTGATGCCGGGAATGTATCCGCCATCGCGATAGTGGCGGCTATACTCATCGACGTAGATAGCGTTCTCGTGCTTGCCCAGGTCAGCCAAAGCGTTGTCGTAGAATGTGATCAGTTGCCGTTTTACCACCCCTAATTCACCGGCGGTGAAGCCTTTGTCACGCGCCGCGGCAATAAACCGCATCACTCTTGAGACACATTCAGTCAAGCTGTCGCCTCGAGATGAAAAAGTGACACCAAGTTCCCGTTTGGTGTTCACATTGCCACTAAACATGCCTTCGTCGTCGGCTGTGGCAGTGCCGATGGGTGACAGTGGGTCGATGATAAGTTCTTGCAGGCGCAGGGTAAGCAGGCTCTCCAGTAGAGAGCGACTCACGAGGAGTTCGGCATACTCGGCAGTGTTGCGTCGCTCAAAGGGCATGTCGTCATATTTGAACGCCAAACTGAATTGCGGCATGATAACTTCGTCGTCGTTCATCACAGCCGTTTGCAGGCCTTTGTTGCCTGGCACCGTGGCCCACTCTCTTGCCGGAGCGCCCGTCGGGTTGGTCAGTGGTGACATCACTTGTATGATACGCTCGGTCATCCGGTCCGGGTCGAAGTCCCCAACGGCGACAACCGCCATGAGTTCCGGCCGGTACCACCTGTGGTAGAAGTCCAAGATTTGCTCGCGCGTGGCGTTGCCCACGATGTCCATGTCACCGATCGGTATACGGGTGGAGTAGGCATTGCCCGGCATCAGTTGCGAGGAGAGCGTATTGAAGATGCGCTCTTGCAGCGTTTTGTTGCTGCGCCACTCCTCGATGACGATGTCGCGTTCCTTTTTCAGTCCGGCGCTGTCGATAGTCAGTTCGCACGCCATGTCGCGCATCATCAGCAGAATGGTGTCGAGCGTGGCTTCGTTTGCCATGCGGATATTGGAGAACTTGTAGGTGGTGAAGTCAAATTCGGTAACGGCGTTAATATCGCTGCCGAAGACTGCTCCGTGATTTTCGATAAAATCGATAATTGTGTTATCCGGATAATTTTTTGTGCCTGTAAAACTGACGTGTTCGAGCAGATGGGCAAAGCCCCGCTCATCGTCGCGCTCAACAGTCGAGCCCACCTGATAAATGAGGTGAACGTCGGCCATGCCTGCCGGCACGGCATTATGCCTGACGTAGTAGGTGAGGCCGTTGGGTAACTTTCCGTATCGGATGTCCGGGTCAATAGGCAGTTCGCCGGCTGTGGTCTGGAGCATTGACGCGAGCAACGTCATTGCCAGCACTGTGAAATGTCTGAAATTCATAATGAGAAATGTCTGTGTTACTCAAGTTCCTAAAGTAGGTTCGCGTCACTTTCCGTCAATAACAACGTCAATTCCCGTCTATCTTAATGTCTTTGATTCCGCAAGTTTATTTTCTCGTAAATTCCCGTAAATTGACGTAAATCCATTAATAAATATAAATCGCATAAAATTTTAGACAAGAGGACAGGAGGATTATTTCCGGAAAGGAGAACAAGAGGGAAATAAGATATTTACG
>JAFTDD010000081.1 GCA_017454355.1 Muribaculaceae bacterium
ATTTCTTTGATTCCGCAAGTTTATTTTCTCGTAAATTCCCGTAAATTGACGTAAATCCATTAATAAATAAAATCGCATAAAATTTTAGACAAGAGGACAGGAGGATTATTTCCGGAAAGGAGAACAAGAGGGAAATAAGATATTTACGATAATTTACGTAAATTTACGAGAGATGAAAATCAGCATAATAATATATACAATTGACGATAATAGACGTTGTTATAGAAGAAAATAGACGCGAAACAATTATTTATAGCACTTCTTCATTTTTTTACCGAACTATTGTATAATCCTTAATTGTCTTTAAATATAGGCACCTATCTAAAATTAATGGATATTCGTGTTAAAAAACTCAGAATGGCAGGATTGACCACCAATAGGAGAAGAGGACGATGATGAGGGCCAGTTCGGTGCCGAGCAGCAAAATGAGGGGTAGCGGCCTCCAGTCGGGAACCAGAGTGCGGAGCAAACTGAAGCCGTCGGCCATCGCCACAATCGCGCCCAGCATACTCTTGCAAGCAATCACCATCAGCAGCCACCCAACGAAACGCATCGCCCACCGCAGCATATTGTTGAACGACGCCTCGTTGTAGAGCACCTTGGCGCCATCAACGGGTTCGGTGGAGACGCGCACCATCTTGCGCGACATGCCTTCCATAGTGAACGGCTTGAGCGACTTGAGTATCGGGCCTCCGACAATACCGCTAATGCGCGCAATCTTGGGATAGACACTGTCCGGCACATTCATCGGCTCGCCGGTGGGTTGCGCGAACACGTGCAGGACAGTGGCCGGCTTGAGGCGGAACACAACGCGCACGTCGCCCACCTCGGGCGAGAGCGGGTTGTCGCCATAATACACGCAATTGTCGTCAAGACACCACGGAATGCGGGCGGCCTCCCCCCTTAATCCCCCCTCATTGTAGGGCCTGGCCTTGGACTGGCCGGTGAGGGTCGTCAACGCGATGCCGCGACGAAACACGGCACTCTCGGTGTCGAGCACCACGCTATCCTGCGGCAGATGCTTCACGCTGTCTATAAGAGCCGGAGGGAACAGGTAGTCGTTGATGCGCGCCCCACGGGAATAGAACGTTGTGTCGGGCAGAGTGAGCCGCACGCTATTGGTGTGGCCATGCTTATGATGGAACTCACGCGAGTCAATCGGCGAGCCATACCAGTCACAGCGGTAGGAATAAGTCACGCGCTCCTGCTTGTCGCCGTCATCGTCAATATAGGTCTCGGTGCCTTTGATCTCGTCCCACTGGAAATACTGTACTTCGCGATGAACGGCAAGATAGCGGCCGCCCACGCCGTACAGCGGGTCATAGACATCGTCGCCGGGCACCGCGCGACCGTAGACCTTGACCATCACGACACGCGCACGGTCAACAAAGGCTGTCATCCGCCTGAAATGGTTCTCATTCCACACCAGAATGAGTGCGCCGGCCAGCATAAAGGCGATGCCGACCAAATAGCCAAACCAAGTTGGCGGCTCATGATGATGTTGGCGTGGCGTTGTCATAGTCGGTTGTCGTTAGTGGCCTCCCCCCGCCCCTCCTAAAGGAGGGGAGCTTGCTGTTGAGGCAACTGCCACCCCTCCTTTAGGAGGGGGCGGGGGAGGCCATAGTTGTTATTCCTCGCAAGGCACGTTCACGTTGCGGATGGTGACCAACTCGTGGGTGCGCTTCATGAAGCGGGAGTACTCGCCACGCGAGTCGGCCCTGAGCAGGTCCTCACGCCCCTCGGGGATGAGCACATAGTTCTCGCCGCGATAACTGGGTTTCTGGACAAAAAACAATTTGTAGCGCGCATCGTGCACCATGGGTTTGTCGCCGCGCATACGCACGTTCACTTTCACCATCGCGCCGCCACGCGAGTCAACGTCTTTCTGGTTGCTGATAAAATTTCCGAGGCTGTAAACCAAGAGCACGTCTTTATCGTAGGCCTCACTGTGGCGCATCTCCATCGGTTCCACCACATGGGGGTGGCTGCCGATAATCAGGTCCACACCTTGCTCCACAAGCCAGTCGGCAAGGTCGCGCTGACCTTGAGTGGGTTGCAAGCGGTACTCCTCACCCCAATGGAGACAGACGCACAGCACCTGCGCCCCGGCCCGACGCGCCGCCTCCAAATCGGCGGCAATAAGCGTGCGGTCAAGGTGATCCACCACTACCCCACCGGTCACGGGGATGCCGTTGGTCCCGTAAGTATATGCCAGAAAGGCGAAACGCACTCCCTTGATGGTCTTGATGAACGGCAACGCCTTGCCGCGCGCCTCGGGATTGTCGTAGGTACCCACATGAGGGATGCCGAGGCGGTCGAGCGCGGCGTGGGTGCGTCGCAGGCCGGCCGCGCCGCGGTCCATACAGTGATTGTTGGTAGTCAGGAGCAGGTCAAAGCCGGCCGTCTTGAGTGCCGCGGCATAGTCATCGGGCGCGCTGAAGGCCGGATATCCGCTATAAGGCGCGCCGCCCAACGGGCACTCGAGGTTGGCAACGGCAAAGTCGGCTACGGCGATGTCCTCTACTATATGGGTGAAGCAGCGGTCGTAGTTATAGGTGCCATCGCCTTGTGCCGCGGCCGACAACTGCGGCATGTGCTGCATCGCGTCGCCCACAAAGGTGAGTTCCACATCGCCGGCGGCCTGCAGCAGCGACACCAACGACAACAACAACACAGAAATCAAATTCATAGCGGGAATGAGTGATTAGATGTTAGATGTTAGATGTTGGTGATCAGTTGATTATACATCATCAATCCCTTGACGGTCAACAAATATTTCTGCCTCGGATGGCTTGGTTTATCCGTAAATTTCAGTCTAACGAAACCGGTTTCAATAGCCGGCTTCAAATGATAATCAAATAAATTCTTTCTATCACGCAAATTTGCTCTTGCGAGTATCTCTTTTATAGAAAGTTCTTCTTTTCCAATAACTTTTATCAAATTAACGACCAACTCATTGACTGAATTGAAATGTTGAGGCACCTCACTTGTGGGGGTACTTGTGGGGGTACTTGTGGGGGTACCTGGGGGGGTACCTGTGGGGGTATAATTGTCAGGTTGCAGTTGTTCAATCAGCAAATAGCGGTTGCGTAATTCATTTTGCTCACCAAAAATCAGATTGCGGAAGAAAAGTTCGAGAAACTTTGTAGTGCGATTAACTTTTAGATTATAATTGCTATAGTTGGCACGAACAAGAGCGTTGCGAAAGTACCACGAATGCTTTTCAAACAAGTCATTGTCAACAGCAAAACCGAGATAACGCAGATATTGAATCGTGAACACAGCCGTGGCACGCGTGTTTCCCTCACTAAACGGATGAATCTGCCACAGGCCGGAAACGAATCGGCTCAGGTGACTGCAAAACTCTACCGCCGCAAGCCTTGTGTAGTCAAATTCACGCTCTTGCGCGAGGTCGTAATCCAACGCCCGTCGCAAATCCTCCCAATTCAGATACTGGACTGTGTCGCCTCCCAACACCCACTCTTTCTTGGTTATATCATAGTCGCGCAGGCGACCGGCATGCTTAAACACGCCATCAAAAATGCGACGATGAATTGAGATGAAACCATTGGTATTAAAAGCGAATGTGGGTTGAGCCAACACCTTGACTATATTGGCCGACACACGGTCGGCCTCCTCCTTGTCTTCGTTATTCTCATCGTGAGCACGGCGACTCTCGTAGTAGGAACGAGCCAGTTGCTGAACCTCGTCAATGGAAATCTCACCTTCAATATTGCGACGAGCCAACTGATGAAGGTAGGCCGAAGTGGTCAAACCGTCAACAGCCTGCAAGCCGATGGCGGTGGCCCAGGCATAGGCGGCCTCGCGACGCGACGGCTCTCCTTGACGCTGATATTCGTCAAAGTTGATGTAGAGTTGTCGTGAGTTGCCGGCCGCCATAACGTTAGGGGATGTTAGATGTTAGATGATAGACTAAAATCTCATCACTTACCGCGCATCATGCTCAGCGGGTTCATCTTGCCCATCGTGCTCACCTTCTGCATCATCTTGCGCGTCTGCTCAAACTGTTTGAGCAAGCGGTTCACCTCCTGCAGCGTAGTGCCGCTACCGGCGGCGATACGGCGGCGGCGACTGCCGTCGATAATCTCCGGACGGTGACGCTCGTCGGGCGTCATCGAGCGAATAATCGCCTCCACGCCCTTGAAGGCGTTGTCGTCGATGTCCAGGTCCTTCACAGCCTTGCCCAAACCGGGAATCATGCCCAACAAGTCCTTGATATTGCCCATCTTCTTGATTTGGCCAATCTGCGCGAGGAAGTCGTTAAAGTCAAACTCGTTGCGAGCCATCTTGCGCTGCAACTTCTTGGCCTCCTCCTCGTCGTACTGCTGCTGCATGCGGTCAACAAACGACACGATGTCGCCCATGCCCAGGATGCGGTCAGCCATACCGGCCGGACGGAACGGGTCGATGGCCTCCATGCGTTCGCCGGTACCCACCCACTTGATGGGCTTGTCAACCACCGTGCGTATCGAGAGGGCCGCGCCACCACGCGTGTCGCCGTCGAGTTTGGTGAGCACCACACCGTCAAAGTCGAGGCGCTCGTTAAACTCGCGAGCCGTGTTCACCGCGTCTTGACCGGTCATCGAGTCGACCACAAACAGCGTCTCTGTTGGACGGATGGCGTCCTTGATGGCTTTAATCTCGCGCATCATTTCCTCGTCGACCGCCAGACGGCCGGCGGTGTCGATAATCACCAGATTATAACCCATCTGGCGGGCGTGGGCGATGCCGCGTTGAGCAATCTCAACAGGGTTCTTGCTCTCGGGCTCGCTATAGACGGGCACCCCGATTTGCTCGCCGATGACGCGCAGTTGCTCGATGGCGGCGGGACGATAGACGTCACAGGCCACCAGCAACGGCTTTTTGCCCTGCTCAGCCTTGAGTTTGCGGGCCAGTTTGCCGCTGAAGGTTGTCTTACCGCTACCCTGCAGACCGCTCATCAATATCACGGCCGGCGAGCCCTCGATGTTGAACGGAGCCTGCTCGCCACCCATGAGGGCGGTGAGTTCGTCGTGGACAATCTTCACCATCAGTTGGCCGGGCTTCAGGCTGTTAATCACATTTGCGCCAAGCGCCTTGGCCTTGACGGTGTCGGTAAACTGCTTGGCGACCTTGAAGTTGACGTCGGCGTCAAGCAACGCGCGCCGCACCTCCTTGATGGTCTCGGCAACGTTAATCTCGGTGATGCGCGACTGGCCGCTCAGCACCTTGAAGGAGCGTTCCAGTTTCTCGGATAAACTCTCAAACATATATCAGTCGTTAGTCGATAGTCGTTAGTCGGTAGTCATTCCTCTAACATCTAAAATCTAAAATCTAATTACTCTCCACTCGCGAGGGTGTTGGTCGCGGGGTCGGGGAAGACGACCTGAGGCTCAAAGTCGCGAGCCTCATCGGGTGTCATCAGGGCATAGGCCATGATGATGATGATGTCGCCGGGCAACACGCGGCGCGCCGCGGCGCCGTTGAGACACACCGTGCCGCTGCCGCGCGGACCGGTGATGACATACGTGTCAAAACGCTCGCCGTTATTGTTGTCGACGATAAAGACGCGCTCGCCCTCCACGATGCCCACGGCATCCATCAGGTCACGGTCTAACGTGATGCTGCCCATATAGTTGAGGTTGGCGTCGGTCACCGTCACACGGTGAATCTTGCTCTTTAAAACTTGTATCAGCATGTCGGTAGTCTGTAGTCGTTAGTCGTTAGACATCCATCTAAAATCTAACATCTAAAATCTAACATCTAAAATAGGTGATATTGTCAATTTCGCGCACATCGCCACAATAGACGGTGATGCAGCCCACAACGTAGTCGCTGTCGTCCCAATTGGCGAGGCTCTGCAGGGTGCGTCCGTCCACGATGTCGAAGTACTCCACTTCCATCTCGGGCCACGCGTTGATTGTGGCCACCACCCAGTCGTGGGTCTGCCGCAGGGTGTGGTGCTTGGCAAACTCAAGGCTCGCCTTGAGAGTGCCGAAGATGGCGGGCGCGGCACGGCGCGTCTCGGGAGTGAGGCGCACGTTGCGGCTGCTACGCGCCAGGCCGTCGTCCTCGCGCACCACCGGGCAAGTGACAATCTCGATGGGCGTCTGCATCTGCTCCACCATGGCGCGGATAACGGCAATCTGCTGGAAGTCCTTCTCGCCGAAGTAGGCCCGCGTGGCCTGCGACATCTCGAAAAGTTTGCTCACCACCTGACACACGCCGTTGAAGTGGCCGGGGCGCATTTTGCCCTCCATCACCTCCATCACCGGACCGAGTTCAAAGACACGTTTGTCGGGCTCGGGATACATCTCCCCCACCGTGGGCATGAACGCCACGTCGGCACCGGCCTGCTCCAGCAGAGCGGCGTCGGCCTCGGCAGTGCGCGGATAGGTCTTCAAGTCGTCGGGGTTGTTGAATTGTGTGGGGTTCAGAAACACACTCACAACAACGATATCATTCTCACGGCGAGCACGTTCCACCAGCGAGAGGTGACCGGCGTGCAACGCGCCCATTGTCGGCACCAGGCCGATGCTCTTGCCCTGCTTGCGCAGCGGGGCCACAAAGTCGCGCAGTTTGTCTACGCGCTCAATAATCTTCATTGCTATATATTTTATTTTGATCTGCTAAAAATCGCCGCAAAGGTACGAAAAATAACGCACAATTCATAATTAACAACTCTCATAACGCTTAGTAATCTAAGAATTCTAATAAATCTAAGAATTCTAAGGATTACAAATGTTCCCCATCTTGTAGGGCCTGGCCTTGGCCTGGCCGCTCGGCCACATTGTCGCGCTTGACGCGGAACAGGGCGGCCACGGGGTTGAGCAAAATCAGCGCTATCATCGCCGCCAGCCAGCCGTAGAACAGCCACAACAATTCCGCCTCCTCGTCAAGGTCGCCGCCCAACGCGAGCAGGGCGGTATTTTTGCCCGCGAGACGCTCATCGTCAATCGACGAGAGAGTGCGTTTCCACATCACCGTGCCGTCGTGCAGCATCACCACGGCGGGGTTGCCTCGCGCGAGCATCTTCACCTCGGTGTCCTCGGCGCGATACATCGTGTAGTCGGCCAACGAGATGTCGTTCCACCGTTCCACCTCCAACTCGGTGGCCGGCGTGAGACCCACCACGTTCGCGCCCTGTGAACGAGCCAGATCGGTCAAGCGGTTGAGCGTGTAGGTGTGGCCGATGCTCACGGTGGGCAGACTGGGGAAGAGTAGCATCACCACGTCGTGGATGGTATCATTCAAGAGTTCGCTGCTCACGTCGGCACCGGTTTCCACATCGCGGATAGTGAACAGACGTGTGCCCTCGTCTGCCGGCGCTACGGTATCATTGCCTGGCAGTTTGTAGCGGTCCACATAAGTCCACCCGGCCTCCTCATCGGGCAGGCTGTCGAGCGCGAAATCTTGCCGCACCCCATCCGCGTTCTCATAGATAAAGCGGTAGTCAGCCTCGCCACCCTCGTCTGCACCGGTGGCCACAAGTTTGGTTCCCACAGGATATGGCCTGAAGTCAATCAACGGTTGCACGAAGTAGCCGCGCAGGGCAATTGCCACCGCCAGAGCCACCGCCAGCAGCGGCACGAGCCAGTGGAGGACCGGCCGATAGAGGCTACCGGCACGGCGGTTGTAGATAATCAAGAATGTCGTGGCGATGAGCAACAGCACGTTTTTGGCAAACGTCTGCCAGTTGGTGAGCACAAGCGCGTCGCCAAAGCAACCGCAGTCCGGCACAGCGTCGGTCACCGCCAGCCACAACGTGAGCGGCGTCATCACCGCCAGCATGGCCATCGTCAGCCACGGCGCAACCCGTCGATGAGCGCCCACAATGAGCATCACGCCCAGCATAAACTCGGTCGCGGCAAGAGCGATGGCTCCCACCAGCGCCAGCCCCGTCAGGCTCTCCAGCCCCAGGGCCATCAGATACTCGGTAATCTTGTAGTAGCCGCCGTAGGGGTCGATGGCCTTGACAAAACCCGAGAAGGCAAATGTGCCGCCAACGAGCACGCGCACGGCAACCACCGCCACGCGCCACCACCACACCTGAGCCTTAGTCGCCGCCATCACCGCACCGGTTCAGGGGCTGCCAAACCCAGTTTGATTAACGCGAATACGGCATAGTTCACCATGTCCTGATAGTTGCTCGCGATGCCTTCGCTCACGAGCGTTGTGCCGCCGTGGTCCTCAATCTCCTTGACGCGCTGCAGTTTGGTGAGGATGATGTCGTCGAAACTGCTGACGCGCATGTCGCGCCACGCCTCGTCATAGTCGGTGTTCTTGTTGAGCATCAGGTCACGCGTGGCGGCGATGTGCCGGTCGTAGAGCGCCAGCGCCTCGTCGGCACTCAGGTCGACCTTGTCGGCGTAGCCGCGCTCAAGTTGGATGATGCCCATGATGCCGTAGTTGACGATTGCCATAAACTCCGGCACGATGCCCTCGCCAACCTTTGTCTGCCCGCTCACCTGCAGTTGGCGGATGCGCTTGGCCTTGATGAACAACTGGTCGGTCATCGTGGAGGGACGCATCATGCGCCACGACGGACCGTAGTCCTTCATCTTGTCGATAAACACACGGCGGCAGCACGCCACCACAGCATCATATTCCTTTTTCGTTTCCATTCCGTACTCTCTCTACTCTCTACTCAAAAACTTTTGGGCGTCAAGCGCGGCGCGGCAGCCGTCGCCGGCGGCGGCGATGGCCTGACGGTAGTCGGGGTTGGCCACATCGCCGGCGGCAAACACGCCCGGCACGCTCGTTGCCGTGGAGTGAGGCGCGGTGACGATATAGCCCGCCTGGTCAAGTTCCACCTGGCCTGCCAGGAAGTCGGTGGCCGGTTGGTGACCGATGGCAAGGAAGAAACCGTCGATGGGCAAGTCAAAACGCTCCTCGCCCGGCTCGCCGCGACGGCGCACGAGGTGGGCACCCTCCACACCGCCGTCGCCGTAGAGGCCCTCGGTGTTGCAATTATACAAAATCTCGATGTTAGGCGTCTGCTCCACGCGCTCGCGCATCGCCGCGCTGGCGCGCAGGTAGTCCTTGCGCACAATCATATACACTTTCGAGGCCAGTTGGCTCAGGTAGTGTGCCTCCTCACACGCGGTGTCACCGCCGCCCACCACGGCCACCGTCTTGCGGCGATAGAAGAAGCCGTCGCAGGTGGCGCAGGCACTCACTCCCAAACCGGCATACTTCTGCTCATCGGCCAGACCGAGGTACTTGGCGCGCGCGCCGGTGGCAACAATCACGGTGGCGGCGGCAATCTGCTCGCCACTGTCGAGCGTTGCCACAAACGGACGCGAACTCAAGTCAATAGATGTGACCGAGCCTTGCCGCACGTCTCCTCCCACATTAATCACCTGTTGCCTCATATCACTCACCAGTTGAGTGCCATCCACGCCGGCCGGAAAGCCGGGGAAATTCTCGATGGTGGTGGTGGTGGTGAGTTGGCCACCGGGCTGGATGCCTTCCAGCAAAATGGCGGACACGGCGGCACGTGCCATATAGATTGCGGCGGTGTAGCCCGCGGGGCCGCCGCCGATTATCAAGCATTTTGTCTCTGTCATCTTGGTAATATTCTAATTATTTGTTATTTCAACTGCAAAGGTACCAAAAATTATTCATAACACATATAATAATACTTCGGTAAAAAATGAAAAAGTGCTATAAATAATTGTTTCGCGTCTATTTCCGTCTATAAAGACGTCTATTTTCGACATTTTTATTATTTTAGACGAGAATTGACGTTGTCATTGACGTGAATAGACGCTAACTTCTAAAATTTACCGAAGTAGTAATATAATAAGCAGCGCATAATTTTGGCGGTTCACACTTTTTTGGTAATTTTGCAGGTGATACCGACAGCGACAACTGTGGAAACCTAAAAAATAAACCTTATATGGACATAGCAATCTTCACATTAACCAGCGCGCTGCACGACGAGCAAGCCGTGGGCGCGACAACCGCCGCGTTCCTTGCGGCGCTGCGCATCCCACACAAGTTGTGCGGAGCCGACTACGGCGAGTATGGGTCGCATGACCTCAACCTGATTTTCGTGCGCACGGGCGGCACCGAAGGCATCTTCCGTGACCTGTTGCCTCAACTGCGCCGGCAGAGCACCCAACCCATCTATCTGCTCACCAACGGGTCGAGCAACTCGTTGGCTGCGTCGATGGAAATCCTGAGTTACCTGCGGCAGCGCGACATCGCCGGCGAAATCCTCCACGGCAGCAATGCCTACGTGACAGGACGCATCACCGAACTGGCCGGCACCGGCGCGGCACGACGCAAACTGCGCGGACAGCGACTGGGCATCATCGGCGTGCCCAGCGACTGGCTCATCTCAAGCCTGGTGGACCGCAACGAGGTGCGCAACAAGTTGGGCATCGACCTGATTGACATCAATATGGACGAGGTGATTGCCATGTATAATGCCACGCCGACGCCCACCACAGTAAACGTTGACGCGCCGGTGCCCAACGACGAGATCCGCATGGCCCTGCCCGGTGCCGAGCGCATCTACCTCGCCTTGAAACAAATCGTGGAGCAATATAAGTTGAACGGACTCACCATCCGCTGCTTTGACTTGCTCACGGCAGTGCGCAACACCGGCTGCCTGGCTCTGGCGCGCCTCAACAGCGAGGGCATCATCGCCGGCTGCGAGGGCGACATGCCGGCCATGCTCAGCATGGCCATCGCGCAGGCTGTGACCGGCAGCACCGGCTTCCAAAGCAACCCGGCGCGCATCAACCCCGAGACGGGCGAAATCCTGATGGCCCACTGCACCATCCCATTCAACATGGTGGACCGTTATGAGTTGGACACTCATTTCGAGAGCGGCATCGGAGTGGGCATACGCGGCTTCCGGCGCTCGGGACCGGTGACGCTGTTCAAGGTGAGCGGCAACCTGCAGCGCTGCTTCGCTGCCCAAGGCTCGTTGGAGCAATGCGGCTGCGAGACCGACCTGTGCCGCACGCAGATGTCGATACGCCTCTACGACAGGCAGCAGGCCCGCTACTTCCTCACCGACCCCATCGGCAATCACCACATCGTCGTGCCCGGACACGTGGCCAACACCCTGCGCGCCGTCATCAGTTAGTTAACCGTTGAGAGGTTGAGCGTTGAGGGGTTGAGCCTCGCGCTGTCGCGCTCGGAGATAATGGATTTGTCACCGCTCGCGGCCAGGCCAAGGCCAGACCCTACATTTCTTCCCATTTGCGACAGCAAATGGCTCAACCCCTCAACCTCTCAACCTCTCAACCCCTCAACCCCTCAACCTTTATGATAAATTTTAGATATTTGGTGATGGTGCTGGCCACCATGATGATGGGCGGTTGTGCCGACAGCGGCAACGAGGTTGTCGCCCAAACCATTATGAGCGAAAAAATGTATATCACAATCGACGGGGTGTCGCAGGCGGCGACCCTTTATAACAACACGGCCACCCAAGCGCTTGTGGCGAAACTGCAACAAGACGCGATCACGGTGACGCTCAACAGTAGCGGCGGCTTTGAGATTTGGGGCGCGTTGGGCTTCGGCCTGCCCACGAGCAACGAGCAGATGACGGCTCAGCCGGGCGACATCGTCCTGTATAACGGCAGCAACATCTGTATGTTCTACGGCTCCAACTCGTGGAGTTACACCCGCCTGGGACGCATCGACGGACTGAGTGCCGGCGAGTTGCGCACTTTCCTCAAGGCCGGCCAGAGCGGTATCGCCGTCACACTGTCACTCCGGCCTGTCACCACCGGCATCAGCAAGGTGGGCACGGACGACGCGAGCGACACCTACTACAACCTGCACGGGCAGCAAGTGAGCAACCCCTCTTCGGGCATATACGTCAAAAACGGCAAGAAAATCAAACTCTGATATTATGGCGAAAGCAATGATGATAGCGGCCATGGCCGGCATAATGCTGGCCGGCTGTGCCAATCAAGGCGACACCAATCAAAACGCTAAAGATATGACAAAACTGCAACTCTCCCAAGAATGGGACAAAGTGTTCACGCTGAGCGACAGCGTTAACCACCGCAAGGTGACATTCGACACACAATACGGCCTGACTCTGGCGGCCGACCTCTACGAGCCCAAGCAGGCTTCCTCCGGCAAGTTGCCGGCCATCGCCGTGAGCGGCCCATTCGGCGCCACCAAGGAGCAGTCGAGCGGCCTCTACGCGATGCGGATGGCCGAGCGAGGCTTCGTCGCGCTCGCCTTTGACCCGTCGTTCACCGGCGAGAGCAGCGGTGAGCCGCGACGCACCGCCTCGCCCGACATCAACACCGAGGACTTTATGGCTGCCGTCGACTTCCTCTCGCGGCAGGAAAACGTCGACCCGCAGCGCATCGGCATTATCGGCATCTGCGGTTGGGGTGGCATCGCCCTCAACGCCGCGGCCGCCGCCACGCGCATCAAGGCCACGGTCGCCTCAACGATGTACGACATGACGCGCGTCAGCGGCAACGGTTACTTCGACAGCGACGACAACGAGGCCGCGCGCCACGCCGGCCGTGAGGCTCTGGCCAAGCAGCGTCTCACCGACCCCGACGCGATGGCCGGCGGTGTGGTGGACCCGCTGCCCGACGACGCGCCGCAGTTTGTCAAAGACTATCACGACTATTACAAGACCCCGCGCGGCTACCACAAGCGCAGCGGCAACTCCAACGACGGATGGCGAGTGATTGGCACGCAAGCCTTTGCTAACACCCGCTTCCTCTACTATATCAACGAGATCCGTTCAGCCGTAATGGTGATGCACGGCGAGAAGGCCCATTCACGCTACTTTGGCGAGGCCGCCTTCCACTATATGGTCGAGGGCAAGGCCGAGGGCTACAACGTCACCGGCAAGCCAAATCCCGTGCCGCAAAACAAGCGACTGCTCATCATCCCCGGCGCGACACACTGCGACCTCTACGACGGCGGCTACAACGGTCCGGCAGGCTCCGGCGCTCCCAAGAACCTCATCCCCTGGGACACCCTCGCCGCCTTCTTCTCCACCAACCTGTAACCGCCTACCATTCTTCAACACCAATCTATACCCCCCGGGCACCCGCTCGGGGGGTATATTCTCTTTGCAACCGGGTTGCAGGAACTTTGTTGTAATTTTGCGGCGTGAAATTATTACAACAAAATACATACTGCTATGAACGAAGTATTACACATGATTAACGAGATGTCGCCGTTCCTGCTGCTGGGTTTCTTGATGGCTGGAGTGTTGCACGCTTTTGTGCCGGCGAAGTTCTACACGCGATATTTATCACGAGGTGACTTCCGCTCGGTGTTTTACGCCGCGATGATGGGTGTGCCGCTACCGTTGTGCTCGTGCGGCGTGCTGCCCACGGCGATGTCACTACGCAAGGAGGGCGCGAGCAAGGGCGCGACAACGTCGTTCCTGATTGCCACGCCCCAAACGGGAGTCGACTCAATCGCGGCGACTTACTCGCTGATGGGTCTCGCCTTTGCCGTAATCCGCCCGGTAGCCGCCCTGTTGACGGCACTCTTCGGCGGCCAACTGACCAACTGGATGACACGCCAGGCGTCAGCGGTTAGCCATGCCGACGCCCCCGCGTCGGCCGCGCGACAAGCCGACGACCACTGCTGCTGCCACAAGGAGGAAGTAGGGCCTGGCCTTGGCCTGGCCGACGACGACCATTGCTGCTGCCACAAGGAGGAGCCGAAGGCCCAGGAGCACTGCTGCTGCCACAAGGAGGAACCGAAGGCCGAGGAGCACTGCTGCTGCCACAAAGAGGAACCGAAGGCCGACGACCACTGCTGCTGCCACAGCCAGGCGTCAGCGGTTGGCCATGCCGACGCCCCCGCGTCGGCCACCGACGACCACTGCTGCTGCCACAGCCAGGCGTCAGCGGTTGGCCATGCCGACGCCCCCACGTCGGCCAGCGAGGAGCACTGCTGCTGCCACAGCCAGGCGTCAGCGGTTGGCCATGCCGACGCCCCCGCGTCGGCCACCGGCGACCACTGCTGCTGCCACAGCCAGGCGTCAGCGGTTGGCCATGCCGACGCCCACTGCGGATGCCACTGCGGCGACCGTGTGCCACAGGATGCCTCATTTATAGACAAGGTGAAAGAGGCGCTGCGCTACGCCTTCATTTATATGGTGGGCGACATCGGCAAGTGGCTCGTGATTGGCCTCGTGATTGCCGCGCTGATTACGGTGTTTGTGCCGGCCGAGTTCTTCGCCGTCTTTGCCGACAACACGTTGCTGTCGATGCTGCTTGTACTCGCGGTGAGCGTACCGATGTATGTGTGCGCAACCGGCTCGATACCCATCGCGGTGGCGCTGATGCTCAAGGGTCTCACGCCCGGCGCGGCGCTGGTGCTGCTGATGGCCGGCCCGGCGGCCAATGTGGCGAGCATCCTCGTCATTCGCGACCGCATGGGAGGCAAGGCGTTGGCCGCCTATCTGCTGTCGATCGTCGGCGGCGCGGTGGTTTGCGGCCTGGCCATCGACTGGCTGCTGCCGCGCGAGTGGTTCACCACAGCATTGATGCAGGGCGCCGAATGCTGCGAGCCCACCACGCCGTTCCAATGGTGCTGCACCGCCGTGCTCACCGCGCTGCTCCTCTGGGTCGCCTGGCGCCGCTACGCCCCCCGCCCGCGCAACTGAATCCCCACACCGTATTTAATTTTGTACGGCCAGCACGTCCCTCACGGCCTGCACTCATTGAAATACTTTGCCGAGCAGGCGCCACAATACCACATTGCTGTGGCAGGGTCGCTGATTGGCATCGCAATGCGCGCCAGTGAGAGCCAACTTCTCGCAGCGCTCCATCATAGAAATTTGGCAACGCTTAACGACTTGAAATGGATTTTACGTGAGAGATTTTCGTGAACGGTCGAGCGGCAACTTTTCATTATTTTTTGTAACTTTGCACCATGAAACAACGCGGAACAGTGATTAGGAGCACGGGCAGTTGGCAGGAAGTGCGGCTGGACGACGGACGCGTGGTGCAATGCAAGGTAAAAGGCACGATGCGCCTGATGGGACTGCGGTGCACCAACCCCGTGGCGGTGGGTGATGTGGTGGACGTGACGCTGCGCCCGGACGACGGCACGGCGCTGATTGCCGCCGTGGAGCCGCGCCGCAACTACGTGATACGCCGCGCGAGCAACCTCTCGCGCGAATTCCAGATTATCGGGGCAAACCTTGACCTGGCGTTGCTCGTGGTGTCGCTGTCGCAGCCGCTGACGAGCACTACATTTATCGACCGCTTCCTTGCCACCTGCGAGGCCTACCGCGTGCCGGCCGCCATAGCCATCAACAAGGCCGACTTGCTGCACGACGAGCCTGACGGCGACGCGCTGCTTGAGGCGGTGGCGACTCTCTACCGCACGATTGGCTACCGGGTGACGCCCACGAGCACAGTCACCGGCGAAGGCATTGACGAACTGCGAGCCTTGCTCAGCGGCAAGACCACACTGCTCAGCGGCAACTCCGGCGTGGGAAAGAGTTCGATAATCAACGCGTTGGTGCCAGGCGTGGAGTTGCGCGTGGGCCGGGTGAGCGACGCCCACAATAAGGGCACCCACACGACCACCTTCAGCGAGATGATTGACCTGCCGGGCAGCGGACGTGTGATTGACACGCCGGGCGTGAAGGGCTTCGGCACAATCGACTTTGAGCGGGCACAAGTGGCGCACTACTTCCCCGAGATTTTCGCCGCAAGTCGCGGCTGCCGATACGGCGACTGCACCCACACCCACGAGCCCGGCTGCGCCGTGCTCGACGCCGTGCAGCACTCGCTCATCTCCCAAAGCCGCTACGCGAGTTACCTGAGTATCCTCGAGGACACCGACGGCACAGGCGACAAATACCGCAAACCGTATTAGGTTGAGAGGTTGAGTGGTTGAGAGGTTGAGAGCCACGCCAAGGCGTGGCCGTTCCGCAACAGGGGGCGGCTACCGCAATGGTGCCGCCCCCCAATTGATGAATACTTCGTACTTTGCACTTCGTACTTCGTATAGGTGGTGTGTGTCTTTGTATTGCGCCCTAAGAGGTACCCGACTTGTATTTCGTCGGTGCAAAATTAGGACGGCGATGTATCAAAAGACGGTACACCACAAAAAAATGTCAATGCTCGCGACGGAGGTTCTTGATGATGTGACTGACCACACCCCAGACGGTGAAGTCGCGGTCCTCGCCGATAAACATCTCGGGAAAGTCCTTGTTGGCCGGAGTGAGGTAGATGCCGTCAGGCCGGATAGAAATTCGCTTGACAGTGAAGTCTCCATCAATAAAGCAGACGGCGATTGAGCCATCGGTGGGCTCGATGGAACGGTCGATGATGAGCAGGTCGCCGGCGTTGATGCCGGCGTCAATCATCGAGTCGCCGATGGCACGGGCGCAGAACGTGGCCGCCGGGTTGCTGATCAGTTCGCGGTTGAGGTCAATGGCGTCGCCGTAACTGCCTTGCGCCGGACTGGGGAAGCCGGCCTGGATGCGGCTCTCAAAAAATTGCAACGATAGTTGTTCGCTATCCTCTATGTCATGGATTTCAATCATTGTCGCGTGAAGTTTTTAGATAGAAGGACGCAAGTTGTTTTTAAACATAAATATCCATTAATATTCATTAATCATTTACGAAAAATAATCTCATATCCTCTCGCCTTCTTGTTCTCCTGTCTAAAATTAATGGATAATTAATGGCTATTCCTGTTAAAAAATCAGCGACGCCCACCCTAAACAGATTTTAATTAATTTGCGGCCTCGAGTGCGAGCAGTTGCTGCTTGACGGCAATCGGAGCAGTGTAGCCGCCAATCGAGCCATCACTGTTGATAACCCGGTGACAGGGCACAATAACGCACAGTGGGTTGGCGCCATCGGCTTGGGCCACAGCACGAGCCGCGTCGGCGTTGCCGATTGCCTCGGCTTGCTCGGAATAAGAACGAGTCTGCCCGCTGGGTATCGACCGCAAGAAGCGCCAGGCGGCAAGTTGGAACTCGGTGCCATGAGGGTCAAGCGGCAGGTCAAACTCGCGCCGCTTGCCGGCAAAATATTCTTGCAATTGCGCCGCGGCCCGTTGCAGCAACACTGATGTTTGTGCCACAGATTTTAGCGCGAGGCGGTTGGCAAGTGCGGTAACATCGTCAAGCCTGTTACCGAACAGCGACAACGCGAGGCCTGCGGTTGTGGCGGCGAGTGTCATCTCTCCGGCCGGCGTATTTATAATAATGTAACGTAGTTCGCCGGCCGCTACCGCGGTGATGCCCAGTTCGCCGGCGCGACTCATCATCATCGCGTAGGCTTGGGCATAGTTGTTGCCGATGACTCCGTCAAGAATCGCATCCTTGATAACGTCCTTAATCAAACCCACCTCGCGACACGGTTTGAGGCCGAAAGTCATCATTATCTCATCTCCGTCAACCGGTGGTTGGAAATTGCGGATACGGTCTTTTTGCTCGATGTCGACAAGTTTTTGGCGCACGAGTTGAAAGTTCTCGCGAAATCGCTGCACCTTCTCGCGGTTGCGGCTGGTGATGTCGGCCGTGCACAACGTCATCAGATCATCGATGTCATCGCCGGCCTCAAAGAGGAGGCGACGCACGGCGCTATCGGTCACCTCATCCTCGACCAGAGCAATGGGGCGCATGTGCAGGCCCACAAGTTTCTTGACATAGCGCAGCGGCTCGGCCAGCGGCAGTTTGAAACGTTTGAAAATAGCCGGCACCATCTTCTCGCCGATGAAATTGTGGTTATGGAACGTCCAACCATCCTTCGGGTCCCAGCGCTTGCTGGCCGGCTTGCCGATATCATGGAGCAGTGCGGCCCAACGCAACCACAGGCTGTCGCTCTTGGCGGCCACATTGTCGAGCACCTGCAGCGTGTGCAGGAAGTTGTCCTTGTGGCCGCGACCATGGCTGTTGTCCACACCCTTGAGGGCGGCCAACTCCGGAAATATGAGTTGAAGCAGCCCCGTGCGATCAAGCAGCAGGAAGCCGCGCGACGGCTCCGGCGAGAGCATGATTTTGTTGAGTTCCACAGTGACACGCTCCACGGTGATAATCTCAATGCGCTTTGCGTTGCGAGCAAGCGCGTCGAGAGTGTCGGGGTGAATGTCAAATTGCAGTTGTGTGGCAAATCTGACGGCCCGCAGCATGCGCAATGGGTCGTCGCTGAAAGTGATGTCCGGGTCTAACGGAGTGCGGATGACGCGGCGCTTCAGGTCGCCCACTCCGTCAAAGGGGTCGAGCAATGTGCCGTAGTTGTGACTGTTGAGCGAGACTGCCATCGCGTTGATGGTGAAGTCGCGGCGACGCTGGTCATCGTCGAGCGTACCGTCCTCCACAATGGGGTTGCGGCTCTCGCGGCGGTAACTCTCACGACGGGCGCCGACGAACTCCAGTTCCCACTTGCCGCTGCGCACCTGCGCCGTGCCATAGTTGCGGTAGACGGCCAGCGAGCAACGCTTGCGCCCGAGGCGCGCCGCCACTGCCTGAGCCAGTTCAATGCCGCTGCCCACGGTGACAAAGTCCATGTCGTCGCTGGGGCGGCGCAGCAGCAGGTCGCGCACATATCCGCCCACAACGTAGCATTCGCGCCCTTTGTCATCGGCAACCTCACCCACCATGTGCAGGATGGGCAAGTCGACGCCGGCCCGTATATTGTCAAGATTGATGTCCATCAAAAAATGTGAAAAAACCGCTTACTAAATCAAATAATGTGCGAAATTACTGCTTTTTTTGCAAAAACCTTGCAAAAAACTCTTGTCGCATTGATTTTTTATGTAATTTTGCAGCGAGAAAGCCGACCACTCGTCTGAAAGTAACGTTATCAGACTGAAGAAAAGCATGAGGTGTGGCGGCTTTCTTTTCACTACCAAACGCGATTATACCTTTTTTCCCGCAAGAAATTCTTTTCTTTTTATCTTTGTGGCTATGCGCGCGGTGTGTTGTCGTGAGGCGACAACCATTGGCGTATGATGTCAAAAACGAACTCCGTCACGACATCAAGCCGCAAGAGAGCAATTTTAACACATGTATAACTACAACGAATTGAAGTCCATGTCCGAAGACGAGTTGCGCTCGGTCGCACGGTCGATGGGCGTGAAGAAAGCCGACAGCACTCCTGTCGACGACCTCGTTTATAACGTGCTTGACCAGCAGGCCATCAGCGATGCGGCAAACGCTCCCGAGGTGGAGCCGCGTCGTCGCGGCCGCAGGCGTGGCGAGAAGGGCGCCAAAAAGGCCGACAAGGCCGAAACGCCCGACAACGAACAACCGGTAGCCGAGGAGACGCCGGCAGAGGATAAGCCAAAGCGCGGCCGACGCAAAAAATCAGCCGAGGCCGAGGCTCAAACCGAAGCCACAGGTGACGTCGAACCGCAGACCGAGGCAGTGAAACCCGAGGCAGAGACCACCGAGGCAGAACAACCCGAGGCAGCAAAACCCAAGCGCGGCCGCCGCAAGAAAGCAGCCGTCGAGGAGCAGACCGCCGACTCTCAACCGGCCGCCGACAACGAACTGCCTACCGATCAGGCCGAACCGGCCGGCGAAGCCACCGACAATGCCAACGAAGGCGATAAACCCAAACGTAAACGCCGCCGCAAGAAAGGCGAGGCCGCCGAAGGCGCCGAGGCTCAACCGGCAGAGGACGAAGCGAGCAACTTGCCTGCAAGCGACAACACGCCCGAGACAACCGGGCAACAACAGCCGGCCGCAACTCCAGCCGAACAGCAACGCGAGTCGGTGGGATTGGGCTCGTTTTTCAACACCGAGAGCGGCACGACCTTCAAGCCGCGGTCGCAGCGCGAACGCGAGGAGGCCGCCGCGCGTGCCGAGGAGGAACGACAGCGTATGGCCGCAGAGGCAGCCAAAGCCCCGATTATGATTCAAGAGCCGAAAGCCCAGAGCCAGATACCGCAACCCGGACAAGGCAAGAAGAACCGTCGCAACCGCCGCCAGCAACAGCAGCAGGGTCCGCAGATGCCGTTTGAGGGCATACCCTATGACTTCGGTGGCATCCTCGACGCCATCGGCGTGCTCGACATCACCGGCGACGGCTACGGTTTCCTGCGCTCGAGCGACTACAACTACCTGGCTTCGCCCGACGACATCTACGTCACCCAGCAGCAAATCAAGAACTACGGCCTGAAGACCGGCGACGTGGTGGAGTGTACCATCCGGCCGCCGCTGGAGGGCGAGAAATACTTCCCGATGTGCGACGTGCTGCTTATCAACGGCCGCACTCCGGAGTTTGTGCGCGACCGCGTACCCTTTGAGCACCTCACGCCGCTGTTCCCCGACGAGAAGTTTGACCTCGTGTCGAAACTGCGCCCCAACATCTCACAGCGCGTCATCGACCTCTTCGCCCCCATTGGCAAGGGTCAGCGCGGCCTGATTGTGGCACCTCCCAAAACCGGCAAGACGATGCTGCTCAAAGACATCGCCAACGCCATCAGCGAGAACCACCCGGACACCTACATGATCATCCTGCTCATCGACGAGCGCCCCGAGGAGGTGACCGATATGGCACGCAGCGTTAACGCCGAGGTGATTGCCTCAACGTTTGACGAGCCGGCCGACCGCCACGTGAAAATTGCCGACCTGGTGCTCAACAAGGCAAAGCGCATGGTGGAGTGTGGCCACGACGTGGTAATCCTGCTCGACTCAATCACCCGCCTGGCGCGCGCCTACAACACCATCGCGCCGGCCAGCGGCAAGATCCTCACCGGCGGCGTTGACGCCAACGCGTTGCAGCGTCCCAAACGCTTCTTCGGCGCGGCGCGCAACATCGAGAACGGCGGCAGCCTGACGATTATCGCCACCGCCTTGATTGAGACCGGCTCGAAGATGGACGAAGTGATCTTTGAGGAGTTCAAGGGCACCGGCAACATGGAACTGCAACTTGACCGCAAGTTGAGCAACAAACGCATCTTCCCGGCAGTGGACGTGGTGGCCAGCAGTACGCGCCGCGACGACTTGCTGCTGCCGCAAGACACCCTCAACCGCATGTGGATCACGCGCCGCTTCCTGAGCGACCGCACCAGCGTGGAGGCAATGGAGTTTGTTAAGGAGCGACTGGAGCGCAGCCGCACCAACGAGGAGTTCCTGCGCGACATCCAGCAGCAATAGTGGGACGAATATTAGCGATAGACTACGGACGGAAGCGTTGCGGGTTGGCCGTGACCGACCCGCTGCGCATCGCCGGCACAGCACTCGATACGGTGCCGGCGTCCGCCGTGCTGGAACTTGTGCTCGCCTATATCGAGGCAAACGAAGTGGATGTTGTCGTCGTCGGACAACCGTCACAACTCACTGGGCAGCCCAGCGAGAGTATGCGCTATATCACGCCGTTTGTGGCGCGATTGCGCAAGGCACTGCCGCAAGGCGTGGAGGTGGTTATGTTTGACGAACGCTTCACAAGCACTCTGGCCCACCGCGCGATGCTTGACGGAGGCCTGAAGAAAAGCGACCGCCGCGACAAAGCCCTGGTGGACCGCATGGCGGCAACAATAATCCTAAACGACTACCTTATGAGCAGAGAGTAGTGCACCGGCGACGCCGCGCGCCCTCGCGCCGGCGGTAGGCAATGCCGCACGCCCTCGCGCCGGCGGTAGGCCATGCCGCGCGCCCTCGCGCCGGCGGTAGGCCATGCCGCGCGCCCTCGCGCCGGCCTCTAACGAACAACGAAAAACG
>JAFTDD010000082.1 GCA_017454355.1 Muribaculaceae bacterium
CCTATTTTTAGGCGGAAAGGGTGGCTATTGCTCTTTGCTACAGATATTTGTCTATAGTCAACCCGGAAATAACACTTATTGTCAATAAGTTAAATAAAATTAAAAATGATTCATTTGCTTGGATTGCAACATAGAAGGGACGAGGCTTGCCTCGTCCTCGGGGGCGGGGTAGGCCGAGAGGATTTGCCTCTCGTCACGGTCATCGTGCCGGCCTATAACGTGGCGCCGTGGCTGCCGCAGTGCCTCGAGAGCATCGCCGCCCAAGAGTACGAGCACCTTGAGGTAATCGTTGTTGATGACGGCAGCACCGACTCCACCGGCGACATCGCACGACGTATGGCCGCGCGCGACAGCCGCTTTACCGTCGTCAGCAAACCTAACGGCGGGCTGTCGAGCGCGCGCAACGCCGCCCTCGATGTGGCTACAGGCGAATGGGTGATGATGGTGGACGGCGACGACCTCGTGCCACCGCGCGCCGTCAGCGACCTGATTGCCGCCTCTCGGTCCGGCGGTGCAGTCGATGTCGCCGCCGGCGCCTGGGAACTCTTCAACGATGGCGAGGCACCTCTCTTCCTCTCATCCGGCACCACAGGTAGGGCCTGGCCTTGGCCTGGCCGCGAGCGTCGACACGACTTGTTCCTATCGGCAGACGAGGCCATCAAAGCCATCTACTATCAAGACGGACGCCTCACCGGCAGCGCCTGCGCGCGCCTGCTGCGGCGCACCCTCTTTGACGGGTTGCGCTTCCCGGAAGGAAAATTGTATGAAGACCTCGCGATCGCTTACGACCTCTACAGCCGCTGCACGCGCGGCGTGGCTGTCACAACGGCCGTCGTCTATGGCTACCGCCAACGTCGCGCCGGCAGCATCCTCAACCGCTTCACCCCCGCCCGCGCCGACGTGCTCGACCACCTCGACCACCTCCACCGCCGGTTAGACACCCCTCCGGTAGGGCCTGGCCTTGGCCTGGCCGCAAACAGCCGTGAGATCATTCCCGCCATCAACGCGCGACGCCTCGCCGCCGCCCTCAATCTGCTCACTCTCGCGCCAGCAGGCAACGAGTACGCCGCACTGCGCGCCCGCTGCTTCGACACTATTAAGCAAGTCAGGCGACAATGCATCGCCAATCCCTACGTACGCACCCGCGACCGTCTTGCCGCCGTCGCCTCCTACTGCGGCCCAACCCTCCTCCGTCTCCTCGCCCGCCTCTCCCGCCTCCTTTGACACAACGACACAAGAAATGCGACGGCGCAAATAAATCAATCAATCGGCCTCCGTGTGGAAAGCCGATTATTGATAATATAAAACAGGGGGTGTCAAGGTTAACTGGTCACTTGATAGTTGAGGGAGTAGTTACCTTATCTTTTAGTCAATATGAAGATAATCTGTAACAAATTGAAGACAATAAGGTCAATAAAAACAATCAAAAACAATCAAATATAATTAAAGACAATCAGACCAATAATTGGCGATAAATTGTTTTTAATTGTATTTGATTGTTTTACAATAGTTCGGTAATTTTTTGGGTTAGCGCCAATTCACGTCTATAACAACGTCAATTTCCGTCTATCTTAATTATTTTAGACAAAAAATTGACGATAATAGACGTTGTTATAGACGAAAATAGACGAGAAACAATTATTTATAGCACTTCTTTATTTTTTACCGAAGTATTGTTTTATAATTGGCGGTAATTAGTCCTTATTGACCTTATTGTCTTTAGATATCGTTATCTTGGGGGGAGGGGGTTAGCGGATGACGTAGGTGAGGGTGCCGATGCCCTCGGTGGTGGTGTTGCGGGGGACCGAAAAGCGTGAACGCTTGGCCAGGTCGACACACTTGGCCTTGGTGCGCGCGTCGCCCACGGCCTTGCCGCTGCCGCCAACCACGCGCGCCTGAGTGACGTTGCCGCGCGTGTTGACGTGTACCTGTACGACGACGGTGCCGGCCTCGGGCACGCGTTCTCGCGGGAAGTACTCGAGGGTGTAGCCTTGCAAGCCGCCGATGCTGGGCGCGCCGCTCACGGCGCCGGTGTCGCTGTTGCCGTCGGGCTGCCCCTGCTTGCCGCTGCCCTTGCCGCTGGCCGACTGGGCAAACGCTCCCTTAACCTTATTGTCAGTGGCCGCCTCTTTGGCCAAACGGGCCTTCTCGGCCTTGTCGTCTTGGGCGCGGCGGTCGACGGCGGGGCCGGTCTTTTCCTTCTTGGGCTTTTCCTGCACCTTCATCGGCGAGGGCTTGGTGGAGGTCACCACCGGCTTGGGGTCGCGCACGGCCTCGCCGTTGTCGTGCAAGTCCTCGGCCTCGACCTGTGGCTGTGGCTCGACTTGCTGCTCGAGTTCGGCGGGTGCCTGACTGCTCATGTCGCCGGCTGTGGCCTCGGGGGTGTTGCCCAGCATGACGTATTCGCCGCCAAACATGATGGTGTCTTGCAGCAACTCTGTCTCGACCATGTCTTTGGGCGGGTACTCATAGTGGAGCCATGAGTTGAGCATGACCCACACCGTGGCGATGGTGAGCAGCAGGGTGAGCAGCAGGGCTATGGCGCTGCGCCGCGCGTCTTGACGATTAGTGTCTTTCATCTTGCTCTCAATTTATTTTTAACATGAATTTCCATTAATTATCCATGAATTTAAGTCTCCCGTGAATTAACGTGAATTCCCGTGAATAATTTTATATTGGAGCACAATTAAAACAGGACAAACAAACTTTTTAATTTGTTGATAATCTGAAATATAATTATTTTTAACGTTGATCAAGTTGTGTTCATTACTTTCACGAAAATTCACGGAAATTCACGGGAGAAAAATAATTCATGAATAATTTATGGATATTTATGTTTGATTTATTCAGGTGTTTTGCCGCTGGCGGGCTTGGTGGCGAGCACGATTTTGATGCCGTGGCGCGAGCCCTTGTCGAGCACGTCAACGATGCTGCGGTAGGGCACAGTCTCGTCGGCATAGACAGCGACAAACTCCGACGGATTTTGCTCGTGGAGGGTTGCCATAAAGCGCTCGAGGTCGCCATCGGGCAGCGGTTGGAGGTCGCCGCCGTTCTGACCAACGCTGTCGCTTCGCCAGGCAAACATTGTCAAGTCTTTGTCGATATAGATGCGCGTGGTGGGCTTGAGAGCGGTCTGCTGACTGCTCTGCGGCAGGTTCACCTCGAGCGCGCTTGGGAACACAAAGGTGCTGGTGACCATGAAGAAGATGAGCAGCAGGAAGATGACGTCGGTCATCGATGCCATGCTGAACATCGCCTGGGTGTCATGTTGTCGTTTTAGTGCCATAATCGTTGTTTTTCGTTTAGCGGTTGAGAGGTTGACCGTTGAGAGGTTGAGGGTTGAGCCTCGAAGTGGGCTGAATAAATTCTGCCCCTACAAGCGCTCGGGGATAATAGTCTTGTCGTCACAGGTGGCCAGGCCAAGGCCAGGCCCTACAATTATTCCCAATCGCGATAGCGATTGGCTCAACCCCTCAACTCTCAACCCCTCAACCTGTTCAGGCGGCGGGCTCGTTGAGCAGGTCCATAAATTCCATCGTTTTGCCCTCGAGTTTGTTCATCACCTTGCCAACGCGGCTGGTGAGGTAGTTGTAGGCAAAGAGGGCGATGATGCCCACCACGAGGCCGCCCACGGTGGTGACGAGAGCCTCGTAGATGCCACCGGCCAGCAGCGACACGTTGCTGTTGGCGCCGGCCTCGGCGAGTTGGAAGAATGCCTGCACCATGCCGGTGACGGTGCCCAGGAAGCCAATCATCGGGGCGCCGGCGGCTGTTGTGGCCAGCCAGGTGAAGCCTTTCTCGAGTTTGGCGATTTCCATGTTACCCACGTTTTCGATGGCCACAAGCACGTCGTTCATGGGGCGGCCGATGCGGCTGATGCCCTTCTCGATCATACGAGCCGAGGGCGAGTTGGTGCTTTGGCACAATTGCAATGCCTGCTGCACCTCGCCGTTGTGGATATAGTTCTTGATGCGCTCCATAAAGGCGCCGTCCTCCTTGCCCGCGGCGCGGATGGCGAGCAGTCGCTCAAAGAAGATGTAAATGCTCACCACGGCGAGGATGGCCAGTGGAATCATGAGCCATCCGCCGGCCTGGGTGAGTTCCCACACCGAGAGGTCTTTCACAACGGGAGCCACGGTGGCTGGGGTTGCGGCGAGAGAGTCGGCTGCGGCGACGGCGATGTTGGTGGCGCTATCGGCCAAAAAGGTGGCGCTGTCGGCCAGAGGGGCTGCGCTGTCGGCCACCGCGGGGGCGGCTTGCGCCAGAATTGTGCTAATTAATGCCATTTCTTCGTTATTCGTTTTTCGTTATTCATTTTTTTGTTATTATGACAAAACGGCGCGGCCGTTTTGTACACCACTCTTTTGTTCTCTACCCTCAACTAATTACCTATTGCCTGCAAGCCGCAAGATAGGCGGCGATGGTGGCCTTGAGGCCCATGTAGAGGGCGTCGCAGATGAGGGCGTGGCCGATGGAGACCTCTTTGAGGCTCGGCACGCGAGCCACGAAGTATGGCAGGTTGTCCAGATTGAGGTCGTGGCCGGCGTTGAGGCCCAGTCCGGCGTCTTGCGCGGCGACACCCGCGGCGACGTAAGGCTTGACGGCGGCCTCGCGGTTGGCGGCAAAAGCCGCCGCATAGGGGCCGGTGTATAACTCGACGCGGTCGGCGCCGGTGGTGGCCGCCGCGGCCACTTGGCGCGGGTCGGCGTCCACAAAGAGGCTCACTCGCGCTCCGGCCTGCTCGTGGATGCGAGCCACGACGTCGGTGAGGAAAGCGGCGTGCTGCTCCACCGGCCAGCCGGCGCAACTGGTGAGCACGCCCGGCGCGTCGGGCACGAGGGTGACCTGCTCGGGCTTGACCTCGGCCACCAGTCGCAACAGGCGCTCGTCGGGGTAACCCTCGATATTGAATTCGGTGGTCACCACGCGGCGCAAGGCCGGCACGTCGTCGCGGCGGATGTGGCGCTCGTCGGGGCGCGGGTGCACGGTGATGCCCATCGCGCCATAGCGCTGGCAGTCGATGGCCACGCGGCACACATCGGGCATATTGCCCCCGCGCGCGTTGCGCAATGTGGCCACTTTATTGATATTTACGCTGAGCGATACCATTATTATTAATTCATAATTCACAATTCATAATGCGTCAATTTTGTGAATTGAGCATTTTGTTGTAAATTTGCGGTGTGGAAACACCGTTTTCAAACTGCAAAAATACGAGTATTTCCTCAATAATAAAAGTGAAATAACGCTAAAATCGCAATTTTCTCCGTTTTTTCAATAAAAACTCGCCTCTAACGGCTAACGACTAATAACTAACGCAAGTTTCTAAAGTAGGTTCGCGTCAATTTCCGTCAATGACAACGTCAATTCCCGTCAAAATAAAAGAATTGTCGAAAGTAGACGTCGTTATAGCCGAAAATAGACGCTAACCGATGAGCGGCGCGGAAAGGGAAAGGCATACTTTAGAAACTTAAATAACTAACGACTATTATGAAGGTCTTGATTTTCGGCAACAGTTACCTGCAGGACGTGCTGCCGCAGGTAGATGAACTGGTGAGCGCGCTGTTGGGTGGCGGTGCCACGGTGGCGATAGAGGAGACGTTCCACGCGTGGGTGGCCACGATGGGGCTGCGGTGCTCGTCGTTGCCGGCAATGCCGGTGTCGCGGGCGGCCGAGGCCGACCTGCTGGTGAGCCTGGGTGGCGACGGCACACTGTTGCACACCGCCCACGCCACGGCCGCGCTCGAGAAGCCGATACTGGGGCTGAACGCCGGTCACTTAGGCTACCTGACGGCCGCCACGTTGGCGCGTGGGCCGCAGATGGTCGCCGCCGTGGCCGCCGGTCACTACCGCATTGAGCAGCGCATGATGCTGCAGGTGGAATGTGACGCGGCCCAAATCTCGTCGCCCTTCGCCCTTAACGAGGTGGCCATCCTGCGCCACGATACAAGTAGTGTGATTGAGATGGAAACACTGCTGCGCGGCGAACCGCTGACAACCTACGTTGGCGACGGACTTGTCGTCAGCACCCCCACAGGCAGCACGGCCTATAACATGAGTGCCGGCGGGCCAATCCTCGAGCCCACAACGAGTTGCATGGTGCTCTCGCCGGTATCGCCCCACGCGCTGACGATGCGTCCGCTGGTGGTGCGCGACGATAGCCGCGTGACGATTACCACTCGCTCGCGCGCGTCCCACTTTATGCTCTCGCTCGACGGCAGCAGCCTCGTGTGTCCGGCCGGCGCGACGGTGACGGTGTTTGCGGCGCCTTACCGTGCCCACATCGTGCTGCCGCCGGATGCCAACTTTGCCGCAACGCTGCGTCAGAAGTTGCTCTGGGGTAAATGATGTGGTAATAATTGTTAATTTTATTAACAATTGAGGCTATTTTCTGCTGCAAATGTTAAATATTAGTTAAATGCTACAAATTTGTTGCTCGAAATTATGTTTTATAACATAAAAAGCAGTACTTTTGCATCGGTTTTCATGGTATTAGTTTTTAAGGTTAGCGATTATGGTGGTCGTCGGGATGACGGCTGCATAGTTTGAAAGATTGTTTTAAGGTTTATGTTTAATGGTACTACAAATGGTTAGTTAAGCAATCCACGACGTGACGTCGGGGATTTTTTTTGTCCTTTTGCGAAATCCTTATACCGCAAGTTATTTTTGAACATAAATATCCATTAATATTCATTAATCATTAATGAAAAAAATCTCATGTCCTCTTGTTCTCCTGTCTAAGATACATAGATAATTTATGGATATTCGTGTTAAAAAATAATCAGCGACTTTTTGCGGAAGAATCATTGTTTTTAATTGTATTTAGTTGTTTTTTATACATTATTCGCCGAAAATTTTCGGTGAATAATTTGCCCATTCCCCGAAATTCACCTAATTTTGTGGCCAAAATCGGACGTGATGAGATATATTCACAATTATGACAACTGGTGGATGTTCCGTTTTGATTCATCAAGTGTGATGAACGATTTGGGCCGCGTGCGTGCCAAGCAAGGGGAAGTGTTGGGGCGCCTGCTGTCATTGGGCCTCGTGTCGCAGGACGAAGCAATGTTGTCCAGCCTCTCGATTGAACTCGTCCGTTCGGCTGAGATTGAAGGTAGCACCCTGAATATGGACGAAGTGCGCTCCTCAATCGCAAGGCGCCTGGGCATAGAGACTGTGGGACTGACTGCCGTGACGTCGCGCTATGTTGATGGCATAGCAGAGATGCTACTGGATGCCACGCAAAACTATGACGCTCCGCTATCCGACGAACGCCTGTTCGGGTGGCATAACGTGTTGTTCCCAACCGGAATGAGTGGACTATACCGCATTGATGTGGGGAGATACCGACGTGCCGAAATGCAGGTTGTGTCGGGGGCTATGGGCAAGGAAAGAGTCCACTATCAAGCGCCGGAGCCAGAACGAGTGCCGGCTGAGATGCAGCGTCTCATCAGTTGGGTTAATGCCGAAGTGGATATTGACGCCGTGCTCAAGGCAGCCATCGTACACCTGTGGTTTGTATCCATTCACCCCTTTGACGACGGCAATGGCCGAATTGCCAGAGCGCTAACCGATATGTTGTTGGCACGCAGTGAGGGCACCGGCAAACGTTTTTATAGCATGTCGGCCGAAATAAAGGTGCTGAAAAAAGAGTACTACAACGTGTTGGAACGCACGCAACGTGGTAACGGAGACATCACCGAATGGCTCAAATGGTTCCTGCGTTGCCTCGAGCATGCGTTGGAAACCACACAAAGCACTTTATCGCAGGTGATGCGCAAGGCTGATTTTTGGGAGAGACATCGTGGCGTCACTTTCAATGACCGCCAACGCAAACTTCTTAATATGCAATTTGACGGGTTCTTTGGGAAACTCACCAGCGGCAAATGGGCTCGCATTGCCAAATGCTCGACAGACACGGCCTTGAACGACATCAATGACCTCGTTGGCAAAGGCATTTTGCGAAAGTCGGCCGAGGGTGGCCGCAGCACCAACTACATCTTAATCGATGACCCTACTGCATAAATCACGTAAGTGAACAAAAAAATCAGGAAACTTTGGCAAAAAAGCAGTAATTTTGCAGCGAATTTTAGACATAAGGACAAAAGAACAAAAGTTTTTACCGGGGTTGATGTGATAAAACTTACGCCCCATTGTCAAAAATATTAATAAAAACCAAATGTCGACTTATACTATTACAGACGCGCGTAAGGTGACCACCAAGCGCGTGCGCGACATGAAGGCGGCCGGCGAGAAAATCGCTATGCTCACCGGTTATGACTTCACGATGGCCTCGCTGCTTGACCAGGCGGGCATCGATGTAATCCTCGTTGGCGACAGCGCCAGCAACGTGATGCAGGGCAACCTGACGACGGTGCCCATCACTCTGGATGAGATGATTATCTACGGCCGCAGCGTGGTGCGCGCCTGCAAGCGCGCCCTCGTGCTCATCGATATGCCGTTTGGCACCTATCAGGGAGACCCGATTGACGCGCAGCGCAACGCGGTGCGCATCATGCAGGAGACCGGCGCCGATGGCGTCAAGTTGGAGGGTGGCCGCGAAATCCTCGACAACGTGAAGATGATCCTCAGGGCCGGCATCCCCGTGTGTGCCCACCTGGGCCTGACGCCGCAAAGCATCAACCAGTTTGGCAGTTACGCCACGCGCGCCACAACCGACGAGGAGGCTCAGCGCCTGCTCATCGACGCACAAGCCCTAAGTCAGGCCGGTTGCTTTATGCTCGTGATGGAGAAAATTCCGGCCGAACTTGCCGCGCGTGTCACCCGCTCTATCGCCATCCCCACCATCGGCATCGGCGCCGGCGCCGGTACCGACGGACAGGTGCTCGTCATGCAAGACATGCTGGGACTGAATATGGGCTTCAAACCCAAGTTCCTGCGCCTATACGACCACATGGGCGAGCAGATGATCAACAGCGTGGGCAACTACATCAGCGATGTCAAGAACGGCGCCTTCCCCACCGCCGACGAGAGTTATTAACGGGCCTTCCCCCACCCCTCCTGAAGGAGGGGGGGCTTGCTGTTGCGATAATTAATTGCAATTTTTTACTCAAGTTTCTGATGTAAAGGTGATTGATAGTCACGTTAATATTAAGCGGTTACTTGTAGGGGCAGAATTTATTCTGCCCGCCTGCCGCCGAGCGGGCAGA
>JAFTDD010000083.1 GCA_017454355.1 Muribaculaceae bacterium
CGAGTTAAAAAACTCGCCGCCCCTCGACGTTTCTCCAGAATTCCTAGAATTCCTAGGGTTCCTAGATTTCCTAGGGTTCCTAGGGATTCTAGGGAAGCTAGATTGCTACATGTTCATGCCGCCGTCCACTTGGATGACTTGGCCCGTGATGTAACTCGACATATCGCTGGCCAGGAACGTGGCCACGTTGGCGATGTCGTCGACCGTGCCACCGCGACGCAGCGGAATCTTCTTCACCCACTCCTGACGCACGTCATCGGGCAGGGCGGCCGTCATCGCCGTCTCAATAAAGCCCGGAGCAATCGCATTGGCGCGGATGCCGCGGCTGCCCATCTCCTGACCGATACTCTTGGCCAACGCAATCAGGCCGGCCTTGCTCGCGGCATAGTTGGCCTGACCAGCATTGCCGTGAACACCCACCACACTCGCCATATTGATGATTGAGCCGCCACGCTGGCGCATCATGATGGGCACCAGAGCGTGGATAAAGTTAAACGCGCTCTTGAGGTTCACCGCGATCACAGCGTCCCACTGCGCCTCGGTCATGCGCAGCATCAAGCCATCCTTGGTGATGCCGGCATTGTTGACCAGAATGTCGATGTGGCCAAACTCGTCCTTGACCTGAGCCACAACCGCCTCGGTTTGGGCAAAGTCGGCGGCATTGCTGGCATAGCCTTTGGCCTTGACACCCAGGGCGGCTATCTCGGCCTCGGTGGCCTTGCCGTTCTCGTCAATCACCAGGTCGGTGAACGCCACGTCGGCACCCTCGGCCGCAAACTTCAACGCGATAGCCTTGCCGATGCCGCGCGCGGCACCCGTGATCAAGGCAACTTTTCCTTCAAGTAATTTCATTGTTAAATGTTTTAAGCCTCCCCCCACCCCTCCTAAAGGAGGGGGGTTGGCAGTTATTCTAAATAATTATCATTTTTTATATAATCGTAGGCTCCATTGTTGCAACTGTGCCCCCCTCCTTCAGGAGGGGGAAGGGGGGAGGCCATCAGAATTTGGCGGTGAGGCGGACGTTGATCTGGCGGCGGGTGAGGTAGTTGGGCACCGCGTACTGCATATTGTTGACGTCGGTGACCCAGTAGTAACTGCTCACGTTGCTGATGTCGAACAGGTTGAACACGTCCACGCCGAGCGACAGGGCCTTGAAGTGGCTGAAGAAGCCGCTCGCCGGCCTGTGGTCGCGCGTGATGAAGTCAAACGTAAGGCCCACGTCCAAGCGCTTGTAGGCGGGCTGGCGGAAGTAGGCATCGGCGCGCGTGGTGCGCGGTGCCGTGGTGGGCAAGCCGTCACTGAAGATGGCGCGCAGCGAGAAGCGCAGCCGCTTGAGTTTGGGCAGATAGTCGGTAAAGAACAACGCGAACGAGTAGCGCTGGTCGGTTGGGCGAGGCACCTTCACACCGTTCATGTCCTCGCTGGTCTTCATCAGCGAGAAACTCACCCACGAGTCGGTGCCCTCCACAAACTGGCCGAACAGTTTCATGTCGATACCCATCGCGCTGCCTTTGCTCGAGTTCTCTCCGCTATAAACCACCTTGAGGTTGTCCACTTCGTAGGGGATGAGGTTTGCCAAGTTCTTGTAATAGGCCTCGGCGCTGAACTTGAACGGCCGCCCCATTGCCCGGAAGGTGTAGTCGGCACCCAAAATAGCCTGAATGCTGCGCTGACTCTTGATGTCGCGGTTGAGGTCGATATAGGCGTTGCCGTCGTCACCGACGCGCTCCACGCGGTATTCCTTGTAGAACGGCGCTTGATAGTAGAGGCCACCGGCAAGGCGGAACGCCCAGCGGCTGTGGTTGGCCGGCACGAAGCCCACACTGGCACGCGGCGAGATAAGAGTCTCCTTATTGAAGTCCCAGCGCGAGAAGCGCACTCCCAAGTTGATGTTCCACAAGCCGGCACCGCTCATCACCTTGTAGGTGTCCTGCACGTAGGCCATGATGCGCGTCGACTTCTGGTCGTGGTTGCTGCTCTGATTGTAAATCACGCTCACCAGGTCCGGCACCCGCGGCAGCGAGTAGCCGGCCGAGTCGCGCCACTGCCACTCGCGCGAGCGGTCGGTGACGTTCTCGCGGCGCATCGACACACCGTAGCCGATGTTGTGGCCGCCAAGGCCCGTGGTGCCCTTAAAGCCGAAGTCATAGACGGTAAACTTCAAGCGGTTGCGGGCATGCTCGTGATACTTGCCCACGCCCAACTCACCGCCCACGCCATCGGCGCCGGCCTCGTCGAGCCAATACTCGCCGTGCACGTCGTAACTCACCAACTCGTCGCTGCGGTAGCCACTGGCCTGCAGCGCCAGCGTCGTGCCGGCGCTCACCTTGTAACTCGCCGTGAGGGCGCCGAAGAACGTGCGGAACTTGTCGCGCTCCTGACCGTCAAAATAGACCTTGAACGACTTGGCCGCCATGCTCGTGCCGAAACTCGTCTCGCGGTCGACCGGTGTGAAGCGGTAGTCATTCAACGAGATGTTGCCTAACAGAGCCAACCGGAAGCGGTCGCCCGGCTTGATAACGATGTGGGTCTGATAGTCGAAGTATTGCGGGTCATACTCGCCCTTGCTCTCTAACGAGCCCAACAGCAGTCCGTTGCGCTTGTAGCGCACGCCATGCAACTGCGAGAAACTCTTGGAGCCTTGTCCAAACGACACGCTGCCGCCCTGCAAACTCGCCGAGAGGCTCCCTTCAACAGCCTCGGGGTCGCGATAGGTGATGTCGAGCACGCTCGACATCTTGTCGCCGTACTCCGCGTTGAAGCCTCCGGTGCTGAACTGCACGCTCTGCACCATATCGGGATTGATGATGCTCAAGCCCTCCTGCTGGCCGTTGCTGATGAGTTGCGGACGGTAGACCTCGATGCCGTTGATATAGACGCTGTTCTCGTCGTAACTGCCGCCTCGCACCATATATTGCGAACTCAATTCGTTCTTTGAACTGACGCCGGCCATCGTGGTCAACACGGCCTCCACGCTGCCGCCGCTGGCGTCCGGAGTGCGGTTCACCACATCGGTGTCGATGTTCTGCATGGTGTTGGTCTGCTTGCGGTATTCGGTCACCTGCAATTCGGTGAGTTCCTGCGACTTCTCGTAGAGTTTCGGGCTAATGGTGATTGTGCCCTCGGGGTTGACGAGTTGGCGGCGCACAGTGCTATAGCCAATCATCGAGAACTCGACCATAATGGTGTCGGCGCGCGCCACCGTGAGTTCGTAGGTGCCCTTCTCGCTCGTGGTGGTGCCGATAGCCGTGCCCGGCACCCGCACCGTGGCGAATCCCACCGGCGCGCCGGCCTCGTCGACCACCGTACCCTGGATCTTGACGTTGCGCGACGCGGGAGCCGCCGGCTGGGCCGTCGCGGGCAATGCCGCAATCAGCAGCAGCAACACCGCCAATACACCTCTGCCAAATCTTATATCTAATGAACAATTCATAATGAACCTTTCACAATAAACTCATTACAGGGAGTTGCGTGGAAAACGGCCTTGCCGTTTTGCCCCAATAAATAATAACGGCAAAACCGAAGAAATAGTGTAATGACGTCCAAAAACCTATCCCCCCATTAAGAGGGGGCAGGGGCCGGACCAAAGAATGCAGGGCGGCCGTCACGGCCGTCCTGCACGCAAAATAGGAAATAATATGTTAAGAAACTGCTATCAGTTGATAGTCGATAGAGGCCGGCGCGAGGGCGCGCGGCATGGCCAACGGTCGTTAGACCGTTGGCCGCACATTACTGCTGGTTGAGGATAGTGTCGAGGATGGTGTTCACATCACCCACATCGACATTTTCATCTTTGTTGACGTCAAACTTGGCATCCTTGCTGCCGGCCAAGATAGCCTCGAGCACAGCGTTCACATCACCCACGTCAACCGTGCCGTCGTCGTTGACATCACACGGATCGGCACTTGCAACCTTGCCCTGGACGGCGTGCACCTGCAGGCGGCCGCCGGGGAAGTTGATGAAGAAGGTCTCCTCACGACCCTCAACACCGGCAGGCAGCGCGTCGGCGCTCATACCGGCCAGCACGATGTAAGAGAACTCCGGTGTGCCATCCTCGCCTTCTTCATATTTGTCCTCGAATGTGAGGTGCAGCCAGCCGGCGGGGTTAATCTGCTCGCCCGTGGCATCGTCGATGTCAAACAGTTCACCCGCGGCGTTCACCGTGGTGTAGAACTCGCTGCTCTCCTTGTTGGTGAAGATGCTCAAGCCGTTCTCAGTCTCAGTGACGGGATTGCCGTCATCACCGGTAGTAGTGTGGGTGCGGCTGATCGCGCCACCGGCCACCGGGAACTCGACCTCGCCGTCCTCGTTGCTCCAGTTCCAGGTCATCATCGGCTGCTCGATGTCGATGTAGAGCGTCGGAGCCGTGTTGCCCAACGGGCTGCGGAAGAAGTTCTCCAACTCGATGATGCGGGTGGGCTCGCTATTGTCGTCGAGGTGGATCATGAAGCCGAGGTAACCGTGACCCTCGTCCTGCTCATCGCTCGCGATAGACATCGAGAACTTGGAGATGTTGTCGTGCTCATAGCCGCTCACCATGACGAAAATCTCATCGTCGATGTCGGCCGGCTCCTCAAACTCGAGGTCGGGGAATTCGGGGTCGAAGCCCATCATCGGGATCTCAAGCAAGCCCTCCTTAATCAGCGAGCCGGTCTCGTCATATTGCATCAGGTCGGCCGAGCCCTCGCAAATGAGGTCACCCAACTGCAGGTCGCCGGCGGCGATAGTCACCTCGCGGGTATTACCCGCGTCATCGGTTCTCGTCTCGGTGCCTATGCCGGGAGTACGGTCGGCGTTCTTCTTGATCTTATAGACCTTGGCGGTAATCATGATGGGCTCACCGCTGAACTCATCAACGAGTTCGAGGTCATGGTATTGCATGAGCACCTTGCGCAGGGCATAGCGGTATTCGGGCTTCTCGAAGCGGACACCCATGGCGTTCCAACCGCTCCAGTTGCGGCCAAACCACAGTCCACTGTTGTCGTCATCGGTCATCGTGGAGCCCATGGCACCGCTATAGGTGACGGTGTTGTACCAGTCGCCGGTGCCGTCCTCATGCTCACTGTAAGCCTTCTTGAAACTCTTCGGCGTCACACCGAAACTGGTGATACCGGCCCAACTGGTGGTCTGAGCCAAACGGTTGCAGGGATCGAGCGAACTGCAGATCACAGCCCTGCTCGGCTCGTACTCGCTGGCACCCTCGGGCTTTACCATACCGAACATCTGATAGGTAGCGGTGCCGCCGGCACCGGTGGCAGTCAGAGTGGGAGCGTCGGCCATCTCGCCGTTGATGTAGTGGGCAATCAAACCGCCGTTCTCATCGGCCTCGCCATCCTCGGTGACGTATGTACCGGGCTGGCCATCCTCGGGATCGATGGCTGTGCTGGACCAGAACGTCCACGTCCACGCATACTCGGTGGCGTCGGTAGTGACGTTGGGGAACGTGACATCGCGCCAGGTTGGCACCCACACATAAGGGGCGCCCCAGAAACCGGTGCTGCCGTCGGCGGTGACGCCGTAGAACGAGCCGGCGGGACGGATGTACTTGGCTGTGGGCGCGACCTCCGCGCGACGGCGGGCGGCGCGGCGAGCCTCAATCACCTCATCGCTGGCCTTCTCGGCAACGACGGTGTGGTTCTTCGGGCCGGCGGTGACGGCCTGCTCGATGCGCAGCGGCTGGGCAGGCTGCGACTTGGCCAAGCGGGCACGCGACACTTCCTGTGCCGACACACCAAGAGCCAAGGCGGCTAATGAAAGGAGAAACAATCTTTTCATAAAAAACTCAATTATGGTTAATAAAAATGTTGATTTATCTGAGGTGTTGAGGGTTGAGGTGTGAGGGTTGAGGGTTTAGGTTTGAGGGTTGAGGGGTTGAGCCTCGCGCTGACGCGCTCGGGGATAATAGTTTTGTTGCTGCTTGCGGCCATGCCAAGGCCAGGCCCTACATTTATTCCCATTTGCGTCAGCAAATGGCTCAACCTCTCAACGCTCAACCTCTCAACGCTAAACTTCTCAACGCTAAACATCTCAACCTGATTAGAAGGCGGAAGCCTCAATATAATTGCCCTCGCCGGAGGTGAGAGTGATATTAACCGGAGCCAAACGCGAGGTTGAGGTGACGGTGAACGTCGCGCCGCCGATGGCGTCAACCAGAGCCTGCACTGCCGGCACGTTGGCCACGTAGGAGGTGGCGTTGGTATTGTAGGTGCCGTCAAAGACGAGTTTGACCGTGCCATCGGCGTTCACCACCGGATTGTAGTAGAAGTCCATCTTGAACGAGCCGCCACGGCGACGACGCACCGTTGCCTCCATCATATATTGTGTTTCGATGACATCGCCGGTTGCCGGGTCACGCGTGGTGCGGTACACCAGGAAGTCGAGCGTCTGCACCGTGCTGCCGTCGCGCGCCGCCATGGCGCTGACAAAGTTAGAGATGGCCTCGGCCAGTTCGCCCTCACCGGCAGCCAGGTCCACACGCCACTTGATCTTGTAACTGGCAAACACCTTGCCCAGGTCGTCGGCCGCGATGCGCGACACGCCGTCCTCACGGCACAGCAGGGAGCCATCCTCCTGGAGATCGAACGTCTGCACCTTGTACACATTGGGAATATCCGGTTCGCTGGTGGCCTCGGGGTTCTCCTTCCAGTAGGCCTCATAACGCTGACGGGCCTCGTAGGTGCCGTAAAGCGTAATCGGTTCCATAAAACGCAGTCCGCCCGGAGTGATGATGGCGTTGTGCTTCTCAACGTAACTAATCCAGTCGGCGTCCTGATCTCTGGTGCGCGTTTCGTTGGCCTCCGGTGCCATGCTCACGATGAGCGTCGAGCCGTAGGCCGTCTGGTAGCGTGCACCGTTGGGCAGCGTGATAAACACGTCCGGGATGAGAGCGTTGAAGTACTTGGCCGGCAGGGCGTTCACCTCGTCGAGATAGGCGCGGTCGTCAACCTCGGGCGAGAGACGCGTCATGATAATGTCGATGTGGCGCTTCTTGCCGGTGAGGTAGAGCGTGTCGTTGCTGTACTTCATCAGGTTGAACTCATAGTCACCCTCGTGACCCACACCGGTCTCGCTAGCCTCGGTGTCGGAGAGATCCTCCGGCGTGGAGAACAAGTGGAACACGCGGTTGTAACTGTTGAAGGTGAGCGTGAGGCCGTTGTCGGTAATTACGTCCCAAAGCGAGGTCTGGTCGCCGTAGGCCGGCGCCATTGCCGAGGCGTTGGTCAGGCGGGCGATGTAGAGGTTGTTGCCGGCCATCTTCACCGAGCCGTCCTTGTTGAAGGTGACCACATAGACGTAGCCCGGCTCGTTGGCGTTGGCGAAATACTCCATCTGCCACTTGCCACCCTTGTCCGAGAGGATGTTGGTGAAGTACTCCTGACCCTCGGTGAGGCGCTCGGCGGCACTCTTGTCAAAGATGTCGTCCACCTCGTTCTTGCAAGAGGTGAGGGCTGCGGTGGCGGTGACAGCCACGAGCATCATTATGTTGAATAACTTCTTCATATTCGGTTAGGATTCTGTCCTCCCCCACCCCCACCGAGCGGCCAGGCCAAGGCCAGGCCCTACAAGGAGGGAGCTCCAGGTTTGGAATTTAGAATTAATTATAATCTCAAATCACCGATTAACTAATTACCAATTACTCAATCTCGGTGACCCACTTGCGCAGCTCCTCGATGTCGTAGCTCACTTGGCGCTCCTGCACCTCGGCGCGGAGGGCGTCAAGGTCCACGCCCCACTCGTTCTTGAGCCAGTTGCGCATAATCTCCACCTTCTGGTTGATGGCGGCCACGCCATCGATGCCGTCCTTGTCCTCGACAGGATAGACCACGATGCGGTTGCCGCTCTTGTCGCGCTGGCTGCCCAGGTAGTAGTGCGTCACTCCGTCTTCCTCGACGGTCGCCACCTGAGTCTCTTGGGCGTAAGCCTTGTTATCATCGCCGGCCACATTGTCCTTGTAGTAATAGAAACAATAATAGTAGGCGTTGGGGTCGTCGGCGCTGCTGGGTGACTCCCAGCCTCGGGCGGCGAGCTCGAGGATGCGGTTCCACTGCGCATCGGTCTTGACGATGTAGTTGGCCATCACCTCGGCGAAGTCCTCACGATAGGCGCTGCTGGCGTAGGTGGTGACAAAGCCCAACGAGGCGACAACACCCTCCTGGCGGTCCTGCCAGTTGCTGCCGTCGTAGTGTCCGGTGCTGATGGTGTTGAACTCCACCGGATAACTCTTGGTCTGGTGCAAGATGTGGCAGAACTCGTGGTGCATCGTCTTGAAGTAGTATTCGTTCATCTGGTCAAAGTCGTTGATGTTCATCGCGTTGACGCGGAACAGCGAGACTTTGAGGCCACCCTCGGCCAGACCGAGCACCATCGAGCCGCTGTTGGCGTTATAGGCCGGCGAGCCGATGAGGTGGATGATGCGGGGACCGTACTGCTTGAGGAACTCCGGGTTGACGATGTCCTTATAGACGTCAAACCACAAGTGCTTGGTGAGCACAGCCATATCAATCGAGTTCTCGTAGGTGGCGGGCACGAGGTTGTAGTCCATGTCGGTGCCCACGTCCTGCATCTTGTAACGGAACTCAAGGTTGTACACCTGCAGGTAGTTCTCCTTGAGGAACTTGTCGAGCTTGTAAGTATAGGAGTTAGGGTCGAGCACATCCTCCTCGTCCGGGAAGATGGTCGGGCCCAGCTTATCCTCCTTGCAGGAGGTCAGTCCCATGCCCATCAGACCCGCGAGGGCGAGGGCGCTAACAAATATCTTGAATGCCTTCATAATATGAAATGCGAATTTTGCGAATTAATGCGAATTTTGCGAATAAGCAATCCTCTATCACTCAGAGATGCACACCACGTCGCCGCGCGAGACGGTGGCGTTGGCCACCGGCGTAGTCAAGCGGGGCGAGGGCTCCATACCGGCGGCCACCACCTCGTAGGGGATTTGGATGGCGTAGCGCGGGTCGAGAGTGCGCAGGGTGTCGGTGTCGGTGACGCTGCGGCCGTAGGCGTGTCCCACCTCGAGGCCGAAGCGCTTGATGTCAAACCAGCGTTGGCCGGTGTGGACGGTCTCCACGCGGCGCAGGTGCTGGCAGGCCTGCACGTAGGGGGTGTTGGCCTCGGTGAGCGTATAGGCCGCGCCGGGGAAGACCTCGTCAATGTGCAGCGGCTTTACGATGCCAAAGTTCTCGGTGTCCTTGGCGTAGAAGCGCTCGATGGCGGCACCTGTCATCGGAATCATGCTGCTCGTGCTGGACACACCGATTTTGCGGGCCTCGTCCCAAATCTTGAGGTCGGCCACGCAGCCCTCGAGGTCGCCCATGAAGGCCTTGGCCTCGGCGCGGTCGAGCAGCACGGTCTCGGTGGTGAACTCGCTGCGCACCATGTGGCAGTAGCCGATGCCCTGGATCTTGTCGGTGTACTCAAACTGCTCGGAGCAGTTGCCTGCAAAGTAGGTGCCGTACTCCTGTCCGCCGGCCGTGCCACACACACCGTTGAAGCAGGGGTGCATCGAGAATGTCTCGTTGGTCGAGCTGCGTTTCCAGCGGCAGTTCTCCCAGGTCACGCCCGGGCCCTCGATGGTGGCGCGCTTGGCCTTACGGTTGGTGGCATAGCGGCCGCTGCTGACGAAGCGGCGCCACCATGTGCTGTAGGCCGAGATGCACATCATCACGTTGGAGCGCGCCGTGGCGGTATAGTAACGGCCCAGGTCGCTGATGTAGTAGAGCGAACCGGTGTTGCCCCACAGGGTGCTCACCATCTGCATCGGGTCGTTGCCGTTAAAGGCGGCCGTGGCATAGTCCAACACCTTGGGATAGTCGCGCATAATCAGATAGAAACGCGCGGCGAAAGCGTTGGCGGCAGCCTTGTTGAAGTGATATTTGGGCACCTCGTAGAGGCCATCGTTAATCAGCGGCAGACCTTCGGTCAGGTCCTGCTCGATGTTCTTATAGACGTTGGTCACCGTGCCGCGGTCATAGTCGGGCTTGACAGTGGTCTCGGGAGCGGTCATATAAGGGATACCGGGATCGTTGTTGCTCAGGTTCTCGCCACGGTAGGGCATGCAGAACACCTGAGCCAAGATGAAGTGGTGATAAGCGCGGATAAGGAGAGCCTCGCCCTTGACGGCGCGGAACTTGTCCTTGTCGGAGGCGTTCAGCGCGGCGGCCTCGCCGTTCTGCTCCATCTCATCGATGCGCTCAAGCACGGCGTTGGCCACGGCGATGGCGTGGTAGCAGCCTTCCCACACACCCGACGGCGTGTCGCTGCCCATGCCCAACTTGACGTCCTGCCAGCGGTAGAGTTCCTCGTCGGTGGCGCTGTAGGAGGCGCGGTTGTAACGGATAAAACCGGTCTCGGTGCTGTTGTTGTCAATCACATTGTCGGTCGAGAGCTCACACACGGCGGCGTAGCCGTACTGCATATATCCGTCGACAAGCAGCTCGCGCATCTGCTCCACGCTCTTGATCTCCACGCGCGTGTCGGGCACGGCCTCGAGGAAGTCCTTGCAGGAGCCCAGCGACAACAGGCACAATGCGGCGGCCGCTGCGATATATTTTGACTTAATCTGTATCATGATTGGTCTTGTCTAATTAATTAGTAATTAGTAATTAGAACATCTAATATCTAATATCTAACATCTAATATCTAACATCTTATTTCTTAGAGGCCGAAGCGCAGCGTGAACGTGATTTGGCGAGGCGTCGGGCTGGCCACACCACCGCTGTTGAAGAACTCCGGATCCTGACCGTTGAGTTTCTTGTCGCTGTAAATCAGGCACACGTTGGTGGCGGCAACCTTCACCGAGGCGTTGGTGAGCCGGAGGTGCTTGATGAACGACTGCGGGAGGTCATAGGTGAGAGCGATCTCCTTGAGGCGGATAAAGCCGCCGTCGGCGATGCGGGCCGTACTGTAGTTGTAGGCGTTGTAGGCGCGCGACAGGTAGATGTCGTCGTAGGCCTGACGACGCGATGCGATCACGGGGATATCGGTGTACTTCTCGTCACCGGGCAGCACCCAGCGGTTCTTGAACTCCTTGGGCATAGCGGCCAAGTCGCTGTAGGCGCGGGCGAAGTCGGGCGACAGACGCAGTTTGTTGCCGAACGAGTAGGTCAAGAACACGTTCAGGTGGAAGCCCTTGAACGAGAAAGCGTTGTTGAAACCGCCGGTGTAGAGCGGGTCAACCGGACCCTCATACTTGAGGAAGCCCAACTTGTCATACTCCTGGAAGTTGATGTTGCTCGTGGTGACCTCACCCTCCTCGTTGATAATCTGGGGGATACCATAGGCGTCCAGACCGACAAACGGAATCGAGAAGATGGCGCGCACGGGATAACCCTCCAACGGGAAACCGGTGCCCGGCACAAGGTCGATGACGCGCGAACGCGACACGAGTTTAGTGATCTTGTTCTTGGCGAAGGCGAACGTGAGGTCGGTGCTCCACGAGAAGTCGCCCGGCTTGACAGCCTCGATGTTCTTGGTGCTCAAGGTGAACTCCACGCCGTGAGAGGCCATCTCGGCCACGTTGGCGAACTTGCTGGTCACGCCACCCACACCCTGGGTGTAGATGCGGCCAATCAGGTCGTAGTTGTTACGCTTGTACCAGTCAAACTCGAGGTTGATGCGGTTGTGGTAGAAACCGAGGTCAACACCGATATCAAGTTCGTGCTTCTTCTCATAGGTCAACTCACTGTTGGCAAGGCCGTCGAGCGAGAGGCCCATCTCCATGGCATCGGTCTCCTGACGCCAGGGGCGGTTGGGATAATAGAGGGCCTCGGCGTTGGCGTAGCCCATCGGGCCGCTCTCGCCGGTGAGCGAATAACTGGCGCGCACCTTGGCGTAACTCCAGATGCCCTTCTCATACATACCGCTCTTCTGGAAGAACGGCTCGTCGCTCAGGTTCCAACCGGCCGACACGTTCCACGTGGGCAGCCAGCGGCTCTGGCTCGTCTTGCCCATCAGGTTGCTGCCCTCATAACGGAACGTTCCATTCAAAATATAGCGGCCCATGAGAGCGTAGTTGGCGTTGGCGAAGTAGGCCATGCTGCGGCGGCGCGTCTCGCTGATGCTGTAATGCGAGCCGTTCTCCTCCTGCAGTTGCTTGTAGTACTTCCAGTCGATGAACGGCAGCATACCGTTCTCATAGACAACGCCGATGCTGTTGAACGACTGGGCCGAGCGGTTGATGCGCGTCGACTCCAAGCCGGCGAAGATGTTCACCACGTGGTCATCGCCAATCGAGCGGCGATACTGGCCGGTGGCACGGAAGTCATACTGCGACAACGTGCTGCGGCTGGCGAACAGGAAACCGCCCTTGGGCACCACGCTCACCGGCAGCGAGTTGGCATCGTCTGGGTCGGTGTAGAGGTAAGTGTTACCCGAGCGGATTAACGCGTCCTCGGGGTCGATACCGGCACGATAGGCCTTGGCCTGGTTGCTATTGTCGAGCACATAGTGGTTGCGGTTTGCGACATTGTAGCGGTAACTGCCCAGGAAGTTGAACTCCAGCGAATGCACGGCGTTGCTGATGGGCTTAATCTGCAACTCGCCCTGGAATTTGAGGTCGAGCACATCGATGTCGATATAGTTGTTCTCCAACTCGTGGAAGATGTTGAAGTCGGTGTAGTTGCGGCGATAGTACTGGTTGGGGTCCAGAGTGCGGCTCGTGTTCAACGCGTAACTGTACGGGTTGATGTCGAAGTCGCGGCGCACCTCGCCATAGACCGGGTCAACATCCTGCGACAAGGTGCCGGGAGCCTTCTGCTTGCGGTAACTGTCGCTGTTGAGGATCTTGATCTTGATTTTGTCGGTGAGTTGATAGGAGGCGTTGGTGTTGAACGTGTAACGCTCCACACGGCTGCTCTTGTACCATCCCGGGTCGTTCAAGAGCGACACCGAGGTGTAGAACTGACCGCGGTCAGTACCGCCGCTGATGCTCACGGCGTGGTTCTGCATGATGTTGTTGTTGAACAACAGGTCAAACCAGTCGGTGTTGCGCATCTCGGCCTGACGCAGATAAGCGTTCTTGGCGGCCGTTGTGTTATCCAGACCATACTTGCCCGTGGCGGGGTCGTAGGTGTCCATCAGGTTGTACATGTGACCGTAGATACCCGTCTCCGAGCCGTTGGCCAGGCTGGCGAACTCGAGCCAACCCTTCTGCTCCATCTCCTTGTAGATACCCATCTGCTCCTGTGAGTTACAGATGTTGAACTCGCTGTAGCGTGGCTTGAAGCGGTAGGTAAACTCGCCGGTATAACTAATCTGGGAGTGTCCCTTGCGGCCCTGCTTGGTGGTGATAACGATAACGCCGGCGTTGGCTTTGGCACCGTAGATACTGGTTGCCGAGCCGTCCTTGAGGATCTGGAAGTTCTCGATGTCGTCGGCGTTCAGACCGGCCACTGCGCTGGCGATCAGCGTGGTGGCATCACCCGAACTGAGGTCGTCGGCGCTAATCTCGACGTTGTCCTCGAGGATAACGCCGTCCACGACCCAGAGGGGACGCGAGTTACCGTAGATTGATGTGGCGCCGCGCACGCGAATTTTGGGAGCCGTACCGAAGGTACCGCTCACGTTCTGCACGCTCACGCCGGCCGCGCGACCCTCGAGGCCGCGGCTCACGTCGGCCACACCCGAGAGTTTGGCCTTGTCGGCGCTAATGGTGCTTGTGGCACCGGTGAAGAGGCGCTTGTCCACGTTCTGGTAACCGGTAACGACGATTTCCTCGATCATCTCGCCCTCGGTTTCCATCGTGATGGTGAGAGCCTCTGTCGAGGCGGCCACCTCCTGGCTCTTCATTCCCACCGAGGTAATCACCAGTTTTGACTTGGCCGGCACCGTGATGGTGAAATGCCCGTCAATGTCGGTCATCACGCCATTGGTGGGCTTGTCCTTTTGCTTGACGGTCGCGCCAATCACCGGCTCCTGGCGGTCGTCAAGCACGACGCCGGTCACCTTGATCTGCGCGGCGGCGCCAAGTGCCACCACCATTGCGACCAATAGCATTAGTAACTTTTGAAATCTCATAAGCACTGATAATTTTTACTATGATTATTGAATAAAATTTCAACTTGACTAATAGCCGTCGCGGAGCGGACAGTCGAAACTTCAGTGCCACACATCCCATTAATAATCAGCAAAATCAGCACTATGCACCGCAGGCTGCGACACACGGCACGGAGCCGCGGCAACCGGCGACACAATGGCTTAATCATGCATTAGTTATGGTGGAGGACTCAGCAGTTTCTTAATGTCGTTTCCACATTCAGAGTGCAAAAGTAGTAAAAAATTCAATAAAACGCACAACTTTTTGTGTTAAAAATGAAATTTCACCCTCAAAAATCTTAAAAATTCAAATCTCCGCATGATTATACAGTCAATAGTTCGGTAAATATTAGAGGTTAGCGTCTATTCACGTCTATGACAACGTCAATTCACGTCTAAAATAAAAAAATGACGAAAATAGACGTTGTTATAGACGAAAATTCCGCAAGTTTATTTTCTCGTAAATTCCCGTAAATTGACGTAAATCCATTAATAAATATAAATCGCATAAAATTTTAGACAAGAGGACAGGAGGATTATTTCCGGAAAGGAGAACAAGAGGGAAATAAGATATTTACGATAATTTACGTAAATTTACGAGA
>JAFTDD010000084.1 GCA_017454355.1 Muribaculaceae bacterium
TCGTTTTAAAACTTAAACGCCGACGACAATAGCCGCATGCCGCCACAAGCAGTGTGCTTTCTTTCGTCTGCCATTAAATAGAATTATTAACCCGAAGTGCTGGAAATCAGCTCTTTATAACACAAATATTTTCGAATGAAATAAAAATACTCTTGCCCCAATCTAATACTTAGAATAAGAAGTCATGGATAATTTATGGTAATTCGTGTTTAAATTTATTCAGCGACTTTTTTTAGCCGTAATTGTGGTTACTTCGTTTTTTTTTGCTATCTTTGCAAACCTATAAGAAATCAAAACTCTATGGAACCACTGTTTGAACAGATGAAACAAAGGGCGTTGACGCAACCGATGCGCATCGTCCTACCGGAAAGTACCGAGCCTCGAACACTCAGAGCCGCCGACCGCATCATCGCCGATGGCGTTGCTAACATTATCCTCATCGGTGACAAATATGCCATCATGGCCAGCGCTCATGACTTGGGACTCACCAATATCGAACAAGCAACATTTGTTGACCCGTCTAACGAAGAGGCTATCGAAAAGTATGCTCAACTATTCTACGAACTACGCAAAAATAAAGGCGTCTCAATCGATGACGCGCGACTTAAGGCACGTGACCCGCTGTATCTGGGTTGCCTGATGATTAAAAACGGAGATGCCGACGGACAAGTGGCCGGAGCGATGAACTCAACCGGCAATGTCCTCCGTGCAGCCTTCCAAGTGCTCAAGACCGCGCCGGGCGTGAGCGTCGTTAGCGGAGCGTTCCTCATGATGTTGCCCGAAGGAAGCCCTTACGGCGACAACGGAGTGATGGTTTTTGCCGACTGCGCCGTCGTGCCGGACCCCGATGCGCAACAACTCGCGCAAATTGCCGTCCTAACCGCCAAAACAGCCCACGACCTAGCCGGACTGGAGCCGCGCGTGGCAATGCTCAGTTTCAGCACAAAGGGCAGCGCCAGCCATAGCAGAGTGGACAAGGTCGTCGAAGCAACCAACCTCGCGCGCCAAATGGCTCCGACTCTCGACATTGACGGTGAACTTCAGGCCGACGCCGCCATAGTCCCGTCAGTCGGCGCAAGCAAGGCACCGGGCAGCACTCTTGCCGGACACGCCAACGTCCTCGTCTTCCCTAACCTCGAAGTGGGTAACATCGCCTATAAACTCGTGCAGCGACTGGGCAACGTCACCGCCGTCGGTCCAATACTTCAGGGGCTCGCGGCTCCCGTCAACGACCTCTCGCGCGGTTGTAACGTCGACGATGTCTACAAGACCATTATCATCACTTGTAACCAAGCCATCAACAAATAACTAACGACTAATAACTAACGACTATCATGAATATCCTAGTCCTCAATTGTGGCAGTAGCAGCGCCAAGTATAAACTCATCGAGATAAAAAACAACGTCACTCTCGCCGAGGGTGGCGTTGAGAAAATCGGTCTGCCCGATGCTTTCATCAAAGTTAAACTACCCGACGGCTCCAAGAAGGAGATCTCGCTCGACATCACCGACCACAACGGAGCCATCAAGGCAATCCTCGATATCCTCACCGACGACAACCTGGGTTGCATTAAGAGTTTCGACCAGATTGATGCCGTGGGCCACCGCGTCGTTCACGGCGGAGAGAAGTTCAGCAGCAGCGTGCGCATCAACGATGAGGTCAAGGCAATGATTGCCGATTGCTACGATATCGCCCCTCTGCACAACCCCGTCAACATGGCCGGTATCGAGGCCATTGAGGCTATCCTGCCCAATGTGCCGCAAGTCGCTGTGTTTGACACCGCTTTCCATCAGACTATGCCGCCCAAGGCCTATATGTATCCGCTGCCCTACAAGTATTACAAGCACGACCACGTGCGGCGCTACGGCTTCCACGGCACCAGCCACCGTTACGTTTCACGCAAAGTGTGTGAAATGCTCGGTCTCAACTATGAGGACCAGCGCATCATCTGCTGCCACATCGGCAACGGCGCCAGCATCTCGGCTATTGACCACGGAAAGTGTATCGATACCTCTATGGGCCTCACTCCAACCGAAGGCCTCATGATGGGGACACGCGTCGGCGACATCGATGCCGGAGCACTCGTCTTCCTCATGAAACGTTACGGCCTCGATGCCATGCAGGTTCAAAACCTTGTCAACAAGGAGAGCGGCGTGCTTGGTATCACGGGCATCAGCAGCGATATGCGTGAAGTCGTCGCTGCCGCCGAACAAGGCAACGAGCGGGCTAAACTCGCGTTGGAGATGTATGAGTTGCGCATCCTCAAGTATATCGGCGCTTACGCCGCCGAACTCGGTGGGGTAGACGTCATCGCTTTCACCGGCGGAGTAGGGGAGAACCAGACTGATACGCGCGAGAATGTGTGCCGCAAACTTGCTCACCTCGGCGTTGATATCGACCCCGATCTTAACGCCCAGATGTGGCGCGGCCATGACGGTGAAATCAGCAAGCCCGGCAGCCGTGTGCGCGTAGCCGTAGTCCTCACCGACGAGGAATATATGATTGCGCGCGACACCGAGGCAATCGTCGAAGGACGACAGCCGTGAGAAATTTATTTGCCCAAGTCAAATATTTATCTTACCTTTGCCCGAAAACCTAAAGTTTAACCCCAATTTTAACTTCTCGATTAAAATGAAACCGTTGCACATCATCCTCGCAGTCTTCGGCGGCACAATCGCAGGAGCCGCCCTCGGCCTTCTCTTCGCTCCAGAAAAAGGAAGCGATATGCGACAGAAAATCGTCGATCTGCTCCGGGAAAAAGGCATCAAACTGCCCGGAGAGAAAATGGACGAACTCGCCGACGAAATTGCCGCCGAAATCAATGCAAAAAAGGAGGCCGTCAACTAACGACTAATAATAACCGTTCATGGAGGGCGGGCACCGCCCCGCCCTCTATCGACTAACAACAGACAACAATGAAAGCACTTAATTTACTTTACGCCTTCCTTGGCGGCGCATTGGTCGGCTGCACGGCAGCCATCCTCTTCGCTCCCGAAAAGGGCGAAGACCTGCGCGCTCGCATCAAGAATATGCTCAAGAGCAAGGGCATCGACTTTAGCGACGACGAAGTTGAACAACTCGTCAGACAAATCAGCGCACAGATCGAAGACTGACCTTCGGCATGGACAACCAATTAAACAACATCGACTACCAAAAGTTGCTCAGCGAAGGTAAGCGATTCCTCCAAACAGAGTACAACTACGGCAAACTCACGGCGACCGAGAAACTCATAGTGTTCCTCTCAACCATCGCCGTGGTTGCCGTTGGTGTTATCTTTGGTATTCTTGCACTTTACTTCGTCTCAGAGGCTGTTGTCGATGTGCTCACAATCACTCTGGGATCGGTGTGGGCCGCCAATCTTGTCGTGGCAGTAATTATACTCGCGGTGATGGCTATCCTCCTATTCATGCGACGTCAACTCATCATTGACCCCATTGCACGATTCGTTACAAAACTACTTCTTAATAACAAAGATTAAGCCTCCCGAGAATGGACAACAACCAAAGCAATATCGGCGACAGTGGCAACAAAGTTCCGCAACCGAACTCACTCGAGCAGCAATGGAACGGACTCACTCTGGAACAACTCCGATTCCGAAGAGGCATCGCTCTTGTTAGGCGCGAAGTGGGACGCGAGCGAATCGCAGGTATACTCAATGGCGAGAAAACAGACGTCAAACAAAATGGACTGCGCTCATTCCTCTTCCAGCCCGGAACTGTCAAAGCCTTGCGATGGACAGACTATGTCCTCCTCGGTTTTAATGCCTTTAAACTTGTCACAAAACTTTGGCGTAGGTGATTTAAACTGCGTGGGGGAGTGGTGAGTGTGGTGCCGTGAAAGTAATAATTTTAAAAATAATTTGTGTGTTTGATAAAAAATTATTACCTTTGCCGCGTTATTATTCTTATTATTAACTCTAAAACTATTTTGCCTATCGACGTGACTATTACTCTTTATTGATTTAAAATTCTGAGTAATGAAAGATTATAATCAATACGGAGACGATAAACTCATCGTCCTGTATGTCGATGGAGACAACGAGGCCTTTGACGCTCTCATTGAGCGACACAAGGTTCGTATTTTCACATATATTTATCATGCGGTCAAAAATAACGACCTCGCTGATGACATTTTTCAAGAAACGTTTGTTAAAGCCATAATGACCATTAAGCAGGGACGTTACGTTGAGAATGGTCATTTCTCGGCATGGCTGACTCGCATCGCTCATAACCTGATCATCGATTATTTCCGACAGATAAAGAGCGAGAACCTGCAGTCAACTGATGAGACAGAATATAATATCCTCAACCGAAAAGAACTCAGCGACCAAACAATTGAGGACTTCCTTGTGTCAAATCAAATTGAACAAGACGTCAGGCGGCTCATCTTGGCTTTGCCTGATAGTCAACGCGAAGTTTTGATGATGCGATACTACAAGAATATGAGTTTTAAGGAGATCGCCGATAAAACAAGCGTCAGTATAAATACCGCACTGGGGCGTATGCGTTATGCCATCCTCAATATGAGACGAATGGCAACCGAGAATCATATCGCTTTATCAATGTAAAGAGACCGCGCTTGTCGTTAATTGATTTGTTTCGCATCAGATTTTTCAACTGATATTTCTTCACGAAGTAATACAGAATACCCCAATCAGAATACCTCTATCAAATATCAGAATACCTCCATCAGAATATTAATCTCAACGGGGGATAGCAACATTGGGATAGCAGAGATGCTATCCCTAATTTTTAGAACATTCAATTTAACATAATATAAATTATGATTTATTGACGTGTGCCAAAATTGCACATCTCTCTTCATCAATTAATTAAAAACGTGCTGATTGACACATTGGCGGCATATACAAACTATATGTCAACTATTATGCTTTAAGTTTTGCAATTATTTGGTCGACCTCTGATTGGAATCGACTGTCCATCGACAAACGCATCTCTATCTGCTTGCAACCGTGAAGCACTGTGCCATGGTCGCGCTCAAGGTGCATACCAATTTTCGTTGACGACATCTTACCGACTGTACTCGCCAAATACATCAACAACTGGCGAGCATCACTTATCTCACGCTTGCGTGACTTGCTGAACAGGACATCGGCATCCATTTCATAATGGTCGGCGATCACTTGAGCAATAAAGTCTATCGTCAGTTGTCGCTTGTTTATCTTGACAGAGTTGCTGATAACTCGCTTGGCCAAATCCAAGTTCACATCACTATTGAGTATCGTGGCGTGGGCAAACAGCGAGACCATAACGCCTTCCAACTCTCGTACGCTTTCAGTGACATTGCGGGCAATATAATCTATCACATCAAGGCCAATCTCAAGGCCATCTTGTTTTGCACGACGCAGCAACACCTCTTTGCGCAGTTGATAATCCGGCTTCTCAAGTTGCACTGTCATGCCCCATTTAAAGCGTGATAACAACCTGGGAACGATACCTTCCAGTTCGCTGGGACGGCAATCGCTTGTCATAATCAGTTGACGCTGATGTTGCTGAAGATAGTTAAAGATGTGGAAAAAAGTGTTTTGAGTACTTTTCTTGCCCGCCAAATCATGTATGTCGTCAAGCAATAGCACGTCAATACTCTGATAAAAGTTGATAAAATCAGGCGTCTTGTTCTGTAAATGCGCTGTAATGTATTGGTCCTCAAATACTTTAGACGTCAGATATAAGACTCTCGCATGCGGATCCCGCTCTTTGATGCGGATGCCGATTGCTTGAATTAAGTGAGTCTTGCCTACTCCTGTTGAACCAAAAATGAACAACGGATTGTAGGTCTGGCTCTTGGGATTATCGGCTATTGCTTGACCAATTGTAATTGCCAATTTATTGCAATCGCTGCCACAGTAGTTCTCGAAATTATAGTGAAGGTTCAACTGTGGATCTATATCGGCGGCAATATCGTTATTATCAAACGGATTACCACTCTGTGGTTGTTGCTTCTGCAACTCGGCTTTGAGATCGGTGCTTGACGTGTCACTCTCTATCGACGTCGCTTGACCGACACGCATAAAATCATACATCAACGACACGTTAGGACCGAAAACCTCACGCAGCGCCGGTTTGAGAACCATTAAATAATTCTCCTCAATGCGCTCAGCAAAGAACTCGCTCGGGACGCTCAAGTGAAGTTCGTTGTTGATGCAACTCACGGGCGTGATGGGTGTGAACCAAGCGTTGAATTGCTCGGCCGGCACTCCCCCCTTGATAAGGTCAAGGCAGCGATTCCATGCGTTTATAAGGTCGGTTGGTGTCATCGATTGTTGTATCTGAAATCTCAAATGGAATGCAAATTTCGCACAAAAAAATTGAAAAAAAAAGTTGTGAATTATTTGTTTTTTACGATTGCTGACTAATATCCGTGAATAACAATAGTTTACACAAATCAGAACACTATAATCCTTTTATCTTTATTCAATGTTGTGTTTAACCGTTTGATATATATATTGTTATGCTGTTTATTTCAAGTAATTCTACAATTACTTGACGTGGCATTAAATAGTCTTAAATGTATTCTTTTCAATGCAACTTCAATATGTTAGCAACTGTTCGTTATTCGGATTCAATCCGAATAAGTGTCGACCTCTACCCTATTACATTCATCACAAAAAAGGCGGCTCAACATTCGTGAACCGCCTTTTTATTATTTCCTGTCTTGTATAATTCAGATGCCAATTGTTACGTGCTCAACCCAAATGGTTGCGATGCCTGCCAAATAGCCAAGTAACGCGATGAATGATATGCGCCTGAGGTACCAGAAGAACTCTATCTTTTCAATGCCCATAGCAACAACTCCGGCCGCCGAACCGATAATCAGCAAACTGCCGCCGACACCGGCTGTGAACGTCAACAGATGCCAGAACAACCCATCCTCTGTGAAGAATAACGCGTAAGACGCGTCCATCGCGTTGATTGTGACCGGGTCAGAGAACATCTTAATGCACGCCGATACCAAAGGAACATTATCCACTACTGACGACAAAATACCGATGGAACTGGTGATGATATAGGGCTCGTGGATCGACTCGTTCATCATACGCGCCACATCGCTCAAAATACCCACCTGCGACAAGGCCGACACGCTCATCAGAATACCCAAGAAGAACATTATCGTGGTCATATCAATGTTGCGGATACACTGCGACACACGGCCACCGAGTTTCTTATCAATTTTCAAATATTTGATTACAATCTCAGTGAGCAGCCACATCACGCCCAACGAGAACAACATTCCCATAAATGGGGGCAGACCGGTGATGGTTTTGAAAATTGGCACAAACACCAGGCAAATCACTCCCGATACCAATATCCAACGGCTCAGGTGAGGATGCTCGGCGGCCAGACGGTTAGTGTCCTCACGGTGCTCTACGGTCATAATATCGCCCTCCTTGACCCAACGGCTCGCAATCAACACCGGCACAACAACCGACACGATACAAGGCACGATGAGTGCGGTGATTAGTTTCAATGTAGTCACCTTGTTGGCCATCCACAGCATAATGGTTGTCACATCGCCAATCGGAGACCAGGCACCACCGCTATTCGCGGCGAGCACAATAACGCCGGCAAATAGCCAACGCTCCTCTTTGTCGCTCAACAATCGCCTCAACATCATCACCATAATGATGGTTGTGGTCATGTTGTCAAGCACAGCGCTCATGAAAAAGGCCAAGGCCGATAGAGCCCACATCAGGTGGACCTTGCTCTTGACCTTAATATGGTCTGTGATAAAATTGAACCCGCCATAACGGTCGATAATCTCAACGATGGTCATGGCTCCAATCAAGAAGAAAAGTATCTCACACGTGTCGCTCAATTGATAGAGAACGTGCTCGTGCACCTCGCCGTCGCTGTCGCCGCTCATCATGGCATATATCGTCCACAACAGGGCACACATTATCAAAGCAAACGTAGCCTTGTTCACCTTGATTGGATGCTCACACGCGATCAGCACATAGCCGGCCACGAAGATGGCAATCATTGCGGTAATCATACCTCTGGGTGTAAATCAAATGTGGATATTAACGGATTCGGTCAGCACTCTCAATGATTTTTTTATCGGCAATCACGCCGCGGCGAGCCAGCCACACCATCACGATGGCGATTGGCAACGTTATCGAGGCCCATTGTGGTAATCGGCCGTCAAGGCTATAGCCCTTATAGGCATCAATGCCGGCAATCACCAGCAAGCCTATGAGCACCAGCAGCGTAACGCCACAAATCATCGCTTGCTTCTTGAGATTGTGATAACTGAAGATCGCGATAACGCAAAGCACGGCAGATAGAACGGACAGTGTCGCCATCACTATGCCACTCCCAAGCCCGACACAGGACGCGTAGAGACTTGTATTGTCAAAGGTGGGCATCGTGAAGAAGAGTATCATCAGCACTGCTGCCAGAAAAAGATACACTGATTGAATGCGTTGCAGAACCATATTGATATCCGTTGTAAAAATAGTTTAACAAGCCTTGAAACTCATGTCGAGAGACTTGACAGAGTGCGTTAATGCCCCAACACTGATGTAGTCCACGCCACACTCGGCATAGTCACGCAGCGTGTCGATAGTGATGCCGCCGCTTGACTCAGTCTCTACGCGGCCGGCAATGATCTCAACGGCCTTGCGAGTGTCGGCCAGTGTAAAGTTATCAAGCATCACGCGATCCACGCCGCCGTGATCAAGCACTTGTTGCAGTTCGTCGAAGTTGCGCACTTCAATTTCAATCTTCAAGTCCTTATCATTATCGACATTCCATTTGCGAGCCGCCTCGATGGCCGGCACAATGCCGCCGGCAAAGTCGACATGGTTGTCCTTGAGCAGAATCATATCAAACAAGCCGATGCGGTGATTGCAACCGCCACCGATTGCGACGGCCTCTTTCTCAAGAAGACGCATTCCGGGCGTTGTCTTGCGAGTGTCTAACACTCGTGTTTTTAATCCCTCGAGCCTTGCCTGATAGCGTGATGTGGTGGTGGCCACGCCACTCATGCGTTGCATTATGTTGAGCATGAGGCGCTCGGTTTGGAGCAACGAACGCACGCGTCCGGTGACTATAAATGCCACATCGCCGGGTTTGACATGACTGCCGTCGGTTATAAAGACCTCCATCTGCAACTCTGGGTCAAATCGATTGAAAACACGGCGAGCCACTTCCACTCCGGCAAGCACGCCCTCCTCCTTAATAATCAATCGTTGCTTACCAATTGCATCTGCGGGAATACAACACAATGTGGTGGCGTCGCCGTCGCCGATGTCTTCTGCGAAAGCGAGGTCTATCAGAGCATCTATCAGTTCGTCTCTAGTCTTCATAGCAATTGAGTAACACTGAAAAAAGTTTGTTCAAATTTTCTGCAAAGTTAGTGTAATTTTTCCGAAATATCACTAAATTTGCGGTACCAAATTTAGTGAATTAATGAAATTTTTCCTTATTGCAATCGGACGCACGGGTAATCAAGCCATTAAGTCCTGCATTGACAACTACTTATCGCGGCTAAAACATTATGCCCAAGTCGAAACATTGGTGATTGCCGATGTCAAGGACACGCGGAATATGAGCCACGAGCAGCAGAAAACGGCCGAAGGAGAGCGCGTCTTGCGAGCCATCGAGCCCGGCGACCGCGTTGTGCTTCTAGATGAGCGAGGTCTGCAGCCAACGAGCACCGAACTGGCCGCTCTCTTGCAAAAGCGCATGGCAAGCGGACTACGACGGCTGGTGTTTGTCATCGGTGGGCCTTACGGCTTCTCCCCCGCGGTTTACAACCGCGCGGACGCGCAACTTTCACTGAGCCGGTTGACATTTAATCACGAGATGGTAAGACTCATCTTTGCGGAGCAACTCTACCGTGCTTTCACCATTCTAAATCACGAGCCTTACCATCATGAATAATTAGTAATTAGTTAATATGAAAGAGATTTATCTTGCGGGAGGATGCTTTTGGGGCATTGAGCACCTAATCAAACAACTTGACGGCGTGATAGACACCACAACCGGATTTGCCAACGGCAATCCCGACATCATCGCGCCTACTTACGAGCAAGTTTATACCGACACCACCGGCTTTGCCGAAACTGTGCGCGTTGTATATGACCCGTCAATCATCGGCTTGGACACACTACTGGGCATCTTTATGATTGCCATCGACCCCACGAGCCTCAATAAGCAGGGCGAGGACGAGGGCACACGTTACCGCACCGGCATTTACTATACCGACACCGAAGACCTTGACTTTATTCGCCGCAAGATAGACGAGGCTGGTCAACGTTACAACAAGCCGATTGTGGTGGAAGTGGAACCGCTGCGAGAGTTCTATGCGGCCGACGAGCGCCATCAAGATTATTTGGACAAAAATCCGGGAGGGTATTGCCACATCTCACCTGAATTGTTTGATTTGGCGCGACGGTTGCGCAAGTGATTAAAGATATGATGAATTTTGTCATTGAGCCGCTCATCAAGGCTCCATGCCCTGATGTGCAAATTGGAGTTGTCATGGCCACTGTCCACAACTCCCCTACCGGTGATGCTCTTTGGGGCGAACTGGAGACAGAGGCTGCGCGCATCAAATCAACCTACGAATTATTGGAGATTAACCATCGGCCGGCCATTGCCGCCACTCGCCGTCTCTATCGCGCCCTTGGCAAGGATCCCGGCCGCTATCGTGTCGCCAGCGAGCAACTATGCAGGCGAGTAATCAGGGGGCTTGGATTATATCGATTGACAACGCTTATTGACTTGGTGAACCTTGTGTCGATGGCCAGCGGATATCCTATCAGCGGTCTCGATGCCGACAAGGTCGCGGGCGACACACTGCGCATGGGAGTCGGTCGCGAGGGTGAGATTTACAATGGCATTGGCCGTGGAGCCCTCAACATTGCTGGGTTGCCGGTTTGGCGCGACGCCCTCGGCCCTATTGCCACACCCACAAGCGACGATGAGCGCACATGTTTCTCGCCGGATACAAACCGTGTGCTCATCTGCATCAACGCTTTTGGGACCGAGATGCCTCTGCCGGAAGCCATCAACCTCACGGTGAGGTTGCTTACCGACTATGCCGCCGCCACCAACCTATTCACAACAATAATAAAACCGTAATAGTTATATGGAAATTCTTGAGATTCTCGAAAACAACATCAACCAACGCCACATTGAAGCCGCGGCACGATGTCTTGCCGATGGAGGTATTATCGTTTATCCTACTGATACTGTGTATGCTTTGGGATGCGACGCGATGAACAATAGCGCCATTGAGCGCATTTGCGCGCTGAAAGATATGAAGTCGGCTAAGACCAATTTGTCAATCATCTGTTCTGACATTAGCGAGGTGGCGCAGTATGCCAAATTTGACAACGTTCAGTTCCGGATGATGAAGCAATTCTTGCCGGGTCCTTTTACATTTATTTTTACCGCGTTGAACAAGTTGCCGAAGGCCTTCAAGGGGCGCCGCACTGTTGGCGTGCGCATTCCGGACAGCAAAATTGCCCTTGCCCTGGAGCAAGCGTTAGGCAATCCTATTCTCACAACAAGTGTTCAAGGCCTTGACGATGACTACCGCTGCGAGCCTTCTCTGATAGCCGAAACCTACGCCGCCACTGTTGACATCGTGATTGATGCCGGCCGTGGAGCCACGACGCCAAGCACCGTGGTCGATTGCACTGGTGATGAGCCGGTTGTTACACGCCAGGGAGTAGGAATTTTTGACTATTAGACAATCAATCTTTGCGCCAGAAGGCAGGTGTGAAGATTACAAGCACGGTGAACAGTTCAAGTCGACCAACAAGCATTTCAATAGCAAGCATCCATTTAGCCGGGTCCGGCAACGCGGCAAAGCCGCCAGGCATTGCTGTTGTGCCATAGCCGAGGCCGTAGTTGCTCACCATTGCCAACGATGTGTGGAGCGAGTCAACAATCGGCAACTCATAGAGCGTGAGCACAAGTGCCGACACAAAAGTTACCATCACATAGATGGCCAAAAAAGCGATTACTTTGGCTACAAGTGTGTGGGCCAGCGCTCGTCCATTGAGACGAACCGTCTTGACGGCATTGGGGTGCAGCACGCGGTAAAATTCGTTGAGAGTGTTCTTCAAGAGGACGATGAGCCGATCGATTTTGGCTCCGCCACTTGTTGAACCGGCCATGCCTCCGAAAAACATAACCAGCATCAACAACATAGCGATGAACTCGCCACGAGTCTCATAGTCAATGGTGTTGAGGCCTGTGCTGGTGATTGCCGCCACGGTGTCGAAGAGAGCAAACACCGCCCTGTCGCCGTTGGACGAGGCGTATCCCTCGACGCACATATTAATAAAAATCACCACGGCCACCACTGCTGTCATCAGGCAGTAAAAACGGAAGGTGTCGTTGGAGCGCACGCGGTCAAATCGCCCGCGTGAGGCGCTATATATGAGGGAGAAATTGATTCCGCCCAAAAACATAAACACGATGGCCACGCCATAGATGTAGTGGTCATTCCAATAATGCAGGCCAACGTTTTTGGTCGAGAAGCCTCCGGTTGCCATCGTGGTCATCGCGTGAGACAGGGCGTCAAACCATCCCATGGGGCTTGCCAGGAGAACCGTCATCGCCATTGTCAGTATAATATAGATGAGCCAGAGGTCTTTGGCAGTTTGGCTCACGCGTGGCCTTAGACGCTCATGAGTGATGCCGGTCACCTCGGCGTTAAAGAGCGCGATGCCTCCTTTCTGGTTGAGCATTGGCAGCACTGCCAGAGTGAATAGTATGATACCCATTCCCCCTATCCATTGCATTGTTGACCGCCAAAAGAGCACTGCCCTCGGCAACGCCTCAACATCTGCGATAACGCTTGAACCGGTTGTCGTAAAGCCGCTCATTGTCTCGAAAAACGCGTCAGTGACGTTGTCGAGTGTTCCCGTGAATAGCAGCGGCAACATCCCGAAGAATGAGAAGAAAACCCATATTATCGCAGTGAGCAAGACACCCTCGCGTCGACGCATGGCAGCGCCGGGTTTTGGCTTGAGGAAACGTGCCATGACCAATCCCGCCGCCAGAGTGAGCAGTGTGGCGTAGGTAAAGCAGATTGCCGTAGGCCACTCGTGGTAGTAGGCGGCAACCGCTATTGGGGCAGTCATAAAAGTGGCCTCGATGAGCAGGAGCCATCCTTGCACTCGAAGCACCACCGGCAAGTTGATGAGTTTCATTTGAAGGCTTTATCGAGTTTATGGAGGCTGCCCGAGAGGCAGAACAAGACTACATGGTCGCCAGGCTGGAGAATGGTGTCGCCATTGACCAGTGCTCCCCTACCGTCACGCACCATGCCTGCGATTGTGAGTTCATCAGGCAGATTGAGGCTCTTAACAGGCTTGCGGGTCGCTTCCCATCCGTCCTTAATGACAAGTTCGGCAACTTCGGCATCAGCCAGAGCCAGGCACTTGGCGTTTGACGCGTCTGCGTCGAGCATCAATTGCACAATACGGCTCGAGGCGATGAGTTTTTTGTTTATTATAGTGCCGATGTTAAGCAATTCGGCCTCATTGATATATTGGAGGTTCTCCACGTCGGCGATTGTTTTCCTCACGCCATGCTCCTTGGCCATCATGCAGCCCAAAATGTTCGCCTCGCTGCTGTCTGTCAGGGCGACAAACACGTCATAGTCGCCGATGCCCTCTTCCTCGAGCAGGTCGGTGTCGCGCGCGTCACCGTTCACAATAGAGCAGTTCGGGAAGGCTTCGGCGAGTTCTTCACAACGGCTATAGTCCGGTTCTATCACTTTGACACGATAACGTGAGCCCACCATCTTCAGCAATTGGGCCGTCATCGAGCCTCCGCCCATAACCATCACTTTTTCCACTCCGATGTTCACCTTGCCGCAGATGTCTACCACCAGGTCTATATGGTCGCGCGTTGTGGCGATATAGGCGATGTCGCCCACAATAATCATGTCGCTGCCGCGGGGGATGATTATCTCGCGATTGCGCTTTATGGCACACACATGCAAGAATGATGACACCTCGCTGAGTTCGCGCAACCGTTTCCCAACCAGTTGTGCGTTTGCCCTTAACTTGACTCCAACAACAATCAGTTGCCCGTCAAATAACTCAAACCAATTGCGCACCCAGGTCCTCTTGAGTGCGGTGGCCATTTCCTCGCTGGCGACGTAGTCAGGATAGATAAGATTATCAACACCGATAGCGGTAAAGTACTCTTTGTGGTGTTTCTCCATCAGTTCGTCATTCTCGATGCGCGAGACTGTTCGTCTGGCGCCCATACTGCGCGCGATGGAGCAGGCGAGCAAGTTGCGCGTCTCGTAGGGCGTGACGGCAACAAACAGGTCACAACCCGGCACACCGGCACCCTTTAGGTCGGTGAAAGAGACCGCACTGCCTCTAACGGTCATCAGATTATAGTTGTCAAGAGCGGCAAGATTTTTCTCGTCGCGATCGATAACAACAATATCCTGTTCCTCATCGCTGAGCATTTTTGCCAGATGTGAGCCCACTTGTCCGGCACCTGCGATAACAATCTTCATTTTGAGTAATAACTAACAACTGGCATCTAAAGAATTAATCGTTTCGGCAATCGATCGCGGGTCAAGGCCACAGAGGGCATATAGTTGCTCTGGTGTGCCTTGATGGACAAACGTGTCTTGCACGCCTAGGCGCGTTACCTGAATGTTGATGCCGTGCAAAGCCATCCACTCCGCCACAGCCGAGCCAAGCCCGCCAACGGTTGTGCCATCCTCCACCGTGATGATTGCCCGATAATTACGTGCCACATCTTCAAGCAATTGTTCATCAAGCGGTTTGAGGAAAATCATATCATAATGGCCTGCGGCTATTCCTTGTTGCTTGAGGATTTCAAGAGCCTGCTGCACTTGTCGTGCGATGGCTCCTATCGAGAGCACTGCAACGTTGCCGCCCTTGGCCAGACATTCACCTTTGCCGACCGCAATTTCTTTGAGGGGGCATCGCCAGTCGGTGAGTGACCCGCGTCCGCGCGGATAGCGGATTGCCCACGGCCCTTGTCCGTCAAGTTGTGAGGTGTACATCATCTGTCGCAACTGATGCTCGTTGCGCGGCGCGCAGATTGTGAGTCCCGGCACGGGTCTGAGGTAAGCCAAGTCGAAAAGTCCGTGGTGAGTGACTCCGTCTTCTCCCACCAGGCCGGCACGGTCAATGCAGAAGGTGACAGGCAGCCGGAGCGTTGCTACGTCATGGATAATGTGGTCGTAGGCTCGTTGGAGGAACGAACTGTAGATGCAGCAAAATGGGTGCATACCCTCTTTGGCGAGGCCGCCGGCAAAGGTGACTGCGTGTCCCTCGCTGATGCCCACGTCAAAGGTGCGCCCGGGCAGCGTTTTTTGCATAATGTCAACGCCCGTGCCGCCGGGCATGGCCGCTGTGATTGCCACGATGCGCTCGTTGGCTTGAGCCAGTTCAGTGAGTGTCTCGCCCATCACTGTCTGGAACTTTGGCGGTTTGTTATCGCTACTCTCTTTTATCAATTGGCCGGTATTCTCGTCATACAGCCCCGGGGCGTGCCACGTCGTCGGGTCAGCCTCGGCCGGAGCATAGCCTTTGCCTTTCACGGTGTGCAGGTGGAGCAAACGCGGCCCGCGCATGTCCTTGATGTCGCGCAGCGTCTTCACCAGTTTTATCACATCGTGACCGTCAAAGGGGCCAAAATAGCGCACGTTAAGTCCCTCAAAGATGTTTTGTTGGCCGGTGAGCAGCGACTTGAGAGAATTGCTGAAACGTAGTATCAGTCCCTTGCGGTCATCGTTGATGATGTTGTGCCGCTTCAGGAAGTTATAGGTTTTGTAGCGCAGGTTATTATACCCTTTGCTTGTGGTCATGTGGGACATATACTCACCCAGCCCGCCCACTCGCTCGTCAATCGACATGTCGTTGTCGTTGAGAATGATAAGCAGGTCGTTCGGGTTGTTGGACACGTTGTTGAGACCCTCAAATGCCAGGCCGCCGCCAATACTGGCATCGCCGATAACAGCAACAACCTTGCGGTTTTTATTGCCTTGCAGGCGGTCCGCAACCGCCATTCCCAGTGCGGCACTGATGCTGTTGCTGGCGTGACCCGCCGTGAAGGTGTCGTATTCGCTCTCCGTTGGGATGGGAAACCCGCTCAGACCTCCCAACTTGCGATTGGTGTGAAACAGGTCGCGACGGCCGGTGAGTATCTTGTGGGCATAAGCCTGATGGCCAACGTCCCACACGATGCGGTCGTCGGGGGTGTTGAACACATAGTGCAGAGCCACAACAATTTCTACGGCTCCCATGCTCGAGGCAAAGTGACCGGGATTTACCGCCAAGTGATGTATCATAAAACGCCGCAACTCGTCACACACTTGTGGCAGTTGCTCAACACGCAGTTTTTTCAAGTCGGCGGGGCTGTCAATCGTTGCCAGCAGCGGGCACTGTTGTGTTGTAAAACTATCGTCGCTCATCGTTTTGCTTATCGTCTTTATTGAGCACATACTTCTTATAGAGGGGAACAAACACGATAATGCCACTTGCCACTATTGTAAATAGCGTCATTGCTGTCACTTGTTCCACACGTGTGAGCAAGAGATAAACAAGGGCACACCACAATAGCAGCACACATGCAAATCTGAAATAGTTAGTTCCACTCATCGTTGTCACGTTAGATATATGCAATTGCAAAGGTAAGCAATTAAATCGAGTTGTACAATACTACTTCTTGAAAAGTTGACCGTTGACCGTCCTACCGTTAGCTACCGTTAGCCATGTCGCACGCCCTCTCCCCGGCCAAATGGATGTTCAACGGTCAACCTTTTAGAGGTCAACGATGGTTATGCCGGCTCCGCCCAGTCTGACGTCTTCATCATGATAACGCCTGACCGACGATAACGATTGCAGATAATTGCGAATAACTTCACGCAACACACCATTGCCGGTACCATGCAATATCCTCACTCGTTTGGCGTCAAACTGCACGGCATCATCGATAAAATAAGTCACGGCTTGCAATGCCTCGTCTGCTCGCATGCCTCTCACGTCTATCTCGGGCTTGAATGCCAACTGCCGCTCGCGGATATCGTCAAGTGTGGACTGCGACACCGATGACCGTTTTGCCGCATCTGTCGGTTTTCGACCGGTGCGCTCAACACGCGTTGCCTCAATGCGCAATCTCATCGCGCCGACGCTGAGGGTCACGTATTTCTCATCGGCACTAATCACCGTGCCAACGCTATTGCCGCCTTTAATTATAACACTATCGCCGGGGTGTAGAGGGCCGGCGGGAACTTCTTCATGATGGCGCTTTTTGGCTCGCTTGGGTTTGTTGATAGGTTTAAGCGGCTCCAATGGTAACACCGTTGAACCGTCATTAGGATCCTGCTCGGCGAGTCGTTGCTTGAACTCTTCCAACTCGGCGCGTATGGCGCGGGTGCGTTCGCGCTCGGCCTGCGTCTCTTTAATTTCCTTGATTGTGTGTTCAACTTGAGCGTTGCTGCTCTCGAGCAATGCTCGCGCTTCGGTTCGCGCTTGGTTCAATATCTCCCGCTTGCTGGCGGCTAACTCCTCAAGCCGACTGTTGTAACGCTCCGCAATCTCGTCAATTTGCTTCTCCTTGCGGCGAATGTCATCGCGCTTTTGCTCCCAGTAGCGTCGGTCGCGCACTATGTCGAGCAGATACCGGTCCATGTTGATATAGTCACTGCCAACCAGCGCCTCTGCCGCTTGCAACACATCGCCGGGCAAACCGATGCCGCGAGCAATCTCAATGGCAAATGAACTGCCGGGGTATCCAATCTGCAGCCTGAATAACGGCTTCATGCGGCCACGGTCAAATAGCATCGCTCCGTTAACCAACCCGTCAGTTTCGTCGGCCAACTGCTTGAGATTGTGATAGTGAGTTGTGATTACTCCCAGCACTCCAGCCTGTGCAAGCCGCATGAGAATTGCCTGGGCAATCGCCGCTCCAATCTGTGGCTCGGTACCGCTACCGAACTCATCTATCAGGGCCAGAGTGTGTGAGTTCCCGTGTGACAGCAATAACTTCATGTTGCGCAGATGAGAACTATAGGTGCTCAGGTCATCCTCAATGCTCTGCTGGTCGCCAATGTCAATAAAGATGTTGTCAAAAATGCCAACGTGACTGTTGCTGTGCAGTGGCGGTAACAAGCCACACTGCGCCATATATTGCACGACACCAACTGTTTTGAGACACACACTCTTTCCGCCGGCATTCGGACCGCTAATGACAATGATACGCTGCTCGTTGTCCAGACGGATGTCAAGTGGCACAACTTCCTTGCCATGCTGTCGCAACGATATGAGTAAAGTCGGGTGAATGGCATGATACCATTCGGCCATCGGCTCATTGTGCAACGTTGGCATCTCTCCACCGACATCCTGGGCAAACCGTGCTTTGGCGCGGATAAAATCGAATACGCCCAATGTGTCAAGATTGTCAAGCAGTGCTGGAACATGAGGCCGGAGCGTATCGGCTAACTCTGTGAGAATGCGCACAATCTCGCGGTCAATTTCAACCTCTGTCTCACGAATGCGGTTGTTTGCCTCCACGATCTCCTCCGGCTCGATAAAGACGGTTTTGCCGGTGGCGCTTTGGTCGTGAACGATGCCGCGCACCCGTCGCTTATTGGCTGCCGCCACGGGCAGGACAAGGCGACCGTCGCGCATAGTTGGTTGCGCGTCTCCTTCCAGGACACCCGTGCTTCTGGCCTGCGCAATCACGCGCCGCATCAGGCCGGCGATTGAGGCCATCGTGTGAGCCAATGTCGCACGAAGTTCCTGCAGCAACGGTGATGCGTTGTCTCTAACATTGCCTTGACGGTCAATCACCCGCGCGATGGCGCGACGGACATCGTCCTCAGGGTCAAGACGCGATGAGAGGCTCGCGAGGCGTTTCAGTTGCTGAGCGTAATCGTGTGAAGGGTTAAAGAAGGCTTTGAGTTTCTCGATGCCGGCGAGTTGCCGTTGCAATTGGTTCAAATGTTCAGCATTGAACAAGGTCCCCGGTGCTTGTATCTCTTTCAGCGGTTGGCGCAGGTCAAACAGGCTCTCGAGCGGCAGGTCGCGACCGGTTGCCTCAATGGAAAGCATCTCGGCTGTCTGCTCAAGTCGACGCGCCACCGTCTCATAATCGGTTGAGAAAGCCATACGGTGGCAACACTCAACTCCCAACGGGCTGTCGCAATGAGTCAGTAGTTCGCGGCGTATTGTGTCAAAGCCAATCTTATTCTCAAAATTTTCGGGATAAATCATCGTTTTAAATAATTGTTGCCCACTCCGAGTGTTTGCCACACACGGTTGACGATGGCCATACGGTCAATGTCGTTGCGAGTGGAGAAGAATAGTAGCACCAGGTCGCGTTCAGGTACCTTGCCGGCATATATCGTGAAACCGCCATTGTCACCGGTGTGATAGATAATCTGTGGCTGGCCGGGCGACTGTTGGATAAAGAAACCGTAACCGTAACTCGCATTTGGCTGATAGCCGTAATTAGCGTCAGGCTGAATGTCAATGCGGGGTGTATAGGCTTCACGGAGCATTGAGTCGGCTAACACTTTACCATTAGACAAGGCTTGCTCCCATCGCAAGAAGTCCCTCACGGACGTGTAAAGGCCGCCATCGGCTTTTGTAGCAAAAAAAGTCTCTTCGCCATAGTCAAACTCCTCATACCGGCCCAAACTGTCGTTCCATGCGTATCCGTGTGCCATATCGGCGATTTGTTTGCCGGCTTCAAAATATGTCGTTCGAGACATTGAGGCCTTGTCAAACACGTTACGTTGCATATAGTCATCAAACTTCTCGCCGGTCACGCGTTCCACAATCTGATAAATCAGTTGGAACGTTGGATTGATGTACTCATAACGTGTGCCCGGCTCAAAATTCAACGTGTCAAGGTTAATCATATAGCCTACTGACGGCACGTCAGTGGCGTGTAGCACAAAGTCGCGGTCATCACGCGGACGGGCGTCGGGAATACCGCTTGTGTGGCTCAATATATGCCGCAGCGTAATGCGTTTGTAGAATGTGGCCTTAAATTCAGGAAAAAACTTACTAAGCGGATCGTCAAGCGACAGTCGTCCTTCACTGGCCAATTGCAGCAGAGCCACCGCGGCAAATTGTTTTGACACAGAGGCAATACAGAAGTTTGTGCTATCACACACCGGCCTCTTTGTTTCCAAATCGGCCAGACCAAAATAGCGCTCATAAATCGTTTGACCATGGCTGGTAATAACAACGGCGGCACCGGGCTCGGCCGCGTTGTCATATACCTCCTCAAAAACAGAATCAATCTCTGAACGTTGCTCATCGCTCAATCCGCCAACTTGTCCGCACGAACTGCAAAATAGCAGAACGATTGTTAACCATGCCGCGCGCCCACGCGCCGGCCCCCAAAAATCTGTTAACCATGCCGCGCGCCCACGCGCCGGCCCCCAAAAATCTACCATAACAAAAAAATTAAAAATTATCGTTTAAGACGGGCGGGCACAGCCCCGCCCACAACGGCTGTCAAAAAGTCGTCGTCGGGCAAATCCCATGGGAGCCATTTGATGGCGTGCCCACGTCGCTCCATACCTCGCCACCATGTCATCTGCCGCTTGGCAAACTGATGGATAGCCGTTTCAAGACGGCGGAACATCTCATCAAAAGACAACTCCCCTATCACGTGCATCGTCACAAACTTATACTCGAGACCATAATACATAAGGTCATCCGGTGAAATGCCACTGTCCAAGAGGTTCCTCACCTCATCAATCATGCCGGCATCGAGGCGCGAACGCAGGCGGCGAGTGATACGCTCACGGCGCGTGTCACGGTCTATCTCAATGCCAATCACCATGATGTCTTGTCGCGGATGTGGCTGTGTGAGAGCGTGCTCGTCGGGGTGCTTGTGATAGTGAATAGCAATCTCAAGGGCACGCGTGGCACGGGCCACAGTGTCAATGTCGCTATTGTTGCGTAGCGTCTTGTAGCCGCGCAACATCGCCGTGAGTTCCTCCAAACTTTTACCCGATAGTTCAGCGCGCAACACTTCGTTGCGCGGCACCGGTGGCAACTGAATGCCATTGAGCACAGCCTCGACATACATTCCCGTACCTCCACACAACACCTCCGGCACACCGCGTGACGCCAAGTCGGCACGCACTGCCCCATAGTCTCGAATATACTCGTAGAGGTTATATTTGTAACCTGCCGGACAGATGTCTATCAAGTGATATGGCACATCGCCGTACTCATCCAAGTCCTTGCCGGTGCCAATATCCATGCCGCGGTAAACCTGACGCGAGTCCGCGCTCACCACTTCCCCGCCGATAGCCCGTGCCAGCGCCACAGCTCGGCCTGTCTTGCCGCACGCAGTCGGCCCTACAATCGCGTAATTCATAAATCATCGTTCAAGACAGACGGGCACCGCCCCGTCTGCCAAAATATCTCTATTAACGTTCACCATGACGCGCGCCCTCGCGCCGGCCAAGTGTTGACTCGCTTGAGACAAATTCAAGTTCAAATCCGTCGTCAATCCAATGATAGACTTCGGTCACAATTTCACCGCTCATGGTAACATAAGTGGATGTAATCAATTGTCGCTCTTTGTCTATCTCCGGCTCGGCAATGTTGCAATAGTCTTTCACATGGTAGAACGACTGATTGAACCTGTTCCATACCCATGCGTGATACCTCGGCTCGCCGCGTTCCGTGCCGATATATACTTGCAGGTCAGGGCATCCGTCGAAGTTGATGTCGTTTTGCAACACTTCGTTGTCTTTTAGCCATAATTCTGGAGCCATCGGCATGCACAACAGTAGGCTGTCGCCAATGCGCACATGCTCGCACGTGGCGTCGGCCCACACGTTGAGGTACATCGCATGGCCATCATCTCCCGGAAGATACTCAAGATGAATAGTATAGTCTTCACGGTCAGGCTGATCGTAACCCGCACAAACCGTCAACGTCCCGATCATCGCTAACACCCAAATGAAGATTAATCTAAAATTGCTCATAACTCCATAATTTTCCACAAAATTACAAAAAAATACTCACCCACAAAAGGATAAAATATCATCTGCCGCAAATTACCGTCTTTGCAAAGATTGGCCCTGCCTCACGTCAGATGACAGATTGCCATTGTCAACCGACAAAAACCTCGCTATTTTACCCTTATAGGTATACTCAATCCCTGGCCATCCACCTGTCCCGCTTACGCGGGATCAGTGTGGATTGGACAGGGATTGAGATATATAGAGATATTGATTGGCGTGCGGCGACTAACTTAATCCCGGCAACGCGTTATCTTCAATTACTTGGCGAGAATGGCTGTCAGGATTGTGTTCACGTCACCAACGTCAACATTATTGTCGTTGTTGACATCATAGGCGGCATCGTTGTTGCCCTCAAGGATAGAACTGAGCACAGCGTTAACATCACCCACATCAACATTGTCATCGTTGTTCACATCACAGATGTCGCGCTCGTCGCCATTGTCGCCGGGATAATCTGTCCATTGCCCATTTGGAAGCATTGCCTTCACCTCCCAGTTCTTGGATAATGCGAGGTTGACGGCCTCAACGCTCACGCGGTTGAGTTCCACATCAATAATCGGGTTGTTGAGCGGCGACAGGTCATTGTCAACACGCATCACCTTGAGGGAGCCTTTGTCGCTTGTGGCGCGTTGCGGCAGGGCATCAATAATGCTTTGTGTCATATCGCGATTCAAGTTGTTAACTTCGATGGTGACATTCTTTAGCGAGGCGGCATTGGCGGGAAGCACGAGTGAAGTGAAACCCTCTCCGTTGTGGTTACAAATCACATTCTCGAGCGCTTTGTTGACGCTGAGGTCAAGGCGTGACAACTTGTTGTGGTTGCAAATGAGTTTCTTGAGTGCCGGACATTCTGCCAACTCAATCTCAGTCAGGTTGTTGATAGAAACATCTAATGTCTCGAGTTTATCGTTGCCGTCGAGTGTAATTGATGATAGTTTGCCAATATAGTCATAGCGGAAGTCGCCTGCCACCTTAACGCTTTCCAACTCGGCAAGGCCACTTAGGTCGAGGCTCGTCAGAGGCGAGAGCGTAATATCAATCTTGCGCAGATGTGGGCAGTTCTTGACGATGAGTTCCTCAAGCAGCGGCAAACTTTCACCCTCGATTGTTTGCAGTCTCTTCAACGACGACAGGTCGATAACCGATACACTATTTTGTCCGATATTAAGCGACTCGAGCATCTCGAAATAGCCAATACCGCTGAGGTCGGCAATTTTCTGACTATAGAGATTTAGCGATGTGACAGATGCACGCTCGGTGTCACTGAGTTTCGCGTCGGAACCATACTCTTGAGCGAGAAGGAAATTACGGAAAGCCTCGTCCGGGAAATGCTCCTCATCAATAGGGATATACTGCTCGTCCAAACCGGCAAAGTCGACCCAACCGCCATTAGGAAGCATGGCCCGAACGTGCCAGTTTTTGGCAAGCGCTATATTTACAGCCTCTTTGCTCACTTGATTCTTCTCAAAGTCCATCGTGGTGGGTTGCATATTATTATCAACGCGCATCACATTAATCACGCCATAATTGACAACATCCATCATGGGTAGCGCTTCCATTATTGCCATTGTGACAGCACGACTGAGGTTGTTGCAACGGATTGTGACCGTCTGCAGTTTGGAGGGGTCAGTCGGCATTACAAGTCGGGTGAAACTCTCGCCGTTATGCTCACAGTTGAACTTAACTAACGCGTTGTTCTCGCTCAAATCGAGTTCGCTCAACGCGCAGTATGAGCAATCCAGTTCTCTTATTGCGGTACAAGCCGAAATATCCAGAGCAGAGATCGATTTGTTGGAGTAGCATTTAAGCGACGTGAGGTTACTGCAGCCGCTCAAGTCAAGCCCGGCAATATTATTGACTGAGCAGTCGAGTACCTTCAAGTTAGGACAGCCACTCAGGTCAAGAGCCGTGATTTTGTTATACTTGCAGTGAAGTTCCTCCAGAGCAGTATTATCGCCCATAATAATCGTTGATACAAGCCCTTTGGCCGATGATGTGCCATCGATATCAACTTTTATGAGTTTATTGAGGTTTTGCAAATCAAGTTCGGTAATTGAGGTATGGCCGGCCTTTAGTTCTTGAAGCGAGGTGCCCACAACCCCCAACCAACTAAACTCAATTTTCTCCAAAGAGAACATCTCGCTGCAGTCAAGTTTCTTAAGCAGATTGTTCCTGGCAACAAAGAGACTACTCAATTCGTTATTGCCGCAAACGAGTGTTTCCAATTTTGAGTTATTTTGCACATTGAGGAACGAACTCAACCGGTTTGACGAGCAATTCAGCGTCACAAGTTCCGGCTGCTTTGACACATCGAGGGTTGTGAGGCTATTGACCTGGCACAGCAGGGTAATGAGCGGTGAGTTTTCAGGCAAGATGAGCGCCTCGATTTTGTTGCTGGCGCATTGCAGCGACTTCAGTCGCACGTTGGCCGAGAGATCGAGCGCGGTGAGGTTGTTGAAGTTGCAATTCAGATTCTCAAGTTCAGTGAAGAACGCGATGCCCGTCAGGTCTGCGATGTTTTTAGAGGCTACATCGATGTCGGTCGCGCCGGCAATCTCCCCCTCTGAGATGCCGTCCGAGCCGAAGCGACCAGTCAGGTAGGTGCGGAAGGCTGCGTCCGGAAAGTTAGTGGCGTCAATCGCGATAATCTTCTCGGTTTTGCCGGCGTATGGTTCCCACTTGCGAGTTGACTGGTTATAAGCCAGCGGTGTCCACCCTTTGGCCTTGGCCGCTTCCACTTGTGCTACGGTCATCTCATTGCCCTCATCGGTGGGATAAATCACGCGAAATTCGCATAACGATGTCGCCCCCGAACGCAGGCTATTGACCAACGAGGCCATCTGCGCCGACGCAATCCGGTTCTTTTGACAATAAATCCTGTTGATTGTTGTGCAAGAACTAAGGTCAAGTTCGGTAATGGCATTGTCGCTGCAGTCCAACCAAGAGAGATTAGCATTGTTGCTAACGTTCAATTTTGACAGTTTGTTGCCGGAACAATCAAAATACTGCAAGTTGCTGAACGAGGTCACATTAATTGAGGTCAGTTGGTTACCGTAAACATAAAGCGAACTCAGTTGCGACAGTTTATTGCTAAGGTCCAACGTAGTGAGTGCGTTCCCGCCAACGTTGAGAATTTCCAACTTGGTGAACACATAAAGCCATAGATAACCACTGATGTTGTTATCATTAAGATATAGTCTCTCAAGTTGCCGGAAATAAGTGATGCCTTGAGGATTGGAGATGCCCAGACCGTGCAGGTCAAGTTCTTTGACGCTCTCGAGTTCGGTAGTGGTGATCACACCGTCACTACCGTAAGATTGCTTCAACAGCCAGTTGCGGAACGCCGCGTCGGGAAACGATGTCTCATTGATAGTGACATCGGCGCGCACCTGTAACGCCACTGATGACGCGAGCGTGACAAGCACGAGGCAGAAAAGTCGTAATGTCTGTTTCATACTGTATATATTATCAGTTAATAATTTCATGTTGCAAAATTCCGAAATTCGACACAAAAAAAATATGCACAATCGTGCAATTTATTGCCACAATCGTGCATTATCGGGAGTTTTGGAAAATTTCACTTTATATTTGTTGCTGCCGGAATTGAGTGGGAGTTTGATTGAATGTGCGTTTGAACGCCCTTGAGAAACCGGCCGCGTCTTCAAAACCGCAACGGAAAGCGACATCTGCAACCGTCGCCGACGGCTCATCATGCAATATGGCTCTCGCCTGCTCTAATCTGATGCGCAACACAAATTGTTGGGCGGTAACCCCGGTAATTTCCTTGATGCGCCGGTTTAGGTGTCCTCGCGTAATGCAAAGAGACGAGGCGAGCGTCTCAAGTAACAGATCTCCTTTGCCCATAGCATCGCGCACATGCGCGACAACATTATCAAGAAACTCGCGGTCAGCGGCAACGATGGAGTCCTTATCATTTTCAGTCACATTGTCAGCGGTAGTGTGCCTTTCGATTTGATAGGCATCAACAATCGCCTGCAACGCGGCTACACGCATCCGTGAGCGGCGGCGATACCACCACAATAAAACGCCAGTTATAGCGATTAGCACTCCCCCGCCAATAAATAATATATTGAGCAAGGAGTGATGGCGCGCATTTTCTTGCCGCAACCACTCGTTGTCAAACTCGGCGTTAAAGCGCGAGAGACTCTCGGCAGTGGCGTGGCTATAAAGCGAGTCTTTGAGCAGGTCAAAACGGTTCAGTTCGATGTGGGCACTATCCGGATTGATTGTCCAAAGACTCTCGTAAAGCCCTCGACGGGCGTGCAACTCGTTGCCCACGTCACCCATTCGGACAAAAAGAGCCGCTGCCTCACGGAAGACAGGCACGGCTTCCGCGTCACGCTCTTGCGATAACAACGCCTTCCCCAACTTATTGAGGGCAATGCCAAGCGAATGGCTATCATTGCTCTCACGCAGCACCGGAATCGCTCGGCCTAAAGTCGCCTCCGCCTCGCTATAGCGATGGAGACCAATGAGTGCAGATGCTATCTGTACCAAACGCACAGCGGCGCGATCCATACGGCCGCCGGTACTGTCGGTCTTATGGGCAAGCATAGCATATCGCAAAGATTTCTCGTCGTCAAGCATAGCGTGATATACCTCGCTTGCCGTGCCTTGCAACACAGCAAGGCGCACGGAATTATCGGCCTGTTGCGCTTGCGCGATAGCCTTGAGTATATACTTCTCAGCCTCTTGTGGACGGTTCGCCCCTAAATAGATTCCGGCAATAGTATTCAGTGAAGCACTCATCAAATCGGGGTCGCCGCTTTTCTCATCAAGCGCATAGCATTGCCGGGCATAATCCGCAGCGGCATTATAGTCGGCTTGACGGAAACACACAAGGGCAAGCAAATTGAGGCAATCTGCCTCGACCGTGGTTGCGCGGCATAGAGGCAACGCCTGCTCGGCGTGAGCGCGAGAAGCGGCATAGTCGGCAGTCGCGTAATAGTATTCCCCCGCCCAGTAGTTCACCTGCTGCGTTATTGTGTCGGCCGGTGTCGTATCGTTGAAAACCACTACGTCGTCGGTGAGTTTAGCCTCGGCAAACGTCGCCATCAATGAGTTTGCCACAGCCACACGGTCTTGTCCTGTAGCCGTCTCAAACTTTTGCAACAGCGCGGCAACGTCTTCGGCGCCACTCATCGATGGCACCAACAACAATACCGCCATTATTACAATCAATATCCTGCACATTGATTTCTAACTTTGTTATGAACGTCCTCGAAACTGTATCATAATTAGCGCACGCGTTGCGTGCGGAAATCTTTCAAAAATCTTATTCTAAATATCACATTTATTAAATCCTTATAAATGAGAAATTAACTATTTATTTTTATTTTAGATTTTGATAGATTTCCCGCCCGTTAGGGCGGCCTAATCCCAAAATATAAATTATGATACAGTTTCTGGCAGCAACAGCAAGCCCCCCCTTCAGGAGGGGCCGGGGGGAGGCCAACTCAAATGGGAGTGGCGATGAGTTCGTGGGGAAGGGCTTGGGTGACTTGCACTGTGGTGAAGTCTCCAATGGTGAGAGGCTGCGACTTGTCGATGAGCACTTCGGGGTCGACTTCCGGTGAGTCCCACTCCGTGCGGCCCACATAGCAGTCTTCTTCCTCACGGTCGACAATAACCCGCAGACTGCGTCCCACTTTCTCTTGCTGTATCTCCATCGAAATACCTTCTTGCAGGGCCATCAACGAGTCAAGCCGCCGCTGCTTCTCCTCAGGAGGCACGTCGTCATGCAGGTGTTGCGCGGCATAGGTGCCGGCTTCCTCACTGTAGGCGAACGCCCCCATGCGTTCAAAGCGCGTTTGTTTCACCCATTCCATCAGTTCGTCAAACTCCGCTTCTCCTTCGCCCGGGAAGCCGACCATTAACGTCGTGCGCAAGTGCAGGCCGGGTACACGCTGCCGCATGGCCGTGATAAGGCGCTCGGTGGCATGGCGGTCGATATGGCGCCGCATAGCCGTCAGCACCTTGTCGCTGATGTGCTGCAACGCAATGTCGAGATAGGAGCAGACGTTCGGCCGGGAGGCCATCACATCGAGCAGTTCCATCGGGAACTGTGCCGGATAGGCGTAGTGGAGGCGTATCCAGTCGACGCCGTCAATGTCTGCGATGCGGTCAACCAGTTCGGGCAGCATCATGCGGTTTTCAAGGTCGAGACCGTAACTTGACAGGTCTTGGGCAATGACGTTGAACTCGCGCACACCTTTGTCACGCAGGTAGCGCACCTCATCAAGCAGATTGGACATGGGCACGGAGTGATGACGGCCCGTGATGAGCGGTATGGCGCAGAAGGCGCAAAAGCGGTTGCAGCCCTCAGATATTTTCAAGTAGGCATAGTGGCCGGGGGTGGTGAGCACTCGTTCGGCGGCAAGGTCATCGCGATAGGCTTTGCCGATATAGTCAAGGATGCCGCGCCAGTCAAACTTGCCGTAGAAGCGGTCCACCTCGGGCAACTCATCCACCAGTTCGGCACGAAAGCGCTCGGCCAGGCACCCCATCACAATGAGTCGTCCGATGCGTCCGCGACGCTTCATTTCGCCCAACTGCAGAATCGTGTCGATGCTCTCCTGCTGGGCGTCGGCAATAAAGCCGCAGGTGTTGACGATGACAATCTCGCCATTAACATGCTCCGGGTCGTGCTCGACGGTATAGCCGGCGGCCTGTAACTGACGCAGCAGATGCTCGGAGTCAACAAGATTCTTGGAGCAGCCCAGCGAAATAATGTCTATCTTACCACGCTTCATTTGCCGAAGAGTGACTTGACGAACTCTGTCTTACGGAACACTTGCAGGTGGTCCATTCCCTCGCCAAGACCGATATACTTGACGGGGATTTGGAACTGATCACTGATACCAATCACCACGCCGCCCTTGGCGGTGCCGTCGAGTTTGGTGACTGCCAGCGCGTTGACTTCGGTGGCGGCCACAAACTGCTTTGCTTGCTCGAAAGCGTTCTGCCCGGTTGAGCCATCCAGCACGAGCAGTACCTCGTGTGGCGCCTCGGGCAGCACTTTGCGCATCACATCTTTTATCTTGGTGAGTTGGCGCATCAGGTTGACGTTGTTGTGCAATCGTCCTGCTGTGTCAATGATGACGACATCGGCATTTTGTGCCACGGCACTCTGACAGGCGTCAAAGGCTACGCTTGCCGGGTCGGTACCCATCTGGTGCTTAATCACCGGCACGTCCACACGCTGTCCCCAAATCTCAAGTTGCTCATCGGCGGCGGCGCGATAGGTGTCGGCGGCACCGAGCACAACTTTGTTGCCGGCTTTCTTGAACTGGTAGGCCAGTTTGCCGATGGTAGTCGTCTTGCCAACGCCGTTCACTCCAACGACCATAATTACGTAGGGTCGCTTGCCCTCAGGCACGGTGAAGTCGGCGGCATCGGCATTGTTGTTGTCGACGAGCATCTGCGTTATCTCGTCACAGAGCAAGTCGTTGAGTTCTCCGGTGCCGACATATTTGTCGCGAGCAACGCGAGCCTGGATGCGGTCGAGGATTTTCAACGTCGTGTCCACTCCCACGTCACTGGTGATGAACACTTCCTCAAGGTTGTCGAGCACATCGTCGTCGATTGTCGACTTGCCGGCGATAGCGTGAGCAATCTTGCCGAATAGGCCTCGCTTGGTCTTGTCAAGGCCTTGGTCGAGCGTCTCTTTTTTCTCACGTGAGAAGAAGTCAATTAGTCCCATTATAGTCGTTTTAGTCGTTAGTCTGGAAAAAGAGTTAGTTTAGAGTGGGTAGAGGTGGTAGCACGCCGAGTTGGTTGATAAACTCGTGAGTGCCGTCATAGAGACCGTAAGCAGCCACGATGAGCAGAATGGTGCCCATCACGCGATTTATGGTCCACATACTGTCGATGTTAATTGTCATGCGTGACCGCACTTTATCAACGCTCCAAGTGATTACCAGCCACCACAACAACGCTCCGGCCACAATAAAGACAAAACCCAACACGATGTGAAACCATGAATGTTCGGTGGCCGGAAAAGAAAAGCGAGCCATCAGTGGAATAATCAGAAAGATAATGAGAGGGTTGCTCAGCGTCAAAAAGAAACCGGTCATCACGTCACGAACCCGCTCGTTGCGAGCCAACCAATCTTGGATTTTCTTCACTTCGCCCTTGATGCCTCCTGATGTGGCGGACGGCTGATTGTCGTGGGCACGCACTTGGCTGTCGTGGTGTGGTTCCGGCTTGTGCAATATCATGAAAAGGGCGTAGGCTATGAGCAAGGCGCTACCTATAATCTCGAGCAACTTCATGTTGGCTTCGATCCATGACATGACGATGCTGAGGCCTAAGCCGGTGAGCATACAATAAAAGAGGTCACTGATTGCGGCCCCGATACCGGTGTAAAGTCCCGATTGTCGGCCGTTATTCAACGTGCGTTGCACGCAGAGAATGCCAATCGGACCCATCGGGGCCGATAGCAGTACTCCGATTGATAAACAACCTATTATCAATGAAAAAAAGACATCCATCAATCTAAAAAGCAATTTTCAAACTACAAAGTTAAGAAAAAAGTATGATGTATGATGTACTTTGTGCGAAGTATTTTTAGTTTTTGTTTCCGCCTCATCGGGCGTTGAGGCCTTTAATGGTAACAGTGAAGGGGCACATCAAAGGCGTTTGGATAATAGTCAAGCGACATCTCGCCGTCGGCGTTCACTTGCACGATGACTACGTCAAACTGGACGTCGACATTGAGGTTGTAGTGGCGCACATAGCCGTTTGCCGCATTAATGAGCAGCCGGCGTTTGTGTGCCGTAATCGCTTGAGTAAAGTCAAAGGCGTCGTTTGCCGTGCGTGTCTTTACCTCTACGATGTGCAAGAGGCGCGCCCCTTCCTCGTAGGCGACGATGTCTATCTCAAGGTGATTGAGCCGCCAATTGAGTTCTCTAATCACCATTCCTTTCGCGATAAGCATTTCGCAGGCGAATTGTTCGCCGGCATGTCCCAGGTCGTTATGTTGTGCCATATAAGTTGAGGTTTGTGGTGGCAAATTTAGGACAATATTTTGGGTTAAACTAATAATTTAGATAAATTCACATAATTGACGGGAGAAATTTTGTAATTTTGCAGTCTCAAACTTATATAGGGACATAAATGAAAGAAAATGCACTGCTGAAACGGTTGGAAGGCATGGAGGCTCGTTTTGAGGAAGTGGCGACGCTCATCGCCGACCCTGCTGTGCTTGCCGACCAGCCTCGATATGTAAAACTTACTCGAGAGTACAAACACTTGCAAACTCTCGTGGATGCGACGCATCGCTACCGTACGATGCTTGATGATATTGATACGGCACACTCGATGCTCAATGATGATGATAACGACATGCGCAGCCTTGCGCGAGAGACCCTTGATACCGCCAACGCTGCGCTACCGGCTCTTGAACAAGAGATAAAACTGTTGCTGATTCCGGAAGACCCGGAGGATGCGAAAAATGTGGTGCTGGAGATTCGTGGCGGCACGGGGGGCGATGAGGCGGCTCTGTTTGCCGGCGATCTGGCGCGAATGTACACCCGCTATTGCCAAAACCGAGGCTGGACAGTGCAGATGTCCAGTTGCACCGAAGGTGCAGCGGGGGGCTTTAAGGAGGTCATTTTCAGCATCACCGGGCAGGGTGCCTACGGCACTTTGAAATATGAGAGCGGTGTACACCGGGTGCAACGAGTGCCGGCCACCGAGACACAGGGACGTGTGCACACCAGTGCGGCCAGCGTGGCCGTGCTGCCCGAGGCAGAACCTTTTGACGTGCAGATTAACGAGGGAGAGATTAAGTGGGACACGTTCCGCAGCAGCGGCGCCGGTGGACAGAATGTTAATAAGGTGAACAGTGGTGTGCGCCTTCGCTATATGTGGACAAATCCCGTAAGTGGAGAGCAGCAAGAGATCCTTATTGAGTGTACCGAGACGCGCGACCAACCCAAGAACAAGGAGCGCGCTTTGGCTCGACTGCGCACGTTCATTTACGATCACGAGCATCAAAAGTATGTTGACGACATTGCCTCGCGGCGCAAGACACTCGTCAGTACAGGCGACCGTTCGGCAAAAATCCGTACATATAACTATCCTCAGGGACGCATCACTGACCACCGAATCGGTTACACAATCTATAATCTGCCGGCATTTATGGACGGTGACATTCAAGACTGTATCGACCACCTCGCTGTTGCCGAAAATGCCGAAAAACTCAAGCAGGCCGAACTTTGACAGAAAGGTTAACCGTTGACCATGCCGCGCGCCCTCGCGCCGGCAAACCATCGACGGCAAACAGCAAACTAAAAACAACGAATGACAAATATCGCAATATTGGGTAGCACCGGCTCTATTGGGCGCCAAACGCTTGACATTGTAGCCGAGTATCCGACCTTATTCAAGGTTGCTCTGCTGGTGGCGAATAGCAGCACTGACCTGCTTGTGAAGCAAGCACGACAATTCTTGCCCGAGCAGGTTATTATCGCGCGCGATGACCTCTACCCTATCGTGCGTGATGCGCTTGCCGACCTACCTATTGAGGTGGCCTGCGGCGCGCACGCTATCGCCGAGGCTGTCACCCGCCCCGAGGTTGACACCGTGGTCACCGCTATGGTGGGATATAGTGGCTTGGAACCGACAATTGCCGCCATCAAAGCCGGCAAAACTATAGCCCTGGCCAATAAAGAAACGCTTGTGGTGGCAGGCGACTTAATCACGCGACTGTTGCAGTCGAGCCGCAGCAAGATTTATCCGGTTGACAGTGAGCACGGCGCGTTCTGGCAGTGCCTCGTGGGTGAACGGCACGAGGATATCGACCGATTGCTGCTAACAGCCAGTGGTGGCCCATTCCGCACGCTGCCACGCGAACAACTCGCCACGGTCACCGCCGCCGATGCTCTCAAACATCCGAACTGGGCTATGGGTGCCAAAATTACCATCGATAGCGCAACGATGATGAACAAAGGATTTGAGATGATTGAGGCTCGGTGGCTATATGATATCGAGCCGGACCGCATTACGATCATCGTTCATCCACAATCGATTGTACACTCAATGGTGGAGTTTGTCGACGGTTCGGTCAAGGCTCAACTCGGCTTGCCTGATATGCACCTGCCAATCCGCTACGCGCTCGGCCTGCCCTCCGGCCGATTGGCAACCCCAACCCATCGAATGACTCTCAACGACTTTGCCACGCTCACTTTTGAAGAACCGGACCGGGCAAAGTTCCCTCTCATTGATGTTGCCTACGACGCCGCACGGCGCGGCGGCAACGTGCCTTGTGTGATGAACGCCGCCAACGAGATTGCAGTGGCGGCCTTCCTCAAGGGTGACATCGGTTTTAACGACATCCATCGCATCATTACGGGCACCATGTCGCGCATGCCGCTCATTCCCGAGCCAACCTATGATGACTATGTGGCCACCAATGCCGAGGCTCGCCAGATAGCCGAAGAATTAACGACTAACAATTAACAACAACCGTTCATGGTGGGCGGGCACCGCCCCGCCCACTACCGACTATTGAATAACAACTGATATGAGTCCTTTTTGGGTAAAAGTAACACTGCTTTTATTATCTCTTGGAATGCTCGTGTTTGTTCACGAGTTGGGTCACTTCTCGATGGCACGCCTCTTTGGTGTGTGGGTCGAGAGGTTTTACCTCTTTTTCCACCCGCAGTTCCAAATCCTGCGATGGAATCCCCTGAAACACAAGTTGGAGTTCTTTGTGAAGAACGAGAGTTCTGAGAGTTCAGAGAGTTCAGAGAATTCTGAGAGTTCAGAGAGTTCAGAGAGTTCAGAGCCTACAGCCGAGGAAATCAAGGCCAAACAGAGTTGGCGTGCTACCACTTACGGCATCGGATGGGTGCCTCTTGGTGGCTACTGCCAGATGAGCGGCATGATTGACGAGAGCATGGACACCGAAACTCTCAAACAACCGGCCAAACCATGGGAGTTCCGCAGTAAGCCCGCATGGCAGCGCCTGCTCATCATGGTGGGCGGAGTGCTGTTCAACTTCCTGACCGCGTTGGTCATTTATGCTGGCATAGTCTACACTCAAGGCGAGGCTTTTGTCAACTTCAGCGACGCCACCTTGGGCATGGCCTATGGCCCAAGTGCTAAGGCCGTGGGATTGATTGACGGCGACATTCCTCTTGAGGCCGATGGCCAAAAACTCACCCACCTCAACGCCGATGCCGTCAACCAAATCCTGACAGCCAAAACGCTTACCGTGCTACGCAACCGGCGTGACACAGTCAACATCAACCTTCCCGAAAACTTTATCTTCCGTGCCAACGAGGATGCCGAGCAGGGTCGAGCATTTATCAGTTACCGCTTGCCGGTGTACATCGCCCAACTCTCACCCGGCATGGGTGCCGAGAAGGCCGGGCTCAAGCCCGGTGACCATGTGGTGAGCGTGGGCGGCATCGCTACACCCGATTTTGATGATCTCACCGCTGCGTTGGCACAATTCAAGGACAAGAAGGTCATGGTGGGATACATTCGCGACGGCAAGGCAGACAGTGTCGCCGTGGCCATCGATGGTGCCGGTAAACTGGGCATCGCCTTGCAACCGATCACCGAATTTTATAAGGTGACGCGCATTGAGTATTCGCTTCTTGAGGCTATCCCACGCGGCATCTCATTGGGGTGGACCACCTTGACAAATTATGTGTCACAACTGAAATACATCTTCACCGCCGAGGGAGCCAAAAGCGTGGGTGGCTTCGGCACCATCGGCAGCATCTTCCCTGACACATTCGACTGGGTGCAGTTTTGGAACATTACAGCACTCTTATCGCTCATCTTGGCAGTAATGAACATCTTGCCAATACCGGCGTTGGACGGTGGCCACGTGCTGTTTGTTCTCGTCGAGTTAGTCACTTTTGGACGCGTCAAGCCCAGCGACAAGTTCCTCGAGTACGCCCAGTGGGTGGGTATGATTCTATTGCTGGCATTACTCATTTGGGCTAACGGCAATGACATCTATCGTTTCCTCATCAAATGAAAAAGATTATATTACAAAAAGGTCGCGAGGACTCACTGCAACGTTATCATCCATGGGTGTTTAGTGGCGCGATCAAATCACTGCCCGACGACATTGAAGACGGTGACTTGGTGCAAATCCTTGCCGCCGATGGAAAACAGTTGGGTATCGGACATTATCAAGTGGGGAGCATCGCCGTCAAAATGCTTCATTTTGGCAGTGAGACCGTCACCATCGACGAGACGTTTTACTCACGCCGCATTGCTGCTGCATTAGACGTCCGCCGCGCGCTTGGCCTGCTGCGCGACGACAACACCGCTTTCCGTCTCGTGCATGGGGAGGGTGACTTCCTACCCGGCCTTGTGGTTGACGTCTATGGCCACACAGCCGTCATGCAGGCTCATTCGCCGGGCATTCACTTTGACCGCGATAAAATTGCCGCCGCTTTGACCTCGTTGCCCGATAATCTCGTCACAAGCGTTTACTACAAGAGCGAAACAACGTTGCCGTTCAAAGCGCAACTCGACCCGGTGAATGACTACCTCGTTGGCGGAGGCCATGCTGATGACGTCGCCATCGAAAACGGCCTGCGCTTCCACATCGACTGGCTACGCGGACAAAAGACCGGTTTCTTTGTCGACCAGCGCGAGAACCGATGCCTATTGGAGAAATTCTCTCGTGGACGGCGTGTGCTCAATATGTTTTGTTACACCGGTGGCTTCTCGGTTTATGCCATGCGAGGCGGCGCTACACTTGTCCACTCGGTGGATAGTTCTGCCAAAGCGATCAGTCTTACCGATGCCAACATCTCTCTCAACTTCAACTGCGACAGCCGTCACAAGTCTTTTGCCGAAGATGCTTTCAAATACCTGGATCGCATGGAAAACGGTGCTTATGATTTGGTGATACTCGACCCGCCGGCCTTCGCCAAACGCAAGAGCGCACTGCGCAACGCCCTCATCGGTTATCGCAAACTCAACGCCGCCGCGCTACAGAAAATGCCATCAGGCAGTGTTCTATTCACATTCTCGTGCTCACAAGCCGTCAATCGAGAGCAATTCCGCCTCGCCGTCTTCAGTGCCGCAGCGCAAGCCAAGCGTCGAGTCCGCATCTTGCACCAGTTAAGCCAACCGGCCGACCATCCCATCAACATCTACCATCCCGAGGGCGAATACCTCAAGGGACTCGTCCTTTGGGTAGAGTAATGCGCAATCTTAACGGTTGTGTATTCCAAGACGAAGTCTTGTACAATTATTGAATATCAATCAACGAAATATAAACTAATGAAAAGTAATGTTTTAATCGCCGCTGTAATCGCGGTATCATCAATCAACGCTATGGCTCAACCGGCTGGTTTTGACTATCGCGTAGACCGCTTTGCCGACATCGAGGTGATGCGCTACTACGTGCCTGGCTTCGACAAGTTGTCGCTGCAACAGAAGACTTACATCTACTATCTCACCGAGGCGGCTCTGCAGGGACGTGACATCCTCACTGACCAGAACGGCAAGTATAACCTCACCGTGCGCCAACTCATCGAGCGCATCTATACCACCTACAACGGTAACCGTGAGGACAAAGACTTTAAGGCTTTGGAGGTTTACTTGAAGCAAATCTGGTTTGGCAACGGCATTCACCACCATTATAGCACCGACAAGTTCACACCGGCTTTCTCACAGAAGTTCTTCAGCAAGCAGTTTGATCGCCTCACCGACCAGCAGATGCCGGACGGATATCAGAACAAGAAACAGCGTGCCGAACTCAAGAAACTCATGCAACGCATCTTGTTTGAGCCCTCATTTATGGCTAAAAGAGTTAATCAAGCCGACGGCGAAGACCTCATCCTCACCTCGGCCAACAACATGTATGAGGGCGTGACCCAGAACGAGGTTGAGAATTACTACTCTCGCCTGCGCAACCCCAACGACCCGACACCGGTGATGTGGGGACTGAACTGCCGCGTGGCAAAGATCGACGGCAAGGTGGTGGAACAACCCTACGTGGCCGACGGCCTCTATGGCAAGGCTATATCCAAGATTGTCTTCTACCTTGGCAAGGCCAAAGAGTACGCCGAGAATGATGGCCAGCGCGCCTATATCGACAAACTCATTGAGTTCTACCGCACCGGTTCGCTAAGGGCCTTTGACGAGTATTCCATCCTTTGGGCCGAGGAGACCAAGGGCGATGTGGATTTTATCAACGGCTTTATCGAGGTGTACGGAGACCCGCTGGGAATGACCGGCTCGTGGGAGGGCATGGTGAATTTCCGCAACGGTGACGCGTCTCACCGCACCGCCGTTATCAGCGGCAATGCCGAGTATTTTGAGCGCAACTCGCCCGTTGATGACCGCTTCAAGAAAGATGAGGTGAAAGGCGTCAGCGCCAAGGTAATCACCGCCGCAATCCTCGCCGGCGACAGTTATCCCAGCACCCCCATCGGCATCAACCTGCCCAACAGCAACTGGATTAGAGCGCAACACGGCTCCAAGTCGGTGACTTTGGAGAATATCACCGACGCTTATGACGGCGCCGCGGCCGGCAACGGCTTCAATGAGGAGTTTGCCTATAGTTCGGCCGAGGTGGAAATGATGCGCCGCAACCTCACTTTGGCCGATAAACTCCACACCGACTTGCATGAGTGCCTTGGCCACGCAAGCGGCAAACTGCTGCCCGGAGTCGACAAGAACGCTCTCAAGGCCTATGCCAGCACCCTTGAGGAAGGACGCGCCGACCTCTTTGCTCTCTATTACCTCGCCGACCCCAAACTCGTTGAACTCGGCGTAATCTCTGACCCCGACACCTACAAGGCCGAGTACTACAAATACATAATGAACGGCCTGATGACGCAACTGACGCGCATCGAGCCCGGCAAGGACATCGAGGAGAGCCACATGCGCAACCGCAAGTTCATCAGCGAGTGGTGCTACGAGCACGGCAAAGCCGACAACGTGATTGAACTTGTCAAACGCGATGGCAAGACCTACGTCAAAATCAATGACTACGAGAAACTTCGTGGTCTCTTTGCCCAATTGCTCGCCGAGGTTCAACGCATCAAGAGCACAGGCGACTATGAGGCCGGACGCCAACTGGTGGAGAACTATGGAGTGAAAGTCGACCCGGCAATCCACGCCGAGGTGCTTGAGCGCTACGCCCGACTCAACATCGCCCCCTACAAGGGCTTTGTGAACCCTGTCTATGAGGCCGTACGTGACAACAATGGAAACATCACCGACGTCAAGGTGAGTTACGGCGAGGACTATATCCACCAGATGTTGCGCTACAGCCGTGACTACTCCCCTCTCACCGTCAACCGCTGAGCAACTGCAATCGTTGCGGCAGGCGCTTTTCGCACGCCGCAACGGTGTCGTCGCGCAAACCTTGCGGCAGGCCGGCGACCCGCACCGCGTTATCACCGGATGCCTGCTGGCCGATATTGTCGACATAGCGCGCCACACATCTCACTCACGCGATGCGGCCGAATCTCTTTGGGCTGACGTGAACCACCGCGAGTGCCGCTTGCTTGCTCCCATGCTCATGCCTCATGACGAGTTCTCACAAGCCGACGCGTTACGATGGATGAACAGTGTCGTGAGCCGTGAGGAAGCCGATGTGCTCTGCCAACGCTTGTTGCAACACCTTTCCTTTGCAAGCGATCTGTTAGATACCTGCGGCGACAACCCACTACTCCCCTATCTTTTAAAACGACTATCGGGTTGGCTGGAGTGAGACACCAACAAACAAAAAAAGGAAGGACATAAGGTCATTGCGACCCTATGTCCTTCTCTCTTTTTTTGACTTGTGAACGCCTAAAACTCAACGAAGAAGGGGCTGAGCGAAATAGTTCCGGTCAGCGACTTGTAGTTGGTCTTGACGGTGAACGTGCGCGACTCCTTGGCTTTGACCGATGTGAATGTCACCACCACTTGGGCCGTGCCGTTAGGAGCGATATTGACGCTGTGTGGCGAGTAGACGACTCCCTTGCCGGTAACCATCACCGGGGTCGACAATGCGGTGTTGCCCTTGTTGTAAATCACCACGGTGAATGCGGCGCGGTCATTGCTGTCGGCTTTGAGCGCAGTTACACCTCCACTGACGGCGATCGTCACGCTGGACGGCGATGCTGCCGGCTGCGGAGTTGTTGTGGTCGGCTTCTTGGTTGATGTGGTTGTCGGTTTCTTGGTTGTAGTTGAGCCGGTGTTTTTCTTGCCGTTGTCATCATTGTCACGAATGACGCGCACACCGCTCGTGTCAACCTCATACTTGGTCACGCGGCCGTTCTGAGCCGTACGCTGCTCCGGCTTGGGAGTGGGAGCCTTCACCTTCTTGCTCTCAAAGAACGCTTCCTGCACGAGCAGATCGTCTGCAAAAATCTGCGCAACACGCTTGCCTCGCGGATGTACAAACGCGAAGTCACGCTTCAGCCCATTGCTGTAACTCTTGTTGCTGTCGTCCGGACCCTCCTCGTAGATAAATTTCATCTCGATGATTGCCTGCTCGAGTTCCTTGGGAATAGTCACAGTGTAGTCCACTGCCTCCTTAGTCACGTCGCTATTGGCCAGCGTGCCTTTCTTCTTTTCGCAGTGGACACTCTCGCTGCCCAAGCCCAGCACGCCATATTTGCCCTCGCTGCCCATCACTATCGCATAACCCGCACTGAAAGGCCATGCACGCCTGAATTGCGGCGGCACAATCTGACGGGTGCCAACGCGATAGCCGTATAAACCATCTTCGAGGAATGGCGTCGGGCCATCCTCCGGCCACGTGAGCGTGGTGTACATCGTGTCTTCCATCTCGTTGGGCCAAATAACCATACCTTGACGGTCAAAGGCGAGATAGTCGCGTGGCGCGCAGTCGCGCACGCGCTGCCCCTCGGTGTTGATGGTGCACATGTCGCCCTCGGCGGTGATGACCATCGCCTCACCGTCACGGAAAGTGGAACCGAAAATCAGTTCGCCCAACTCCGGCGCCAACTCCAACTCCTGTCCGCGCAGGTTTACGTATGCCACGCGCTGAAGTTTTGGTACGATAGACTGCGCTATCTCAGGCACTGTCTTCACCTTGCTCTTGAGTTTGCCGGTGACCACCGCCGCAAGTTCCTCACGGCAGAATGGTTTGGCATGCTCAAAGCGAGGGGTGATTGACACCTGCCCTTGATAATTAATGTAACCATACTTGCCGTTTTTGTCACGAACCGGCATCATGTCGCGCGTGAAGAACGGATAGTCGTCGGTCAAGTAAAACTCGCCCTCGACGTCACGCACCGTCTGCTCAGAACTGATAATCGACATGATGCGCTTGCGGCCCTTCTTGTCGATTTTGATGGCATAGGCATATCCATCGACAAAGTCGGTGATTGAGTCGCAGTTGAACGGCACCACTTGAAAGCCTATGGACGAGAACACGCCGTACTTGTCGGCTTGGCGCACCTTGAAGTACTCATGGTCCATGCGTTGCACCTCGTCATAGTTGGGCCGGATGATCCACTTGGCCGTCTGTGCAGTGCCCACCACGGGCAGGCACAGCACGGCGGCAAGTATTGTAAGTTTTATGCTATTAACAACTGTCATCTAAAATCTAACGTCTAAAGATCCTCGTATAGTTTCTTGAGATACTTGGCTTGACAAGCGGCGCTATAGGAAGTTGAACCCACGCGTCCGCCGAAGATGACGCCATAGAGTTGACCGGTCTTGGCGTCAAACACCGGCGAGCCGCTGGCTCCGCCCAACACCTCGCTGTCAAACTCAAAGATGCGACCCGTCGGGTTGCGCGAGCACTTGGTTTGGCGGATGTTAGGCTCGAGAGTGCTGTTGTCAAGGTTGTAGTTATTGCCGCGCGGATAGCCAATCCACGTCAACTCCGTCTGGTTGGGTTGAATGGCTTCGGTGTAGAACGATGATACTTCAAAGACGTGCTTCACGCTCTCAGGCAGTTTTTTGGTGTTCATCTGGAGGATAGCGAGGTCAGTGTCCTCGTCGGAGGCAACCTTCACCACATAACAACGATCATACTCGTCAATGTGGGTATAGTTGCGGCCGGGGAAACCAACCATAATGCTCTCTATGTAGCCTGAAAGTTTGGGTTGCGCTCCCTTGAACTGGTCGATTAGGCCGTTAAGAGCCGTGGCCGAGGCATTCCCATTCTGCGACGCTTGCAGCAGAATAAGTTTCCAAATGACACCGGCGTCTCCCGTGAGGTTCTCATTATAGTTATAATCATTGGCATTGCGCACCTTGCGAATCTGCGTCATCGCTCGGCCCCACACTCCCAGAGCGTTCTGGGCTGTCGCCTGGTCAAGGGAAGTCCACGGCGCACCAACGTGACGGTTAGTCGCCATACGGCCCTCGTTGTCAATGAAGAAAGCGGTTGCCGAATACTGTGATCCATAGTTCAGCGACTCGCTCAATGGAATCTCTCCACGATTACCCTCATTGTAGAGTTGTGACCAGACGGCATCGGTGAACACGGGGGGATCAAACTTGAAAGTGAGCTTGTACTTGGCTGTCACATAGACAACGCCACTGCGGTAGTCATCCATCGAGGCTGCGCTCGACGGAGCGGTCTGAATCGGTGTTGACGTGGCCGGTGCCATAGTGTCAACAACAGCCACCGGTTGTACGGCCGGCTCCGGCTCACCGCCACCAAGCATACTCTTGGCTGCAAATGCGCCGGCGGCAATCACGGCCACCGCAGCCACACCGATGCCCACCGGTTTGAGCCATGCGGCACCGGCCGGAAGCAACGGTTTGAGCATCTCAGTGATGTCCTCGTCGGCACACACAACGATGTCGCCGCGCTTGATGGGCACCGGACGATCCTTTGGAATCCGCGTGCCATTCACCTCGGTGCCGTTGCGGCTACCGTTGTCAACCAGTGTGGCCTTGTCCTGCTGGTCGATGTAAAGCGTGGCATGATAGCGGCTCGCAAACTGGCTGGTCAACTGCAACTCGTTGCGCATGCTGCTGCCGATGTTGTAGATGGACTTGAAGCCGCGGGTCTTCAGCACAGGCACCTGATTCCACGGCAACTCCACATCACCCAACTTAATCAGGTCACCGCGTTGCACCTTGGTCTCAACATTGGGACGCAAACGCTGCTGTCCGATGAACGTGCCGTTCGTGCTCTTGTCCTCAATAAAGATGTCGCCGTTGTCCATCAGGATCATTTCGGCGTGCAGCGCGCTCACGTAGGGGCTATGCAACACAATATTGCAGGTGTTGCCGCTGCCGATTTTCAATAATTTCATAGATGAGAAGATTATAAAGTTAATAATATTAGTCGTTAGTTGATAGTCGTTAGTTGATAGTCGTTAGTTGATAGTGGGCGGGGCGGTGCCCGCCCATCTTGAACGTTAGTTGTTAGGGATTCTCTGTCTTGGGAGCCTCCGGTTTAGCGGTTTCAGGCTTCGGAGCCTCGGCTTTTGGCTCTTCGGCCTTCGGTGTCTCGGTCTTCGGCTTGTCGGCTGACGGAGTTTCGGTTTCTGCGGGCTTCTCGGCTGGCGCCGCTTTGGGCTTTGCGGGTTGTTTAGCCTTTGGTTTAGAGGCGGCCTTTGGCGCCACTTGTTTACCAACCACAGTTGTTACATCCGGATATGGGATTTTCTGCTCGTCAGTGACGACTGCAGGCGCGGCAGTCGTGTCAGGCAGCGCAATCTCCGCGGACGGTTCCGGCTCGCTCACTGCCGCACTCATTGTTGCAATCTCGCCGGTGCCGTCCACCACACTGTCACCGGCCACATCGGCAACGGGTGGCACCTCATAGTGGGCGTTAAATGCGTTCACGCCGGCGCTGATGCCCCACCATGCCAGCCCAATGACGGCAAGGGCCGCAACGGCGATGCCACCAATGCGCCATGGTTTCAACGGATCCGGCACCAGACTCCAGTCAAGCAAGCGAGTGTGGGCAAACGACACCACATCGTCACGCTTAACGGGAGTGGGCGCGTTGGGCTGAATGCGAACGTTGTTGATAAACGTGCCATTCTGGCTGTAGTCCACAATTTCCATGCGACCGGTCGGATAGATGCGCAACTGGGCATGACGACGGCTTATGTTCTGGTCATCAAGGTAGATGTTGCAGTTGTCACCGCGACCAATTGATAGGATCTTCATAAAAAGTCGGTTTTTTGTTACTTAACGGGTTGTGAAGTTAAACGTTGCTTCTCCTCCTTAAGCACAGTGTCGGCTTTCTCCACTTTCTTGTCCTTGATGAGCGCAATCAGCGAGTCGATGGTGGCGATGTAAGTCTTTTGAGCTTGCTGATATTGCTCCATGCTGCGTTGCAGACTGTCAATCTTTACGGTGAGGATTGAGTCTGGAAGTGACTTAAGGCTATCGGCGACAACGGGTGCCGGAGTGGCTGCGCTTGCCGGCCACTTGGTCCATTGCAGCACGTTTACGGCGAGACTGGCAATTAACAGCACAGCCAGTGCCGCCAGAGTGTATTTCATTTTTTTGCTCATTTTGTCTTGAAGTTTGCTATCGGTTGTTGTTTCGATTAAGGCCACAGTGAGATTATCGTGGGTTGCGCCGGTCTTCATTCCCTCTTCGTCTACTGTCACAACAAGGGTTTCGACAGCACCGGCAAGCGAGGTTGTGCGCGCGGCCATGCGGATAATGTCAGGCTCGGGAAACATTCCCCAAATGCCGTCGCTGCATAGCATGAAGCGGTCGCCCTTGAGATAAGCCACTTCAGTGACATCAACCTCAAGGTTAGGAGTGTGGCCAAGGGCGCGAGTGATGACGTTGCTCTGCGATGAGTTGCGCGCTTGTTCCTCGGTGAGTGTGCCTTGGCGCACCTGCTCAAACACCCACGAATGGTCAAACGTGCGGAATATTTTTTCACCGTCACGAAACTGATAGACGCGAGAGTCGCCCACGTGTCCAATCACGGCACTTTGGTTATTGAGTAGCACCACTGTGGCTGTTGTTCCCATCCCCTTGAGCGACGGGTCGGCCTCCATAGCATCATAGATGGCAAGGTTGCCGTTGATGATTGCCGTGCGAACGGCCTCGATGCGGTCGTCGGTGGGCGCACAAGCGCTCAAGGTGCGGCAGATGGCATCGGCGGCAATCGTCGAGGCCGTCTTGCCCGACGGGCCGCCTCCCATGCCGTCACACACCGTTACGGCAAGTCCCAACGCGGTGTCGCGCCAGGCACATGTATCCTGATTCTCTTTGCGTCCACCCTGACGGGTATCGGCAAAGCCTGTCGCGGCAAATGTCGTGTTTATACTAATCATAGGATTGCAATCAATAATAAAATAAATAGCACAAGGCCACCGACAATTATGGCCAGCATATAGGGCCATTGAGGATGAGTGGTGGCAAACTGTGTCGCTTTGGCCTTCAGGCCATCCACATCGACGGCAGGCTCAGGTGTGGAAATCGACATATACAGTGCCTCGCGCATTTCACGCGCGCTTTGGTATCGCTCGTTCTGATTAAGGCTGAGCGAGCGGCGAATAACGCGCATCAACCGTCGCGGCACTCCGGCTATATCACGCAGCGGGGCGTTGTCGCCATCGCTATAAGGGGCGTTGCCCGAGAGCAACCGGTAGAGTGTGGCTCCAACTTGATAGATATCGGTCGTGACATCTATCTCGACAGGCTGCCCGGCGATGATGTGCTGCTCCGGCGCGCAATATCCCGGCGAACCAATCAAGCCGTTCTGGGTGGAACTGTCGATGCTGCCCGGACGATAGGCGATGCCTAAATCCATCAAGCGAACGTTGCGCTCGTTTTCCACCATTATATTACTGGGCTTGACGTCAAGGTGGACAATTCCCTTGCTGTGGATATAATCCAGCGCATCGAGAACCGGCACCACACAACGAGCGATACGCACCGCGCGATCGGGCACTGTGTTGAAGTTCACGGCAAAGTCGTCAAGCGTCTGGCCGGCGACGAAGCGGCTGACGATATACATTGGTGCAGACGGGTCGCCGGGCTCCTCACAGTAGCCAATCATCTCCACGATGTTCACATGGCGAAATGCCAACTCTGCCTCTTGGCGAGCGCGGCGTCGTATGCCTTCAATGCCGCTTAAGTCGGGGTTAACCATTTTCACGGCAACGGCGTCACCGGCATCGTTGCAGGCATGACCGGCATAGACTATGCCCATCGCGCCACTGCCAAGTGGTGGAATGGACGCGTCATACTGGTACCATTTGCCTGTGTTCAACCTCAGGTAGACCACAGAACCGTCCACGCGTATGTTGCCATTGCCTTGAATCATTTCACTCCAGGGCTCTCAGGCGCATCTCGATGCGCTCAATATAATATTCGTCACTGGCGGCCTCGGCAAGTTGCTTGCCCTTGGTATAGAGAGCGCGAGCCTTGTTCACGTCACGATCCACTGCACCACGTGCCTCACCGGCTAAGTAATCAGTTGCCAACTCATAAATCGCTTGATAGCAGTTGGGGTCTTTCTGCAACGCCAATTCGTTGAGTTGATGCGCGCGTTTGTTATCCTGCTTTATCTGCGACTTGATGTTGTCCAAGATAGCCTTATCGTGACGATAATAACTCTCTTGGATATATAACTGAGAAAGTTCAAACAAAGCCATTGCAGCCTGAGGCCCGTCTTGGTTGCCCATCTTGGTTAGCATTTCTATACCATCGGTGGCTTTCGACGGGTCGGCCAGCAGCGCAAGAGCCGCATCAACGCTCTCTCCGGAGACCGGCGACTGCTGCCCGGCGGTAGAGTTCTCCCCTGCCGTCTGCTGTGTGGAAGCAGTCTGTTGTATGTCTCCACCGGCCGACGTGTCATCACCTCCACCAAAGGCAAGAATTCCGATAATCGCCAGCACAATCGCCGCCGCCACCACACCGCCAATCTTGATGAGATTAGGGTTAGTCGCGCCAGACTTGCCGGCTGCGGGATTCTCCGGTTGTCGTGCAGGCATCACCGGCGGTTCGCTCGGCTGTTGGGGCATCGGCTGTCTGGGGTGATTAGGTCCGGCTCCTTGCTGCGAAATCGGTCCTTGTTGCGGCAATGGAGGCATACCACCCGGAAGTGGCGGTTGCTGCTGCTGACGGCGCCTGCCCGGGTCACTGTTGCGGCTCAATTGCTCGAGAGCCACACGGAACTCGGCGGCCGAGGCATAACGGTCGCTCTGACGCTTGGCTGTAGCCTTGGCGATAATGTCGCGCACCCACGGGTTCTGGATCTCACCAAGCGGCAATGGAGCCCGAAGTTGCATATCAAGCACCTCATGGATGGGACCGTCAAACGGCAGATGACCGGCAATCAACTCAAACAGCAATATCCCGATTGCATAAATGTCCGTAGTCTCGTTTTGCGATGCCACATCGCCAACAACAAGTTCAGGAGCCGCATAAGACGCCTTGCCCATAAACTGACCGGCCGTCGTCAACTGGCGGCGCTGCGTCTGCTCGAGGTTTTCAATCTGGCGTGCAATACCAAAGTCGATGAGTTTTATCTTGCCGTTTTTGGTAATCATGATGTTGCTCGGGTCAATATCGCGATGGATATAACCCTTGTCATGCAGCGCCATTATGCCCGACAGAACTGCCTTGATAATCTTGACGGCGAACCCCACGCGGTCATTCTGATAGCGACGGTAAAGGTCTTGAGCGAACACAAACGGTTCCCCTTTTGCATCAGTTACCTTGCCCTGCAAGAGGTCATCCAACGCTACGCCATCAAGCAACTCGCTGGCCACATGATAGTGACGCCCTACAACGTTGCCCATCGCGTCTGTCTCTTCAACCTCGATAAAACCGTACATCTCAACGAGGTTTTCGCTCTGAATCATGATTGAGGCTTCGCGGCGTGAGCGCTCAATAGCGTTTTGAGGCAAGTCTTCAAAAAGAAACTTTATCGCCGCTTCCTGTTGCACACCGGTGCGCTCGTCAACGCGATACCCCTTGTAGACTTGACCCATTCCACCAACGCCAAGCGGCGGCAGATCGGTATCCACCGTGTAGTGGATGCCCATCTGTCGCTCGGCCTGACCCTGGATTGTGATAATTGCCATTGTTAGTCGATAGTTGATGTAATTAGTCGTTAGTTATAAAGCATCTATAAACAATAACTAACGTGGAGAAACTAAATTATAGGAATTGGGTGCCTCCGGGCTGGTTGTCGACAGTGCCGTCGAGCGACATAGTGCCGCCCGAGGCCGGACGACGGCTCGGATCGTACATCGGATTCGGACCGGGCTGCGGACTCGGTTGTAACGGCTGCTGCTGAGGCGGCATCGGACCGCCACCGTAAGGTTGCTGCGGCACCGGCTGGAACGGCTGTTGAGGCTGGAACGGCGGACGGCCGCCTTGCGGCTGCTGAGGCATCGTGGGCATCGCGTCGCCTTCCAGGGGCATGAAGTTCTCGCTAACAGTCAGACCCATCTCATCTGCATCAATCAAGATGAAAAGCAGTTGATAGTTGTTGCCCACTGTGATAACGTCGCGGTTGTGGCACTCATGGGCATCATAGGTCAACTCCACGTTGTTGACAAAGATACCGTTCTTGGAGCCCTCATCGCGAATCGACGCTATCATCTTGCGTGATGACTTCATTTGGCGGATAAACAGGCTCGCGTGGTGACCGCTCACCGTCTGCTCGCGAAGCCGAATCTGGCAATCCTCAGCGCTGCCAATCACGTTGGTACCCACATGCAACGGCCAGAACTCTCCGAAGCCCTGACGGGAAATTGAATAGAGAAATCCCACCACAGGCACGGCAGGCTGCTCGTTGGGTAAACTTTGCTGCACTTGCGGCGCTTGGTTATTCATGCCCGGCACCACAGTGCCTTGGCGAGGCTGAGAACCCTGTTGGCGCTGATAGATATTACCACCGCCCATCTGACGTCCCATTCCGGGAACATTGGTTGATCCGTTGTTCATAATCGTATCAATAAGGTTAAAAGAAATATTGTCGATAATTATAGATTAAGGCTTGTTGTTTAACTTATCACCTGCAAAATTAATAATTTTCTCACAATCCACCACGATTTGCCATATTTTTTTTGAAAAAAAAGTCTTTATAAATTATCTGCAACATTTTTTTAAGCGAACTCAAAACTTTTTTGTAATTTTGTGGCAAAATTAGCGTGATTCTTCTCTTGACGGTTCTGCGGTGCTGTTCAAACAACTGTAAACCAGTCGTTAGGGTCATGCAATCTGTTATGCAAAATTATCATTAACACTTTATATCAGTTAGCAATAATGGCTATAATCAAGTTGAAAAAAGGATTTGACCTCCGGCTGGAGGGGCAAATCGGCGATGGAGCACAGCCCGAGCGTGCTGCCGCCGGAGCCGCCATTGGCATCGTGCCCGATGACTTTGAGGGTATCGTGCCGCGTATGGACGTGCGCCCCGGCGACACAGTGCTGGCCGGACAAGTGCTTTATCACGACAAGACCCACGAGGCCATCAAGGTCACATCGCCCGTGGCCGGCACTGTCAAGGATGTGTGCCGCGGCGAGCGCCGCAAAATCCTCGCTGTGGTTATTGAACCTGACGGCAAGCAGGCAGGCGAAGTGACCTTCGACGTCAAGCATCCCATCAAAGAACTATTGCTTGAGAGCGGACTGTGGGTAATGCTTCGTCAGCGGCCCTACGATGTGGTGCCCAATCCCGATGTGACTCCTCGTGACATCTTTGTCACCGCTTTCGACAGCGCGCCGCTCGCTGTCAACCGAAACTCGCTCTCGGCTGATGAGCAGCAATTGGCCGAGGTCGCTGTCAAGGCTTTGTCTACGCTCACGCCCGGTAAAGTTTACATCGGTATAAGCCCATCTCAGGATATAAACGTTAGCGGTGCCGTAATCAACACCTTTGATGGCCCGCACCCCGCCGGAAACGCGGGCGTGCAGATTGCCAATGTCAAGCCCGTCAACAAGGGCGAAACTGTTTGGACGCTATCGCTCGATACACTGCTGCGCATTGGCACCCTTCTCTCCACCGGACGTGTTGACTATAACGTCACTGTCGCTGTCGCCGGGCCAATGGTTGCCGAGCCTAAACTTGTCAGCACCACCATCGGAGCATCAATCGACAGTGTGCTGGCCGGCAACATCAAGGCAGGCGCCGAGCCTCGCCTGATAGCCGGAAACGTGCTCAGCGGTGTCAAGGTGGAACTGGACGGATACATTCGTGCCCCCTATACACAGTTGAGCGTCATCGCCGAGAATAATGACCCGGACGAGTTTATGGGATGGGCCGCATTGAGCCCCAAGCGCTTCTCTATCTACCGACTGTTCACATCATGGCTGGCAGGCCTGCGCTCCAAGCCTACCAACCTCGATGCCCGCATCAAGGGTGGCGAGCGCGCTATCGTTCGCCTGGACGAATATGACGACATGCTTCCAATGGACATTTACGCCGAATTCCTCATCAAAGCTATTATTGCCCGAAATATCGAGCGAATGGAAGAACTCGGCATCTATGAGGTGGCTCCCGAAGACTTCGCTTTGGCCGAGTTTGCCGATACCAGCAAACTGGAACTGCAACGCATCGTGCGCGACGGCCTCACTTGGCTGCGTGGCGAAATGGAGTAGAACAAATCCCGATTTCTCGAATACTCGACCTCTCGAATAATCGAAAAACATCAAAAAAATAACGACTAAAATGAAATTCCTACGCAAATATATGGACAAGATCAAACCGGCTTTCAGGCCCGGCGGCAAACTCGAGAAGTTGCAGTCGGTCTATGACGGCATGGAGACGTTCTTGTTCACGCCCAACGACACAGCCGGCGCCCGTGGTGCCCACGTGCACGATGGCAACGACCTCAAGCGCACGATGATAACTGTGATTGTCGCTCTGCTGCCGGCATTGTTTATGGGCATGTACAACATCGGTTACCAGCACTATCTGGCCATCGGACAAGCCGCACAGACTACCGGTTGGGCAATGTTCATCTTCGGCCTGCTGGCGATGCTCCCTGTGATTGTGGTGAGTTACGTCGTCGGCTTGGGCATCGAGTTTATCGCCGCCCAAATCCACCACAAGGAAATCCAAGAAGGTTTTCTGGTGACCGGATTGCTCATCCCGATGATTGTGCCCATCAACACTCCTTTGTGGATGACGGCTGTCGCAACGGCGTTTGCCGTAATCTTCGCCAAGGAAGTGTTTGGCGGCACCGGTATGAACATCTTTAATGTGGCGCTTATCACGCGCGCCGTCCTCTTCTTCGGCTACCCGTCCAAGATGAGCGGCGATGATGCGTTTGTCAAGACCGACACTGCTTTCGGTTTGGGCGACGGCACGGTGGTTGACTCCTTCTCGGGTGCGACCCCTCTGGGTCAAGTCGCCACTAACGTTGGTGATAGTCTCCAATTACATGACATCGCCGGCAATGCCATCAACACTTGTGACTATTTCATGGGCTTTATCGCCGGTTCGCCGGGCGAGACATCAACCCTGGCGATTCTCATTGGCGCCGCCATCCTGCTCATCACCGGCGTGGCCTCATGGCGAGTGATGTGCTCGGTGTTTGCAGGTGGATTGGCAATGGCCGCTCTGGTTCACGCCTGCCCCAGTGCCACCTACGCTGCCTCGTTGTTGTCGCCCGTCGACCAAATCTGCTTGGGAGGCTTCGCTTTCGCTGCCGTGTTTATGGCAACAGACCCCGTCACAGGCGCTCGCACCCACGTCGGACAGTACATCTACGGCTTCCTCATCGGTGTGATGACAATCCTCATCCGCACCTTCAACGGCGGCTATCCCGAGGGCGCTATGCTCGCAATACTGCTGATGAACGCCTTTGCGCCGCTCATCGACCACTGCGTAGTTTCGTTCAACATCAAGCGCCGCCTCGCGCGCGCCAAGCAAGCATGAAAGGAGGACCCAAGCAATGAATAAAAACAGCAACCTCTATCAGATTCTTTACGCAGCCGTGATGGTTGTGCTCGTTGGCATCGTGCTCGCGTTCATCTATATGACGCTCAAGCCTCAACAAGATGAGAACCGCGATAACGACAAGCGCCGTCAGATTTTGGCCGCGCTACATGTGGCCGCGCCAAGCGATGCCGAAACCAAGGCAACCTATGAGCAATATATCGTGGCCGATATGCTAATTGACGCTCAAGGCAATGTGACCGACAGCACGGCCAATGTTGCGTTTAATGTGGACATGAAGAAGAACAGCAAGGCCGCCCCGGGCGAGCAGTTGCTTCCGGTGTTCAAGGCCGTCAAGGATGGTGAGACCAAGTATGTCATTCCCGTCTATGGCGCCGGCCTTTGGGGACCCATTTGGGGCTTTGTCGCAGTTAATGCCGACGGCAAGACCATCTATGGCGCGAATTTCAGCCATGAGAGTGAAACGCCCGGTCTGGGAGCACGCATCACCGAAGAGGAATTCCAAAACAAGTTCGTCGGCAAATCGTTCTATCCCGGTGAGAACGATGAGTTCAAGAGCGTCGAGGTGCTCAAGAAAGGACAAAAATCGCTCGTTAACGCCCACACTGTGGATGCCATCAGTGGCGCTACCATCACCAGCCGCGGCGTGGGTGACATGATTGCCAACGGCATTGATGACTATCACCCATTCTTGATGCGACTGCAAGCGACTAACGACTAATGACTAACGACTATTGACTATGATACTTTCGAAGCAAAATAAAGAGGTCCTCTTTAATCCGTTGTCTAAAGACAACCCGGTGCTGGTGCAAATTTTGGGTATCTGCTCAACGCTTGCCGTCACCGTCAAACTTGAGCCGGCCATCGTGATGGGCTTGAGTGTGATTGCCGTCATGGCATTGAGCAATGTTATCATTTCGCTCATCCGCAACACAATTCCCACCTCCATCCGCATCATCGTCCAACTCGTGGTCGTGGCCGCGTTGGTGATTATTGTGCAACAGTTCCTTGTGGCTTACAGTTACGACGTGAGCAAGCAACTCTCGGTGTTCATCGGCTTGATTATCACAAACTGTATCCTTATGGGACGCCTCGAGGCATTTGCCTTGAGCAACCGCCCTTGGCCGTCGTTCCTCGATGGCGTGGGCAACGGCTTGGGCTACACGATTATTCTTGTAATCGTTGCTTTCTTCCGCGAACTGCTCGGCAGCGGCACTCTGCTCGGCTATCAAGTGATTCCGCAGTGGTGCTACGACCACGGATATGAGAATAACGGACTGATGATTCTGCCGCCTATGGCACTCATCACAGTGGCTTGCATCATCTGGGTACACCGCGCCCGCAACACCGAGTTGCAGGAACAAACCAACTAACGACAACTGTTCAAGACGGGCGGGCACCGTCCCTCCCAATAATGACTAACGACTATGGAAGAACTTAATCTGTTTGTAAAGTCGATTTTTATCGACAATATGATATTTGCCTACTTCCTGGGCATGTGCTCGTTCCTTGCCGTAAGCAAGAACGTCAAGACTGCCTTTGGACTGGGCATTGCCGTCACCTTTATGCTCACGGTCACTATGCCGATAAACTTCTTGCTTGACAAGTATGTGCTTCAAGAGGGTGCGCTCACGTGGCTCAGCCCCGACCTGGCAAATGTCGACTTGAGTTTCTTGGGCTTAATCATGTTTATAGCCGTTATCGCCAGCGGCACGCAACTTGTGGAGATGGCTGTCGAGAAATTCTCGCCGTCACTTTACGCTTCACTCGGCATCTTCCTGCCGCTCATCGCTGTTAACTGCGCCATCCTCGGCGGTGCCCTCTTCATGCAACAGAAAGACCTGGGCAGCGCTATGACCGCAACCGTCTATGGCTTGGGTAGCGGCATCGGATGGCTGCTGGCAATTGTGGGCATTGCCGCCATCCGCGAGAAACTGGCCTATAACAACGTGCCAAAGCCACTGCGTGGCGTCGGCATCACCTTTATAATCACCGGCCTCATGGGCATCGCCTTCATGAGTTTCCTGGGCATTAAACTCTAAAACGAAATGATACTGTTATTTGACAACACAACGTTGACCGTGCTCTCCAGCGCGTCAATCTTCCTCGTCATCACGTTGCTGCTCGTTGTGATGCTGCTCGTGGCAAAACACTATCTGGTGCCGCAGGGCAAAGTGAAAATTACCGTTAACGGCGGCGCGCAAGAGTTTGAGGCTGCCACCGGCGGTACTCTGCTACAGACGCTCCACCACCACGGCGTAATGCTCTCCAGCGCATGTGGCGGCAAAGGCAGTTGCGGCCAGTGCCGCGTGCAAGTGCCAAGCGGTGGCGGTGAAATTCTTCCCACCGAAACCGTACACTTCTCACGCAAGGAGCAACAGGCTCACTGGCGTCTGGGCTGCCAAGTCAAGGTTAAGGGCGATATGGAAATACAAGTGCCAGATAGCGTGCTCTCGGTCAAGGAATATGAGTGCACTGTGGTCAGCAATAAACTCGTTTCATCGTTTATCAAGGAGTTTATCGTTGCCCTGCCACCGGGTGAACACATGGACTTCCTCCCGGGTAGTTACGCCCAAATACGTATTCCTGCCTTTGAGATGAGTTATGATGCCGACATCGACAAGGAGTCGCTCGGTGAATATATCGACACGTGGAAGAAGTTTGACATGTTCTCCCTCAAGTGCCGCAACGACGAGCCTACCGTGCGTGCCTACTCAATGGCCAACTACCCCGCCGAGGGCGACCGCTTTATGCTCACTGTCCGCATCGCCACTCCGCCTTTCAAACCCAAAGACCAGGGACCGGGCTTCATGGACGTGATGCCGGGTATTGCCTCAAGTTACATCTTCACCCTCAAGCCGGGCGACAAGGTTATCATGAGTGGACCTTACGGCGACTTCCATCCAATCTTTGATTCTAAGAAAGAAATGATTTGGGTTGGCGGCGGTGCCGGTATGGCTCCACTGCGAGCGCAAATCATGCACATGACGCGCACCCTCAACACGCGCGACCGTGAGATGCATTACTTCTATGGAGCGCGCTCCTTGAGCGAAGTTTTCTATCTTGAAGACTTCCTGGCGCTGGAAAAGGACTTCCCCAACTTCCACTTCCACCTTGGTCTTGACCGTCCCGACCCTGCTGCAGACGCTGCCGGCGTGAAGTACACCCCGGGCTTTATCGCCAATGTCATGCGAGACACCTACCTCGGTAGCCACGAGGCTCCGGAAGACTGCGAGTACTATATGTGCGGCCCCGCCATGATGTCCAAAACAGTTAACGACCTGCTTGACAGTCTCGGTGTCGATCCCTCGTCAATCCACTACGACAACTTCGGCTGATTGCTGCCAACAGCACCTACCCAACACAAGGCCCGACGGAATCCCCACCGCCGGGCCTTGTTATATTGTTGACACAAGCCATAGTCCATGCCGCGCGCCCCCGCGTCCGGCCATCTCTTGCTCCAACGTGGTGACCGTTTGACATTATATAAAAAAGACAATGAACAAACTATGCTCATTGTCTTTAATTGCATTTTTATAAACAATTACTCGCAGATCCACGAGGAGGCGTAGGCTGCGGGCAACATAGCACGCTCCTTCAGAAGTTCGGCTTTGTCGTCGTTGCTGGCTATGATAACGCGGAATTTGCCGTCACGCTCAATCAAGCGGGCTCGTTGAGCCAAGTCGGGATGAGAGGTAAGAAAATCTTCAAACTGTTCACGGCTCGACAACGACGACACCACGAGATGATAGCGACCTTGTTGAGAGACCGGTTGAGCGGCCTCGCGATGATCAACCGGCATTGCTATTGATAAGTTCATGTCGGCCTTGTCCCAATTAAACACAGGACGGGACGCTGTATTCATTCCCGGCAGACTCACTGCCGCATATTCCCGCTCGCGTTCACCAAGAGACGCCGGAGTGGTCAACACAACAGTCATACCCAATAGCAACACTATGGCGGCCGCAACTTGGCCCGCGCGCTTCACCCAACGAGGCATCACCATACGGCGGCGCAACTCATCACGTTCTGACACACGGTCAACGACAAAGTCAAGCGGATGGATTGTGAGATCGGTCAAACCATAATAGATGTCACACGCATCATTTCCGCCATCGAGTATTGGCATAAATAGTGGCGCTCCATTAAGGCCGCGAGTAAAGTAACCCACTCTGCCAAAGGACAATTGACCATCGGCGTTAAACTGTTGCTTGAACATTGCGACGCATTTTTCAATAGCATGGCACGCCGCATCATAAGTTAATGACTCACGGCGCATTAACGACTGCGCCAAAAGGCCGTCACTATGCTCCACGCGCGCATTGAACGAAATCACACGGCGCGGAGAATGTGTCACGCCGGTCAAAGCCTCATAACGCGCTGACTCATATTGCGCTATGAACGCTCCCCAACCGGGCACGACTACACAATCGTGACGCAGGGTCAAAAACTCGATATGTTCAATCAGTGAAATCATCACCACAAAGGTACGGATATTTCCTAAACCACCAAAATTTTTTACCTGTTTTTTCAAAATTATTTTAAGGCCTGCTCGACTTCTGCACGGTCAACACCGTGAGTCACAGCACGCTCCACATCTGCCTCCATGTCATCGTAGTTGAAACGCATCTTGTTGAGTTTGGCGCGCAGCAGGTAGAGGTATCCATCGTCCGGATTAAGCATGAGGGCACTTTGTATGTCCACAGCGGCATCCGGCAGTCGCCGCAGCATCAAGTAGCAGTCGGCTCTCGAACCAAGCAAGGTGGCATTTGGCGACACCTTGATAATCTCACTCAAATACTCGACTGCCTTGCGGTAATTGCCATGCTTCTTGTGCAGGGCGGCCAATCCTTCGGCGGACAGTCCGCTATTGGGTGCGACACGCAGGATTTGGTTAAACCGGTCCTCGGCTTGCTTGTCATCGTCACGTGATAAATCAATCATGCCCAGGCTATAAAGAGCCTCGGCACAGGCCGGATTGAGTTCAAGAGCGCGCAGGTAATCGGCGGCGGCACGGTCAAGACTATCGACCGAGGCATAGAGCGCGGCACGGTTGAGCACCACTGTCACCGAGTTTGGAACCAAGTCAAGCGAGAGGTTGTAGTTCTTTATTGCTTCGTCAATACGCCCCTGGCGTCGTTGTAGCGTGGCAATATTACTGAGCAGCATCGAGTTAGATGGATTGGCCGGCTCGGCACGCAACGCGAGCAGCAAATGCCGCTCGGCTCCGGCCCAGTCACCCTCCATAGAGCATTGTTGCGCTGAGTCCACATGGTGAAAATAGGGCGTGTCGGTATTCACCTTCACATCAGCGGAGACAGCGGGAGCGACGCGCGCCGTATCGGGACGTTCTCCACGCGGTATCTTCAGCGCCTCGCTACCGATGCTTGTGATTACCTGAGCCTTCGCGCCCATCTCGCCTGAGCCGGCTAAGAGGAGCACGTAGCACGCAGCATATAGCACGTTGCGCGTTGCGGCACGTAGTCTGGCCGAAAGCCGTTTATTGCACTTGGTTAACATGGACATCAAGTTGTGGGAACGGGAAGTGTAGTCCGCGTTCAGGGAATTGTTTATAAATCTGCTCGTTAACGGAATAAAGCACTCCCCAATAGTCGCTGGCTGCTGCCCATGCTCTAATCACAATTGTTATAGAACTGTCGTCAAGGCTTTCCAAGTTTACGCTCGGCGAGAAATTCTTCTTTGGCAAGAATGCTTGGACCTTGGCCTCATGCTTGGCCTTTAGTTCCTCGGTCTTATTGCGGGTGTGGGCAAAAATTCGTTTCCACCAGGGCTTGTCGGTTGTTGTCGGCTCTTCCTCATGTGCGGCGGCTTCGGCGGCCGCGGCCTCGGCTGCCTCCTCTTCAAGTTCAATAGTGCTCTCGACGGCATCCGTGCTCTTCTTTATTACGCGCGGGTCGGCATCAATAATCTCAAAGGCAACTTTACGCGCCAACTCAACATCGTCGCCATAGGCTAACGCCACCTGCCACTGGCAGCGGCGGTACTTCTCGGCACTGTAATTGTTAATCGTTCCTGTGGAGAGTCCTCCATTTGGAATTATAATGCGCTCGTTGTTGTAATTAATTATTATAGTGTGAAAGATCTGTATTTCCTTCACGTGGCCCTTGAAGTTGCCGAACTCGATATAATCGCCAATTTTATAGGGCTTGATGAGCAGAATGAGCACGCCTCCGGCAAAGTTCTGGAGAGTGCCGCTCAACGCCATACCAATGGCAACGCCGGCAGAAGCAAAAATTGCGATAAACGAACTTGTCTCAATTCCCAAGATGCCGATAACCACGATGATTAGAATGAACATCAACGTGATTTTCACTAAACTCAACACAAAGGTGGTGAGCGAACGGTCTACGTCCTTACTCACCATAATTGTGCCCACGATGGAGTGTATCTTATTAATGATAAACTTGCCGATGTAGAACACCAGTAAGGCTATGGCCAAGCGAAGCGCAAATGAGATAAACTGGCTCGAGAGGCTTGTGATGATATTGCCCCAGTCGATGCTTGTAACCGCGGTTGCCAAGCGTCCCGGCGAGATTGAAGGTACACTGTCACCGGGTTGCACGAGCAAATTGGTGAGAGAGTCGGCATGAGCCTTGGCGGCGTCGGCCACATCTTGGATCTGACTGGCCGTTGTGGTGTCAGGTTTGGCTTTGATGCCCAGGGCCTCAAGTTGAAGCAGTATTGTTGATAGCGTCATATTTATATGTTATAGATGTTAGATGATAGATGTTGCAGCATGCAGCATACTACCTTTTGGGACGCAAAATTACAAAAAAAATACACCAATTGTGCCGTTTGTGGACAAATTGTTGTACCTTTGCATTGTTTTATCAACCACGTCACTTTAAAACATGGAAGATTCATTGAAAAAGAAATTGGCCAAAGACCCCACCGGACTTGCCACCTACGAGTATATAGCAAACAATATCGAGACCATCGATGCGATTCTGCCGGAACTGGTCGACAATATGATAAAGGTAGACTCTACCGGGCAGTTTGTCGTCAGCACTGCTCGCTACCTCAACGCCATCAGTACCGACAAATATGCCGGCGCGATTGATTTGCTCATCAAGGCCGCCATCATTAAAGACCGTGACCGCGCTTATCTGCCCGGACTGGCCGCGTCAATTTGGGGAGATGACTACAAGGAGCACGCCGCCGACCTTGCTTCACGTGACGACAACTTCAGACGCATCTACAAGCGCCTTTACCCTGTCGGAATTTAGTTCATTACATTTAACGGATAATTTATAAACGATTATGCTCAATCGTCATTACTTGTTATCGCTGGCACTCGTGCTCGTCACGACGGTCGCTTGCTCAATGAAAAACGGCAGCAGCGCCAACGCTGCGACCAATGCCGCTCAACAATCATCATCAACAACAGCCACAGTGAACGACAACAAAAATCCCCGAGTGAAACTCGAGACCTCGATGGGCGACATCGTGGTCGAACTCTACAACGACACTCCCAAGCACCGAGACAACTTCCTCAAACTTGCTCGCGAGGGTTTCTATGACGGCCTCCTTTTCCACCGCGTGATCAAAGACTTTATGATTCAGGGTGGAGACCCCGAGTCAAAGACCGCCACACCCGACACTCAACTTGGTGGTGGAGACCCCGGCTACACGATTGAGGCCGAAATCATCTACCCGACCCACTTCCACAAGCGCGGCGCGCTGGCGGCCGCACGCACCGGTGACCAAGTCAACCCCGAGCGACGCAGCAGCGGCTCGCAGTTCTATATCGTCACCGGCAACGTCTATCAGCAAGGCCAACTCGCCGGACTGCAACAGCAACTCGAGGGCGCAGCCAAGCAAGCCATCTTCAACCGTATGGCCAGTGAGCATCGTGCCGAGATACAGCAGATGTACCAGAGTGGAGACCAAGCAGGCCTCGACGCACTGCAACAGCAACTCATCGCCGCTATGGAGGCCGAGTATGCCGCCCATCCCGCCTCGTTGACACAAGAACAAATAGCGGCCTACACCACTGTGGGCGGCGCTCCGCATCTCGACAACCAGTACACCGTCTATGGTGAGGTGGTTGAGGGAATGGAAGTAGTTGACAAAATCCAAAATGTCGCTACCGGCCGTGCCGACCGACCTGTTAACGACGTGCGCATTATCAAGGCCACAGTGCTGTGATTGAAGTCACACGCCATAAGTTCCCCAACGGGCTCACCCTACTGCATCACCACAACACGTCCACCGTCATGGCGGCGCTTGTGGTGATGTATGATGTCGGGGCACGCGATGAAGTGCCCGGCGCTACTGGCATAGCCCATCTCACCGAGCATCTCATGTTCTCCGGCAGCCGTCATGTGCCGGACTTTGACGACGCGTTGCAGCGCGCCGGCGGAGTCAGTAACGCTTGGACGAGTTGCGATGAGACAATCTACTATTGTGTGCTGCCGGCCGTTAACATCGAGACTGCATTTTGGCTCGAGAGCGACCGTATGCTCCACTTGAACCTGGACGACGAGAGCATCAACACTCAGCGAAGTGTTGTTATCGAGGAATTCAAGCAGCAGGCTCTCAATGTGCCGTACGGCGATGTGGAACACTTGCTATTGCCGTTGGCTTATCGCGTCCATCCTTACCGTTGGCCCGTGCTGGGTCGCACTGTCGAAGAATTGGAGCGCGTTGATAACGATACGGTGCGTGCTTTTCACGACAATCACTACGACGTGTCGCGTGCCACAGTGTGCGTCAGCGGCAACGTGCCGGTTGAGCGGGCCATTTCCCTTACCGAGCGATGGTTTGGTGATATTGAGCCGCGCGCACTTGCGCCACGACAGTTGCCGGCCGAACCATTCCAACAAGAGCACCGCGCTCTAATGGTCGAGCGCCATGTGCCAGCCACTGCCATCTATCGTGCCTACCACATGCCGGCAAGAGCCGATGCGGCTTTTTATGCCGCCGACCTGCTGAGCGATGTGCTTGCCAACGGACAGTCATCGCGTTTCTTCAAGCACATCCTGAGCAATGGAAAAGTGTTCACAGAACTCGACGCTTCGGTGGGCGGCACAATTGACCCGGGATTGTTCTATATACGCGGGCGCCTTTGTGACAATGTGAATGTAGAGAGTGCCATGAAACTGGTTGACGATGAGATTAGCCGATTGCAGGACGACGGGCCATCGCAATACGAGGTCGACAAATATACCAACAAGGCATTGTCTCACTCAATGTTTGAAAACGTCGACTATATGGCCCGTGCCATCAAACTATGCCAAATGGAGCACATGCTCGGTGACGCTAATTTAATCAACACCGAGGAGGCTCGCTACCGGGCGGTCACGCCCGATGACGTGCGTGAGGCGGCGCGTACAATCCTCCGCCCCGACAACTGCTCCACACTCACCTACTCCACCACCAATTAACTAATTACTAATTATAAACTCGTTTTCAGCCAACGGGTATTACTAAAAGGAAAGGCAGGTTATCGGGCTCCTCGGTTTGGGGTCGGCACGATGACCTGCCTTCTGGCATTGAGTTAATTGGTACGGTAGATTAATTAATCAGATAGTTAAGCAATCTCTATGAAATTTCAGCCTTAAGTGGTGCAGTGTTTTGTTTGTGGCACAGATTATTGAAAAGGTCTTGAACCAGCCATATACGGCGGTTCAAGACCTATATTATACTTGTCAAATGATGCCTTGTCCCATCATGGCGTGGGCAACCTTCATAAATCCGGCGATATTGGCACCCTTCATGTAGTTCATATACCCATCGGGTTCCTCACCGTAACGGCAGCACTGGTCATAGATGTCGGCCATAATCTGGTGGAGGTTCTTGTCGACCTCGGCCGCTGTCCAATAGATGTGCTGGGCATTCTGGGTCATCTCGAGGCCTGATGTCGCCACGCCACCGGCGTTGACAGCCTTGCCCGGAGCATAAACCATGCGGTTCTCGATAAAGTAGTCGATTGCCTCGGCAGTGCAACCCATGTTGCTCACTTCGGCTACCAGCAACACGTTGTTGGCATGCAGTTGCTTGGCATCGTCGAGCGACACCTCGTTTTGGGTGGCGCAAGGCATGGCGATGTCAACCTTCTGCTCCCACGGCTTGCGGCCGGCGAAGAACGTTGCCTCGGGGAAGCGCTCGGCGTAGGGGGCACACACGTCGTTGCCACTGGCGCGGAGTTCAAGCAGGCAGTCAATCTTCTCGGGAGTATTGATGCCGGTCGGGTCGTAGATGTATCCGTCAGGACCGCTGATAGTCACCACTTTGGCGCCAAGTTCGGTCGCCTTGGTGACGGCGCCCCAAGCCACGTTGCCAAAGCCGCTCACGGCCACTGTCTTGCCCTGGAAGTCGGTGCCCAGGCGCTTGAGCATGCTCTGCACATAGTAGCATGCGCCAAAGCCGGTCGCCTCGGGACGGATGCGCGAACCGCCAAACTCGAGGCCCTTGCCGGTCAGTGTACCGGTACACTCGCGAGTGAGTTTTTTATACATACCATAGAGGTAACCGACCTCGCGGCCGCCAACGCCGATGTCGCCGGCAGGCACGTCCATATCAGGACCGATGTTGCGCCACAACTCCAGCATGAACGCTTGGCAGAAACGCATAATCTCGGCATCACTCTTGCCGCGCGGACTGAAGTCAGAGCCGCCCTTGGCACCGCCCATCGGCAGCGTGGTGAGCGCGTTTTTGAACGTCTGCTCGAAACCGAGGAACTTCAATATTGACAGGTTCACCGAAGCATGGAAACGAAGGCCTCCCTTATACGGGCCAATGGCGTTGTTAAACTGCACGCGGTAGCCGAGGTTAGTCTGCACCTCGCCATTGTCGTCGACCCATGTCACACGGAAGGTGAAAATGCGGTCAGGCTCAACCATGCGCTCGATAATTTTTGCTTTCTCAAACTCGGGGTGCTTGTTGTACTCATCCTGCACGGTGAGCAACACCTCGCGGACGGCCTGGAGATACTCCTTCTCGCCGGGGTGCTTGGCCTCGAGGTCAGTCAAGATTTTCTCAACATTCATGACTCTGTTTTGATTTTAGATGCCAATAGTTGTTGTTTGATTTTGTTTAGTTGCAATCCAATGGTGGTTTGCACGTGGCAAAGGTAACTCATTTTTTCGGATTGGCAACGTTTTTTGGCGAATATTTTCAAAAAAAGTGAAAATTTTTTATCTCTCGAACTCTTTTTTTAATGGACGATTTGAGCCGTTTTTTGGCCAAGACGCCGGCAAAAAGTTAAAAGTTAAAACTTCCACACGATTTTTCAATTCTTTTCTAAATAAATATTCCGCCGCCAATGTCAAGTTAACACAATCACGCCTTGCCATAAAAATATTGCGACACCGCTTGTCAATTCACGCAAATGTTGTAATTTTGCGGTGAATGATTTCGCATAATTAATATCACTAAATAATAAATGATATGAAGAAACACAATTTCTACGCCGGCCCGTCGATTATGAGCCAGTACACTATCGACCACTGCATCGATGCCATCCACGACTTTGCCGGCACCGGCTTGTCCATCCTCGAGATTTCACACCGCAGCAAGGAGTTCAGTGCTGTTATCGAGAAGGCCGAGCAGTTGTTCAAAGAACTGCTCGACATCCCCGAGGGCTATCGCGTGATCTTCCTCGGCGGCGGCGCCAGCCTGCAGTTTGCAATGGTGCCGATGAACTTGATGCGTACCCGTGCCGCTTACCTCGACACCGGCACCTGGGCCAACAAGGCCATCAAGGAGGCCAAACTCTTTGGCGAGGTGGAAGTCGTGGGCTCATCCAAGGCCGACAACTACACCTATATTCCAAAAGGATATGTCGTGCCCAAAGACGTTGACTATTTCCACATCACCACCAACAACACCATCTACGGCACCGAAATCCGTCACGACATGGACGTGCCTGTGCGATTGGTAGCCGATATGTCGAGCGACATCTTCTCGCGTCCGGTTGATGTGTCGAAGTATGACCTCATCTATGGTGGCGCGCAGAAGAACGTCTCACCCGCCGGTGTCACGTTTGTCATCGTGCGCGAGGACGCTCTGGGGCACGTCGATCGCGTCTTGCCCACTATGCTCAACTACAAGACCCATGTTGAGAAGGGCTCGATGTTCAACACGCCGCCGGTGTTCCCGATTTATGCAGCCCTGCAGACCCTCGAGTGGTATAAGGAGTTGGGCGGCGTAAAGGAACTGCAACGTCGCGATGAGGAGAAGGCCGCCGTGCTCTACGATGCCATCGATGGCAGCCGCATGTTTGTCGGCACAGTACATCCCGAAGACCGTTCTATCATGAACGTGTGCTTTGTGATGAAACCGGAATATAAGGAACTCGAGGCCGACTTCCTTGCCTTCGCTACCGAACGTGGCATCGTCGGCATCAAGGGGCACCGCAGTGTGGGCGGCTTCCGCGCCTCGCTTTACAACGCGCTGCCGCTCGAGAGTGTCAAGGTGCTAACTCAGGCAATGCACGACTTTGAAGCAACCCATTAACGACTATCAACTTAACTATGAAAGTATTAATTGCAACCGAAAAGCCTTTTGCACCGGTGGCGGTTGACGGCATCCGCCAAGTGCTTGAGCAGGCAGGCCACAAGGTGGCTCTGCTGGAAAAAGGCAGTCACGACGACCTTGTTGCCGCCGTGCACGATGTGACCGGACTGATTGTTCGCAGCGACAAGGTCACCAAGGATGTTTTTGATGCCGCACCACTGCTCAAGGTGGTTGTTCGCGCCGGTGCCGGATATGACAACATCGACCTCGATGAAGCCACGGCTCATGGCGTGTGTGTGATGAACACCCCGGGACAGAACGCCAATGCAGTTGCCGAACTCGTGATGGGAATGCTTGTCACCCTCGTGCGCAACCGCTATGACGGCACCAGTGGCACCGAACTGCTGGGCAAGACGCTGGGCATACATGCTTATGGCGCAGTGGGTCGCAACGTGGCGCGCATCGCCAAGGGCTTCGGCATGAAGGTGAGCGCGCTCGACCCGTTTGTGGCCGATGAGGTTATGGAGGCCGACGGCATCCAACCGGTGCACAGTGTGGAGCAACTCTATGCCGACAACCAAATTGTCAGTTTGCACATACCGGCTAACGACCAGACGCGTCGTTCGGTGACCGAGCGACTGCTCACTTCGATGCCCAAAGGCGCCATTCTGGTGAACGCCGCACGTAAGGAAGTGATTGACGAGCCGGGCTTGCAGGCCGCCATGGCGGCAAGAAGTGACCTGCGCTACATCGCCGATGTCAAGCCTGATATAGCCGACGAACTGCAACAACTCTACCCCGCCCGAGTGTTGTTTACTCCCAAGAAAATGGGAGCGCAGACAGCCGAGGCTAACATCAATGCCGGTTTGGCAGCCGCGCGCCAGATTGTAGACCATTTGGCTACCGGTTGGAACCGCTTCCAGGTGAATAAGTGAGGTTGAGGGTTGAGGGTTGAGAGGTTGAGCCAATCGCTATCGCGATTGGGAATAAATGTATGGTCTGGCCTTGGCCTGGCAGCCATGCGGCGACAAAGCCATTATCCCCGAGCGCGATAGCGTGAGGCTCAACCCCTCAACGCTCAACCCCTCAACATCTTTCACGTTAATTCAGGGGAATTCACGGGAGTTGTTTTTACGGATTATGCGAGAAGTTTTACGCCATTTCACTTGAGATTGAATTTAAGATATTAAAAAATCAAAAAAATGCTTGCCGTGTGGCAAAAAAATAGTAACTTTGTGGGTGGAAAGTTAACACCGCGACTGCGTGATAGCCTTGGGCAAAATGTGGCCTGCATTGCGTTGCGTGGACAATAATTTTTTATCGTATAAATGGACATAAACAACGATCGGATTATCGATATTAATATCGAGAATCAGATGAAGTCGGACTACATCGACTATTCCATGTCGGTGATAGTTGCACGTGCCTTGCCGGACGTGCGCGACGGCTTCAAGCCGGTGCACCGCCGCGTGCTCTACGGCATGGCAAAACTGCGCAATTTTTCCAATACACCGCACCTCAAGAGCGCGCGTATCGTGGGCGAGGTGATGGGTAAGTATCATCCCCACGGCGACTCGTCGGTCTACTTTGCCATGGTGCGACTTGCTCAAGACTGGGCAATGCGCTACCCACTGGTGGACGGCCACGGAAACTTCGGCTCGATTGACGGTGACAGCCCCGCTGCCATGCGTTACACCGAGGCTCGCCTTGCCAAGATGGGCGAAGAGATGATGAGTGACCTCGACGAGGACACCGTCGACATGGACTGGAACTTCGACCAGACCCTCAAGGAGCCCACCGTGATGCCAACGCGCTTCCCCAACCTGCTCGTCAATGGCGGCAGTGGTATCGCCGTAGGTATGGCGACAAATATGGCGCCGCACAATCTGGGTGAGTGTATCGACGGTTGTATCGCCTTGCTTGAGAACCCTGAACTCGACGTCGACGGCCTGATGCAATACATCAAGGCTCCGGACTTCCCCACCGGTGGCATTATTTACGGCACACAGGGTGTGCGAGAGGCCTTCGAGACCGGTCGCGGACGCATCGTCATCCGCGCCAAGTGTGAGATTGAGAGCGCCGCTCAACACGACCGCATCGTGGTAACCGAAATCCCCTACAACGTCAACCGTCGTGAACTCATCCTCAAAATCGCTCAACTCGTTGAGGATAAGCGCATCGATGGCATTTCCTACGTCAACGACGAGAGTGACTACAAGGACGGCATGCGCATCGTTATCGATGTCAAGAAGGACTTCAATGCCAATGTGGTGCTCAACAAGTTGTTCAAACTCACCGAGTTGCAGTCATCATTCAGCGTTAATAATGTGTGTCTTGTTAATGGTCGCCCGTGCACGGTCAACCTCAAGGAAATGTTGCAACAGTTCCTTGATCACCGTCACGAGGTGGTTATCCGCCGCACAAAGTACCGTCTGGGCAAGGCCAAAGACCGCGCCCACATCCTCGAAGGCCTCATCATAGCCAGCGACAACATCGACGAGGTGATTGCTATCATCAAGTCAAGCAAGGACACCGAGCAGGCCATTCAACGCCTATGCGAGCGCTTTGCGCTCGACGAGGTGCAGGCTCGCGCTATTGTTGAAATGCGTCTGCGCCAACTCACCGGCCTTGAGCAAGGTAAACTCCGCGAGGAGTTGGCCGAGTTGATGAAGACAATTGCCTATCTCGAGTCAATTCTCAATGACCCGGACGTGTGCCGTGGCGTGATTGAGGACGAACTGCGTGAGGTGAAAGAGAAGTACGGCGACGAGCGCCGCACCCAGATTGTCTATTCGTCAAGCGAAATGAACGCCGAGGACTTCTATGCCGACGACCCGATGATTATCACCATCAGCCACTACGGCTACATCAAGCGCACTCCGCTGAGCGAGTATCGCACACAGTCGCGCGGCGGCGTTGGAGCCAAAGGCAGCGACACTCGCGACGAGGACTTCATCGAGACCGTCTATGAGGCCACCAACCACAATTACCTACTGTTCTTCACCGCCATGGGACGCTGCTACTGGATGCGCGTGTTTGAGATACCGGAGGGCACTAAGAACAGCAAAGGCCGAGCAATCCAAAACCTGCTCAACATTGATGCCGATAACCGCATCCTTGCCATCGTGCGAGCCACTCGATTGACTGACCCCGCCTATAATGGCAGCCATTATATCATGTTCGCGACCAAGAACGGCACCGTCAAGCGCACGAGCCTGGCGGCTTACTCTCGTCCGCGGGCCATGGGTATCAATGCCATTAACATTCTTGACGATGACCGCCTGGTGGGGGCGGTTCTCACCGAGGGCGACAGCGAGATTTTGCTGGCTAACCGCAACGGCCGCGCCGTGCGCTTCAACGAGACCGACGTGCGCGTGATGGGCCGCACCGCGACCGGTGTGCGTGGCATGCAACTTGACGCCGACGGCGAGGATGAGGTGGTCGCGATGATCTGCATGCGCCGCAACGCCAATGACGACGTGCTTGTCGTGAGCGAGCAAGGCATGGGCAAGCGTAGCAAACTCGACGACTACCGCGTCACTCAACGTGGCGCGAAGGGCGTCAAGACCCTCCAAATCACGCCCAAGACGGGTAAGGTGATTGCCATCAAGAACGTGAACGACGGCAACGACCTGGTAATCATCAACAAGAGCGGCATCATGATTCGCATGAAGGTGAGTTCGCTGCGCGTGATTGGCCGCGCCACGCAGGGTGTGCGCCTGATTAACCTTGAGAAGAAGAACGACGTTATCGCCTCAGTCTGCAAGGTCGACACCGAGCCGGAAGCCACCGATGAGCCCGAAGCATTCAACGCCGAGCCGACTCAAGCCACGCAGACGGCACTCGACTTTGACGACAACAACCTTAACGTTGACGACGCTGACCTCGGTGAAGAGAACAACGAGAACGACGAGATTTAACTTTCGTCGTCTCGCGCAGTCTAACACGACAGAACAAACAATCAACCATAATCTAAAAACAAACTCTATCGAAAATGAAAAAGATTATCCTCATGCTTGCCTGCGCATCACTGATGGCGACAAGCGCCACGGCACAAGAGGCCCTGGTGAAGGACGCCTCCAAGGCTTTCGGCGGCAACGTTGAGGCCAAAGCGGCCGCTCTCGAGAAACTCACTCCGGCGCTGACTAACCCCGAGACGGCTAAAGACGCCAACACCTGGCTCACCGGCGGCAAACTCGCTCTGGGCATCGTTGATGAGTACACCAAACTCAAGGTGATGGGTCAGGCTGTTGACAACGATGCGCTTGCCACGGCACTCGATTGTGGCTATACCATGCTTGCCACGGCATTGCCCCTCGACACAGTGCCCGAGATTGACAAGAAGACCGGCCAACCCAAGTTGGACAAGAACGGCAACGTGAAGGTGAAAACCAAGCACAGCAAGGAGATTCTATCGCTGCTGGGTGGACACGTGGGCGACCTGGCCCAGATGGGAGACATCTTCTTGGGCGAGAACCAGTATGCCAAAGCGGCAGAGGCTTACAGCAACTACATCGGCTTTGTGCAGTCACCTCTGGCGACCATTGCAGGCGCTCCTGTGCCGGCCGATACCGTGCTGGGCAACTATAACTTCCTGGCCGGTTACTGCACCTACTTTTCCGATGTTGAGGAGAAAGACTACCTCACGGCCTTCAACTACTTCAAGAAGGCTCTTAGCCTGGGCTACACCGGCAACCAGTGCAAGGAGTTCCGCGACGCGGCTTTCCTGAGCAATGTTCAGAATATGATGACCCACGAGAACCAAAAGGACAATATCATCCCGTTTATCGACAGTGCGATTGCAACGGACCCGCAGTCGCCCAACTTCTACGACATCAAGGGGCAGGTGCTGCTCGGTGAGGAGAAAGTCGCAGAGGCAAAGGCATTATTCAAGACGGCAATGGAGAAAGACCCGAACTATGGTGATTCCTACCTTAACTATGCGCGCGCGCTCTATGAGGAGGCGAACGCTTACATCGCCGCCAACAGCCAAATGACCGACGTGCAACTCAAGCCCACCCTTATCCCCATCTACGAGGAGGCCATGCCCTATCTGCAACGCGCCATCCAACTCGACAAGAGCGAGAACAAGACCCTGCAGACGCAGGCCAATAGCCTTATCGAGGACATCAACTACAAGTTCGAACTCCTCGGCCACAAGAAGTAACTAAGATAATTCTCAATTCACAATTTTCTCACGTAAGATCCCGTAAAAAATTATCGTATAATCCGTAAAAATATTTTTACGAGTTTTACGTGAACTTTTACGTCGTTTTACGTGAGAGAATTGTGAATTGTGATTTTTGAATTGTGTTTTTTTGATGAAGAGGGTTGTTGTGTGTTGTGTCGCGGCCGTTGTGGCCGTTGCTGCTCTTGGGCAGAAGGCCGTTGTGAACGATGTCAAGAAGGCTGTCAATCAATTGAAAACATCTGCCACAGACTATACCAATGCTATTAATAAACTCAAGCCGGCATTAACTCACGAGCAAACTGCCGACCGCAGCGAGACGTGGCTCATCAATGCCAAAATCCACATCGGTCTACACGACAGGTTGGGAGATGCCGCGCGAGTGGGCAAGAAAGTGGACGTGGCCAAAATGGAACACGCCCTTGTTGACGCTTACTCCAGCCTTGACCACTGCATGAGTATCGACACCACATGGCTCAAAGATGACAACGGCCTTCCTATACTCAACAAAAAGACAGGACAACCACGATTTAAGACCAAACATAGCCGTGAGGCCACCCGGCTCATTAACGAATACTTGCCGCAAATCTACACCGCCGGCAATCGACTCTTCAACCTCGGCGACTGGCAAGGTGCTTACGATGCCTGGCAACACTACTGCCGCCATACTGTGGCTTCCGACACCATAGTGCCCTCCATACGATATTATCAGGCCATCTCACTATGGCACCAACAAGACTACAAAGCGGCGTCAGCATTATTTGCCGCTGCGAGGCAGGCCGGATATAAAAAGGCCGACGCGTATGACTACGCCCTATCGTGTCTCGAGGCAATCGGCGACACCGTCGCCATCGTCAATCTCGCCCACGAAGCGTTCGCTGCCTTGGGAACAACGCGCCCGCGCTACTTGCGCATCATCATCAACGACTGCATCGCAACCGGCAAATTTGAAGATGCCAACAGACTGCTCGACACCGCCATCGCTAACGACAGCACCAACGCCGAACTGCTCAACTCCAAAGGTTTTATCATCGAGCGACAGCACGATATTAATGCCGCGCTACCCTACTATCAACGCGCCCTCGCTTGCGCTCCCGATAACCACATCGCCCAATTAAATATGGGTCGCTATTACTACAATCAAGCCGTCCAACAACGATTCCACAACACGCAAGCCAGTCTCGACCTCTACCGCCAAGCGATGCCGCTGCTCGAGAACGCCTACGAGCAAAACCGCAACAGCCGCAGCGTTCGCGAAGCGCTGCGCGACATCTACTACCGCCTCGGCCTCGCCGACCGCCTAACCGCCATCGAACAACATTAACAATATTCCCACGCCAATAAGGAGACGAGAGTTTATGAATATTGTCGTTTCAATTACATGGTTTTAATAAACCTGCATAATATTCACCAATTATATAAATAATTGTTGAGATATTGGGGTGGTAATCATTTTTTTGCGTATTTTTGTGAATTGAAATAACAATTGGAAATTTTCTATAATGAGACAAAATCCGTTTTTAACACTGCGATGCGCTTTTATTGTTGCGCTTGCATTAATGTTCGCTTTTGTGGCGATGGCCGACAGTCGACGGTCACGCACGCGTTTCCGTACAAGTGGATATGACGTGGTCGATATGCGAATGCATCGCGCCGGCGAACTTGAAGAGGCAATTGATGACGTGGAGTTCAAAAGCGTGCGCGTGCTAATTCTCAGCGGACCGATCAACGGCAAGGACTTGGCGTTCATTAAGAAGATCGCTCAACGCTCCAGCGTCTATGATTTCGACAACCGCAAAGTGGACAACTATCTCGATTTAGACCTTGGTGGCGCATACATCGAGAGCGGCGGTGGTGGGTTCTTCTCGTCCTCGCGAACAAGCCGCGACGAACTGCCATCGAGTTGCTTTTCCGGTTGCGGCAATCTGCGCACGGTGATTCTGCCGGAGCGCACCAGTGAAATTGGCAACTACGCTTTCTCGAGTTGTTATAACCTCGAGGAGGTGGTAATGGGCCGACGCGTGGTGCGCATCGGCGATAACGCTTTCTACGGCTGCTCCCACCTGAAGTATCTTGATATGAGCGACTATGTGGAGGAACTTGGCGCCAGTTGTTTTGAGGACTGCTCAAGGCTCACTGCTGTCTATTTGCCGCAAGGGCTGCGCTCTATTGGCGACAAATGCTTCAAAAACGTGCCGATTACACGATTAGAGATGCCCACATCGCTCACCTACCTTGGCACTAATGCCCTGTCCGGCACCAAACTTGTTGAACTTTATATCCCCGCCGACACCGAGATTGGTAACGACAATCCCGGCGATATCAGCACACTACGGGCTTATGTGGTGGAACGTGGCAACAGACGTTATATGTCAGACGCCGGCCTGCTTTATAATGCCGACGGAACCTTGCTCATCTCCTGCCCGGAAGGCATTTCGGGTCAGGTGAATATACCGAATGGAGTGGAAGCCATCGGACAATATGCTTTCTACAACTGCTCGCGTATATCCTATATCGCACTGCCTGCCTCTATAACTCGCATTGGCAGTTATGCCTTTGCTAACTCGGGTGTTACCGCCTTTGAGTTGCCGGAAAACGTAACCGTGTTGCCGGCTCATGCGCTGGAAGAGTGTGATGGCCTGCGCAGCGTCACTTTGCATGATGGAGTGACCACCATCGGCAGTTATGCTCTGGCCAACTGCCACAACCTGCCATCTATCGAGTTGCCCGCGAGCCTCTCAAGCATCAATGAGCATGCCTTCTATCGCTGCTACGCCCTGCGAGCCATCGACATTCCGGAGGGCATCACCGAACTGCCGCAAAGTGCTTTCCAAGACTGCACAGCGATGACTGATATTACATTAAGTGACCACCTAACGACACTTGGCAAGGAAGCGCTACGCAACTGCAAGAGCCTCCAATCCGTTCAGTTGCCGGCATCGCTACGCAGCATCGGAATTGAGGTCTTTCGCGACTGCAAAGTTCTCCAAAGCATAGACATTCCCGAGGGTGTGACCTCGATTGGGACAAACGCCTTCCGCAGCACAGCGTTAACAGAACTCATCCTGCCCTCTACTGTTACCAACATCGGCAAGAAAATCACCGAGAAGTGCAAACTGCAGCGCATAGTGTGCCACGCAATCACACCACCAGTACTCGAGAAGGAGAATGACAGCAAAGTGCCACTTTTTGTCCCGGCCGAGTCAATTACGGCCTACAAGAACGCCAAGCAATGGAAAAACTTTAAGCAAATCAACCCGATTTAAGATTTAAAACAATGCACGGGTCACTCATAGTCGCTTTTATAGTATGGGTACACGAAGGGCTATGGTTCTGGCCCGTGCTTTTTTGTATTTTGTTATTTGACGAGAATTTACTAAATTTGCAATTTGAAAACAACCTAATGACTAACGACTAACGACTAACAACTAATAATAATGTTGAATATCAAGAGATTGGCGGCTGCTGTGATAATTATCTTGGTCTGCACGTCAACAATTGTGGCCGCGACTGTCGTCACTATTTGTGGCGAGCAGTTCACTTGTTATCATGCTACCGAGAAGTCGTCACTGCATCGTGTGGCACGCGCCTTGGGGGTGTCGCCGGAAACCGTGTTGACATATAACCCTTGGGCTACCGATGGCGTGACTAAAGGGCAAGCCGTCTTCATCCCTGCCGACAAGGCATCAATGACGCCTACCGAGGCCACAAGTTACTATGCCCGTGGAACAATGGCAAAATATACTTTGGGCACTGACGAAAATATTTATACCGTGGCGCAGCGATTTGACGCATCGGTTGAGGCCCTAATTGCCGCCAACCCCACAATAGCCCCTGAATGTTACGTCGCCGCGACTACTGTCCAAGTGCCATGCGGCACATCCACGCCATTGACTATTGAACGCAAGTTGGTGACCTTCACACGTTACAAACTGCAAAATGGCGACTCATATTATATGCTAGCCAAAAAGAATGGTCTTAGCGAGAACGACCTTCTGGCAGCCAATCCGGGTACTGAGCAGTTGAAGAAAGGCAAGTATTTTATCATTCCCGTAGTCACCACATCGAGCGTCACGGCCACGCCGGCGGCCCTCAGCGTCTATGAACTTCGCAACTACTACGGACGTCGCCTTGACGACCTCTATGAGGCCGCTCACCCTAAAACGCGCGCTAAAAGCGATGGCGCCAACATCGCCATCGTGCTACCGTTCCAACTGCACAAGCCACAACCGCCACGTCAGGCGTTGCTTTATACTGATTTTTACAAAGGTTTTCTCATTGCACTCGATAGCATCCAACGTCGCGGCGAGAAACCACGCGTCAACCTAACGGTGCTCGACACGGAACACAACCTCAATGTTACCGACAGCCTTTTGGCCAGCGGCACTCTCGATAATATGGATGTAATCGTCGCACCACTCGAGCCAAAGCAATTGGAGAGAATTATCAACTTTGGCAATAGCCACGACATCGCAGTGCTTAATTGTTTCGCCACAAAGAATGACAATCACCTCAATAACTCCAATGTTTTCCAAGCAAACGTGCCAATGGCAGCCATGACAGCATCTGTGGCCGCATGGGTCAAGGAAACTACGCCCGACATCTCAGTGATTTATGTCACCGAGGGTGGCGTTGAGGACGCCGAGGCCTTCAATATGCTACGCAACAAATTTGACGACTTGAACATTTACAACGTCTCGGTGCCCATCGGCTCCGGCGAGTTGTCGTTTGACAATTTGTCGTTGGAGATGCTACCCGGCTCGCAGTATCTCGTTGTGCCGTCCAACGGCAGCAAGTCGCTGCTGAAGCGTATTCTGCCGGCGCTCTCCAAGGCCAAGAAGGAACGCTTTGACTGTGAGATAAAGTTACTGGGTTATCCTGAATATGTCACCTACCTCAAAGATTATCAAGAAGATCTGCAGGACGTTGACACATTTATGTTCTCCAGATTCTTCAACTCCAATGGCTACCGCACTCGCGACATTGAGTTCTATTATAATAAATGGTTCAAGGGGCAAATGCTCGCCTCTTATCCCAATATGGTGCTATACGGTTTCGACACGGCCATGTATCTCGTGCAAGCGCTGTCAAGCAGTGGCACGCTTGCCGACCACACCACAATGGAGCGAGGCATTCAGACCAGTTTCCGCTTTTCTCATGCCGGCGATGACCCGGCGATGGGATATATCAACGATGCAATCTGCATCGTCCACTTCACTCCCGCCCATACTATTGAGACCATCGTCAGATGAGAGCGAACACTCCCCTATTACGGTTCTTGGTTCTAATTGTAGCATTTCTCTCGATTTCCGCTACAGCCCAAGAGCGCATCTCGCGTCGCATCTCGGTTGGCGCCCATGCCGGTATGTCATTCTCTAAGGTGCAATTCAATCCAAGTGTGCCTCAGTCAATGCTTGGAGGCATCGTTGTGGGTGCCAGGGTACGCTATGTTGAAGAGAAACACTTCGGCCTCGTCGGCGAACTGAACCTGATCCAACGCGGATGGAAAGAGAAGTTTGAGGGTTATGACTTCCAATATCAGCACCGATTCACCTACATCAACCTGCCGGTGATGACCCACATTTACTTTGGTAGCGACAGGGTCAAGGGTTTCTTCAATGCCGGACCGGAAATATCGTTTATGATTGGCGACGCCGTGAGCGCCAACTTCGACTACGCCAACGCTTTTACGCTGGAAGGCTTTCCGTCCACAGTGCATAGCACCGACCAATACACAACCCCTATCAAAAAACGCTTTGAATACGGCATTTGCGCAGGTGCCGGCCTGGAGGTAAACGTTCATCACCGTCATTCAGTGGTGCTCGAGGGGCGCTTCACCTACGGCCTGCAGGACGTCTTCTCAAATCACAACACGGATCCTTTCAGCGGCTCATCCTCAATCGGCATCGACGTCGTCATTGGCTACTACTTCTCCCTCCGTTAATGCATAATTCACAATGCATAATTCATAATTTTTTATCACGAAAATTTCCGAAAATTCTCGAAAATTAATATCTCGTAAATTTGCGTAAATTCTCGTAAATATTTATTTCCCGAATTTTATCGTCAAAATTAAATTTACGTGGATTTACGGAAATTTACGAGATAAAATATTTTTCGGGAATTTTCGAGAATTTTCGAGATAGAATTATCGAGTTGCGGAATTTAGTGTGAGATTAATTTTTTGAAAAAACTTAGGTTGTAATTCTTCGTAATTCATACTTTTTTCGTACCTTTGCACGATTTTTTACATAAGGTTTATATATTTTACAGTTTTTATGTTGACACCTACAAAGAAAACCATCACCCTGCCCGACGGACGACAGATTACCCTCGAGACAGGCAAACTTGCCAAGCAAGCAGATGGTGCTGTTGAACTGCGCATGAATAACACTATGATTCTTGCGACAGTCACCTCGGCACAGGAAGCCGAGGAGGGGGCCGATTTTATGCCCCTGCAAGTTGAGTACAAGGAGAAGTACTCGGCATTTGGCCGCTATCCCGGCGGTTTCACCAAACGCGAGGGCCGCGCTAGCGACAACGAAGTGCTCACCGCACGCCTCGTCGACCGTGTGCTCCGCCCGCTCTTTCCGAGCAATTACCACGCCAACACAATCGTCCACATCATCCTTTTCTCGACCGATGGCGTGGACTGCCCGGACGCTCTTGCCGGACTGGCTGCAAGCACGGCAATCGCAGTGAGCGACGTCCCATTTGAGGAGCCTATCGCCGAGGTGCGCGTCGCGCGCATCGATGGCGAGTTCGTCATCAACCCCACCTTTGAGCAGATTGAGAAAGCCGATATTGAACTGATGGTAGGTGCAACTTACGACAACATCATGATGGTGGAGGGCGAGATGAACGAGGTGAGCGAGGATGAACTGATTGCTGCCCTCAAGGCCGCGCACGAGGCCATCAAGCCAATGTGTCTCCTCCAGAAAGAACTCGCCAAAGAACTCGGAGTAGTCAAGCGTGAATATTGCCACGAGACCAACGACGAGGAACTGCATGAGCGCATGAAGAAGGAGTGCTATCCGCGTTGCTACGAGATTGCAAAGGCCGGCTGCGCCGATAAGCACTGGCGCAACGACTCGTTCAAGAAAATCTTTGATGACTTCCTTGAGACCATTCCTGAAGACGACCGCGATGCTCTTACCCCCATGCTCGCGCGCTACTATCACGACATCGAGCGTGATGCCGTCCGCCGCTGCATCCTCGATGAGCACATCCGTCTTGACGGTCGCCGTACCGACGAAATCCGCCCCATTTGGTGCGAGGTCGACTATCTGCCCTACCCCCACGGTTCGGCAGTGTTCACTCGCGGCGAGACCCAGGCTCTGGCCACTGTCACTCTGGGCACCAAGGACGATGAGAAACTTGTCGACGACGTGATCAAGCGTTACGATGAGCGTTTCCTGCTCCACTATAACTTCCCCGGTTTTGCCACCGGAGAGGCAAAGGCACCGCGCGGTGTCAGCCGTCGCGAGATTGGCCACGGTAACCTGGCCCACCGCGCCCTCAAGCGCATGTTCCCCGATGACTTCCCCTACACCTGCCGCATCGTTAGCGATATTCTCGAGAGCAACGGCTCATCGAGTATGGCAACCGTGTGCGCCGGCACCCTCGCTCTGCTCGACGCCGGCGTGAAACTCAAGAAGCCGGTCGCAGGCATCGCTATGGGTCTCATTACCGACGAGGGCAACGTCAAGCACGCTGTGCTGAGCGACATCCTCGGTGACGAGGACCACCTGGGCGACATGGACTTCAAGGTGACGGGCACAGTTGACGGCATCACCGCTACCCAGATGGATATCAAGTGCGACGGCCTCCCCTACGAAATTCTTGAGCAGGCTCTCCAGCAGGCCAAGCAGGCCCGCCTCCACATTCTCAACATCATCAACGAGACCATCCCCGCTCCGCGCGAGGACTACAAGCCTCACGTGCCTCGCATCGTCAAGATGACTGTCGACAAGGAGTTTATCGGTGCCATCATCGGCAAGGGCGGCGAGGTGATTCAGAAGATGCAGGAAGAGACCGGCACAATCATCTCCATCGACGAGATTGACGGTCTGGGCTACATCGAGATTGCCAGCGCCAACAAGGACGGCATCGACGCCGCCGTGGAGCGCATCAAGGCTATCATCGCCGTTCCCGAGGAGGGCACCATCTACACCGGCACGGTGCGCTCGATTCTCGAGTTTGGTGCCTTTGTCGAGTTTATGCCCGGCCGCGACGGTCTGCTTCACATCAGCGAGATTTCTTGGGATCGCCTTCCTGACATGGAGGCCAGCGGCCTGCACGAGGGCGACGAGGTGACCGTTAAACTCATTGAGATTGACAAGAAGACCGGCAAGTTCCGCCTCTCAATGCGCGCGCTGCAGGACAAGCCCGAGGGTTACGAGAAGCCGCGCCGTCCGCAGGGCAATGGCAATGCCGGCGGAGGCAACCGCGGTCCGCGCCGCGAGGGCAATAACGGTCCGCGCCGCGGCAACGACCACGGCCCGCGCCGCAGTGGCAACGACCGCCGTCGCCGCGACGACCGCGACGACGATTGAGACGTCTTGGGAGGCACCCCACAACAGGTGCCCTATCAAAAATAAAAAAGGCCTTGCGGGTTATTACTCGCAAGGCCTTTTTTACAACATTTTGCAACAATAATTTAAAAATAATGTGAAAGAATGAAAAATATTTTGTAATTTTGCGGTGTCATACCGGGTCAGAGGATCGCAAGAAGTATGACATTACATATTATATAATGGTGTTATTGGCATCAGACTTCTGTTCTCAATCTTCGCAACATTGACAATTCCACAGAGGTGATGGTGATAGCATCTACATCAGTTGTTATCATAGCCATCATGCAAATGAGGCTTCCACACGATAGCAATACTGGTGTGGGAGCTTTCATATTATCTGTGGAATGGTAGCGAAGACCGAGAACAGGATATGACCCAACAAGGCTCTCGCACCATTTCTGTGTCGATAAAGCGACTTAAACCATACCATGGCTGGCATTACGAGGGCGGCCTTGCCAAAATTACATATTAATCAAGCATAGCACCCCATTATGCCACGATTCTGTTATTATCAGCGCGACGAACTCACAATCGTCGACCTTGATTGGCTTGCGCTTGCCAAAGCCGAAGGAAACTATACCATCTTTTTCTACATCGGCGGTGAGAAAGCGACAATCACCACCGGCATCAGCCATGTTGAGGCGCTCATCCGTCAAGGGTATGCCGTGGCTGGCACACCCAGCCCCTTTGTGCGCCTGGGTCGCAGTTGTATCATCAATGAGAACTATCTGAGCAAGATTGACAACGTCAAGCAGCAGATTGTGTTGAGCGACTTTGTCAAGCGTCACATCATCGTCAAAGTGTCGAAGCCGGTGATTAGAGCCTACAAAGAGGCTATCCGCTCGGCTTTTGTCAATAACACCAATCATTGATGAGAGATGGGAAAACAAGTGTTCTTGCTTGGTCGCGGCGTTGACGGTCCGTTTAAAATCGAAGCCGAGGGTGTAAGCAAGCGGCATGCCTTAGTCACCATCACCACTGATGACGCCACCGGAGAGACGCAATGGGAGATTAAGGATCTCGGCAGCACCAACGGCACGTTTATCCGCGACGACGCAACCGGGGAAATGCGGCGCGTTAGCGAGGATAAGATTACGCCCGAAACGTTCATTCGCCTCGGGCCACAAGACGTCCGTGGGATTACGTTTTACGCCTGTCATCTACTTTCACCCGACAACTACGACACCGAGTTCAACCTCTTGGGTGGCATCGTATCACGTTTCCGCAAAGAACTTGACCGTGAAGAGACTAAGACACAGATGCGCAACCTCGTCACACCTATACTTTACCTATTTGTTATTATCGTTTCTTTTATGCCTTTTGAAAAATTTGGCATAACTGGCAATGGTGATTCCGCTAAAGCAGAGGCTTGGTTGCTTCGTGTGCCCATGATGCTGGGTGGCTTAATTGGCTTCTTACTGGCGATGTACAACAAAAAGAAAGTGATAACCAAGCGTTATGAGTCAATGCGTTGCTGCCCCAATCCGGGCTGCAACCACACTCTGAGCGAAGCTGAAATCGAGATGCGTCAATGCAGCCGCTGCAAAGCCCATTGATTGGTCAACACTCACGGGCGATTGGTCAAAGAAGTGCGGCTATTCAAACAACATCGACGCGAAAATTTGCAAACGGGCTTCCGGCGGTTGTAATTTTGCATCGTTGATTTGCTCAACGCCGGCCGGCAACAGCGTCAACTTTTAGCATGTAGCTTGTAGCAAGCAGCAAGTAGCATGTAGCGAGAGACAACAATTCATCAATTAAACTTTAGAACTATACGACAATGGCAACAAAATCGATTAATTTCAAGTCAGAAGACAACAAGTCTCTGAGCGTGAGTGAACTCAAGAAGCGTGGTGCAGCAGCCGCAGCCCTTGCCGCCGCAATCATCGGAGGCTCGGTGGCCGTGGGAGGCTGCTCCGACCCTCAAGAGACAGCCGATGCAGCCGAAGAGCCCGCCGCTGATGCACTCGCCGAAGACCTCGCCGCCGAAGTGGCCGCCAACGAGGCCGCCGCTCGTGAGCCTCAACAGCCTCAAGCGCAGGCGGCACAGCAACCCGCCCCCCAGGCCCAAACGGCTGAGCACCCCCAGCCCCAGCACATCGCGCAGCATGAGGCCGAGGCCAATGATGCCGACATACCTGTTGACACTGACTTCCTGAACGGATATGCCAATAGCAATCAAGGCGAACACACCGATGCTCCCGCTCCGGAGCAGCCCGCCGAGCCTGCGGCCGCACTGCAAGGCATCCCCGCTGTGCCCATGACCATCTTTGAGCATGCGCAGTACACCCCGGTGGAAATCAGCCAGGTGGACTTTGGCGGCTCGCCGGTGACCATGGCAGTCACCACCGACCCCAACGGCGAGACGTTCTATCTGGCCGACTTGGACGACAACGGAACGTTCGAGACTGTCCTCGACAGCGACCTCAACCCGGTTGCTCAACTCAACCTCCCCGGCAGCGACGACCTGTTCGCCGTGAACAAGGTGCAGGAAATCATCGACTATAACAACAGTCTGCTCAACGGAGAAGACAAGGAGCTCGTGGCCGAGAACACCGTGGCCGATGAGCAGTCCGCCGAGCCACAGCCCGGCGAGCAACCCGGCAATGAGTCGTGGCCCGAGCCATCAGGCGAGCAGCCCGTCGTGGCCGAACTGCAGGGCATCCCGGCGGCGCCGATGACCATCTTTGAGAATGCAAAATACACTCCGGTCGAGATCAATCAGGTGGACTTTGACGGCACTCCGGTGACTATGGCAATCACCACCGACCCCAACGGTGACACGTACTATCTCGCCGACATGGACGGCAACGGAACTTTTGAGACCGTTTTTGACGCCAACCTTAGCCCGGTGGCCCAACTCAACATCCCCGGCAGTGATGACCTGCTGGCAGTGAGTAAGGTGCAGGAGATCATCGACTACAACAGCGACCTTCTCAATGGTCAAGACAAGGAGTTCATGGCTCAGCACGTTGAGGCCGATGAGCACCCCGCCGATGAGCAACCTGCCGATGAGCCCCTTGTGGCGCAGAACGCCGATGAGCACCCCGCCGATGAGCACCCCGCCGACCAGGACGATGACGTGATCGAGATTGAGGACGACACCATCACCGATGAGGTGCTTGTCGAGAACGTCAGCGGAGAGCAAGGCTCTGTGGTGAGTTTCCTCCACAACCTCGTGTTTGGCACCGACGATGACGTGGCCCAGAGCGAAGTGATGATTGAGGAAAACGAAGAGTTCATCGACGAGCCGGACTATGCCGACGATGTGACAGATGAGCCGATTGTTGACGAACCCGTAGAGTGACGACAATGAGCGACAACACTTCCAACAACAGTAACCAGCAGAACCCTGCCCGGCGCCAAATCAAGGCGTTGGGCAAGGCTTTGTCGGCCGGCCGACCCGGCCAATGGGCAGTGCGGCAGGTGGCCGAAGTGGGCAAGAAATACTACATTGGCTGTCCCCAATGCGGCAAACCGATTATCATTCAGCCCAGCGCGCGAGGAGACTACCTGGCGCGGTGCCGCGAGTGTGGCAGCGTGGTGGCCTTTATGGCCAACGAACAGGGAGCCGCACCCGTAGAGAAGCCGCAGGCCGGTGAGCAGCCAAAGGCCACCGTCATTGCCGGTGGCGATGTGGAGACTCGCATGGGACAACTCGTGTGGCGCAAGTGGCTCGTGCCGCGCAGCGCGCCGCTGCCGGTGGGCACCACCACACTGGGACGCCGCGACGATGCGATGCCCAGCGACCTGATGTGGCGTGACGGCAACATGAGCGCGCGCTCGGTGTCAATCACCGTCAGTCAAGACAAGAACAAGTCACTACGCTACCAACTCACCGTGCTGCGCGCCACCAACCCAGTCAAGGTCAACGGCCGGGCCTACAGTGCCGGCAGCAGCATCTACCTGCGCTTTGGCGATGAGATTGTGATGGGAAGCACCCACCTCACTTTTAAACCTCTCTAACAATGGACAACGACAAGCAATTCACTTATGCCCTGCCGCCCGGTACCGTCCTGCGCGGCCATGAAATCAAATATAAAATCATCAAAGTCCTGGGACAGGGCGGCTTCGGCATCACCTATCTGGCCTCGGGAATGTTCCTGCAGGGCAATATCTGGCAGGACGGCCGTTTTGCCATCAAGGAATTGTTTGTCAAGGACATCTGCCATCGTGACGCGGGCGATCCGACTATGCGCTACGGGCAGGGGTCGCAGGCTGTGATTGACCGCTCGCTCGGCGACTTCAAGAGTGAGGCCTCCAAACTCGAGCAGATTTGCAAGGACAATGCCGAGCGGGCTCGCCGCACCGGCGCCGATTCGCTCATCATCAACAACCGGCACATCGTGCCGGTGAACGAAATCTTCGAGGCCAACGGCACCGCCTATTTTGTGATGGAATATCTGGACGGTGGCAGCCTGCGCGACATGGTAAACCGCGAGGGACCCCTTCCCGAGGCGAAGGCACTACGGCTGATGAGGCCCATCATCAGCGCGGTGGACTTCCTCCACAGCAAACGCATCATGCATCTGGACATAAAGCCCGACAATATCGTGATGCGCAGCGAGCGCGGCGCGCTCAGGGCAGCCCCGATGCTGATTGACTTCGGCCTGTCGCTGCACTTCGACAGCGGCGGCCATCGCACGAGTATGGCTCACGGCTGCGGCTACACCCCCGGCTATTCACCGCTGGAGCAGATGAGCGGCGTGTCGACATTCGACCCCAAGTTGGACGTATACTCCCTGGGCGCGACACTCTACTTCCTGCTCACAGGGCTTGACCCGGAAAACGCCTCGACAATCTCAACCGAAGACGTGATGCGGCGCCTCAACGGTGTGTCGCCGGAAGCTGTGACAGCGATTTGCAACGCGATGCAACGCGACTCGGCACTGCGCACCTATTCGGCACCCGCGCTGCTCGAACAACTCAATTCACTGCCCGAGGTGCCTGATGACATGCCATCGGGTTATACCAGACGAGTTGACACGCCAACCGGCCCCACGATGGGCACTAAGCTCAAAGAAAAGTTGGCACGTGCCATGCGCGCGGCAGTCCCCTATCTGCCACTTATTACAGTTGTCGCGGCTGTTGTTATCGGTGCCATAGTACTGTTCAAGACGCAGCCCTGGAGAGGTTTGTTAAATTCCTCTTCGTCCGACAGTACTATTGTGGCCAACACCGACTCGATGGCCGCGGTGCCGACAGATACCGTCCAAACGGAGCCTCCCATCGCCCCTGAGCAAGCGCAGCCAACACCTGACAAAACGGCACAAGAGGCTGCCAAAACCGAGACGGCACCTGCCGCCAAAGAGGAGCCCAAACCGGCTAAGCCGGAAGATAATAAAAAGCCTGCGGCCGAAAAGAAAACTGTCTCTCAAGACAAGACCAATGACAGCCAACAACCGGCTCAAAGCGAGGAAACCACAGCAATCCGCGACACAAAGGCACTGAACTATTTCAATACCCTGCGCAACGCCGGCTCTACGCCAGATGCCGCTCAACTGGCCACACTGCGGTCTATGTTGAAAGGCACGTCACCGCGGGTGAGCAGCCAAATCAAGGCTTACGCGCGCAACGCGTGGGACGCGGATATGTAACTAGATGTTAGATGTTAGATGTTAGAACGCTGATGAGAACGTCAATAATAACACTTAGCATTGCGTTGCTGGCCACGATATTCTGTCCGGCGGCCATGGCGGCCACACCGGAGTATGCCGGCGGCGCGACAGACAAGGCGGTTGCCGACTCGCTGATTGCCATGCGGCTCGACGCCGGCACAAGCGTCCGCCACACCACTCCGCCCGTGGTGGACATCAAGCGACTGGTGGCGATGAGCGACAGCGTCACCTACGTGCTGCCCGGCAAGCGATACGGCGTGCAGGCGCTACGCTCCGACGTGTACGTCACCCTCGGCAGCGACCGCAAACCGCATTTCGTCTGCGACGCAACGACAAAAACACGCGCCGGGATGACACTCTCAAATCTGCTGTTGCAGGCACTGCCGGCCGGCAAACGTTGGGTAACGCTCCACCACTATATGTACGGCGGAAAGGTGCCATGCTTCTCACTGCCGTTGGGCACCGCGCTTGACATTATCGCCGGCAGCGGAAAACAAGTCACCGCCTACTGCGCCGTGACAAAGTCTCCGGCCGACAAACTCCACGCCATCGTCATCTATCATGACAAAGTCCTCAACGTGCTGCACATGCTTGACGTGACAACAACCCCTGCCGACCTGATGAGCGACACCGGCGACTTCACCGCCCTGCTTAACACAAATATTCCGATGTCCTACTTGAAAAGCATTTGGGGCATTAGCAAATAGCATGTAAATATTAACGACTATGATAAGAAGACTATGTTTTGCCGTCGCGGCGGTTATAACCGCGCTGACGGCCGGCGCGCAAGCCACATTCTGCGTGAACAGTGGCATCAGCGACGAGGCGCTCATCACGCGCATCGAGAACTCGGTGAACGACCTGATGACATCCATCAACGTGTGCTACGTCAAGGACAAAGACAAGGTGCAATTGAGCAAAGAGTTGTTTTCGGAAGGCGCGCGCAATGATGTGAACGAGATGTGGGAAGGCACGGGACACATGTCTGTGCCCGACGGCGACTATGCCGGTCCGGTGATTCGTCTGCCAAAAGTGGGGCAACACGATGCCTACGAAGTGCGCAATATTCCGGTCGACTTCCACCGTGGCGACAGCATTATGCGCCACGAGTTGGTGCTCGATGTGGGTACTTCCGGCAAGGTGTTTGCCGTCAAGGTTGCCGTTGAGAAGCACAGCTTCATGGAGTTGATGGCCAATTCGGGCGAAGTGGATGACTTGGCGCAGCGACTAAGGGTAATCAACTTTGTTGAGCAGTTCCGCACGGCATATATCCGCAAAGACCTGGAATTTCTGGAGAGCGTCTATAGCGACGACGCTCTCATCATCACCGGTCGCGTGCTGCAGCACAAGGTGGGCGGCGGCATGAAGGATCGGATGAATATTCGCGGCAAGACCGTTCTCACACGCCAGACCAAACAGGAATATCTTAAAAACTTGAGGGGCATATTCAAGCGGAAAGATTGGCTCAAGATTGATTTTGAGGATCTTGAGATTGTGAAGGACTTGCGATATGACAACCTGTACGGCGTCACGCTCAAGCAATACTGGCAATCTCCGGGCTACAGCGACATCGGGTGGCTATTCCTGATTATTGACATGAGAGACATGGCGCGCCCGCAAATCTACGTCCGCACGTGGCAACCCTATAAAGACACTCAGAACAAAGGCTACAACAAGGAAGATATCATCACCACGCGCGATGAGGTGTTTGAACTCGAAGACTTCCGAATTGAACTTCTGTAAATAACTTCTAATAAATAAAATCATGAAAAGATTATTACTCATTACCGCCACGTTGCTGGCGTGGTGTGCCACCGCAATGGCACAGAACAAGCTCGAGGTAACCGAGATCACCGGAGAGTCGTTTGATGTCGTAGGCTCGCTCAACGATGCCGCCGACAGTCGCCCTGTCATTCAATTTATCGTGAGCAAGACAATGCCCTTGCGCTTCTACTCCTACACCGACCCGGCCCCCAACTTCGACACACCCAACGATGATGCCTATGTCACTCAAAACGGCGAGGAATTAATCTACACTTGGCGAGTGAAGGTGCTGCCTGAGAATAAGGCTGACAAACGCGTGATTGAGATTGACGCGTTCAATTACGACCGCTACTCTCTCAACGTGCGTCCATTGCAACCGCGCGACCGCGTCGTGTACCGCGTCATGGATCCGATGGATCCTATTCACAACACCTGCTACCGTCAAAATCGTAACAAGGCATTGGAAGAAATACGCTCCTGCAACTATCGTCAGGCTCAGAACCTGCTCATTCAAGCCGATCTCTGCACAGACATCAAACCGGAGGAGCACAAAGAGAACCAACAGAATCTTGACCTTGTCGCCAACTGCATCGAGTTCCGCCAGCGCGCCGACCAGGCCTACGAGAGCGGAGACTTTGCCGTGGCACTCGAATATTACAACAAGGTGGTGAGCCTTAACATGAATGATGAGTATGCCCGCACCCAACGTGACAAGGTGAAGTTCGACCAGGGTTACCGCGCTGAGATGCTCTTCGCCGAGGCGAAGTCGATTTGGGACCAGGGCAAGAAGATGCACAAGGATGCCGTTGTCAAGTTCCGTGAGATAGCCAAGTCTTCCGGTTCAAGTAGCACCTATGGCATGCTCGCCAACGACTATGTGCTCAAGTGGACCCAGGAAAGTATCGCCAGCGTCAACAAGCCGCACGTTCTCACCTATGAGTGGCGCAAGGATGTGCCCATCGGCCTGCACACAGGTAAGTACAACCTCCACCGTGCCGGCGGCTTCTTCCAGATTGACCTTAACACCAAGATTTTTGACCTCATCCGCGGTGACGGCAGGTTTGAGGGCAAAGAGAATATCAAGAGCACCGTCCACCCCGAGTTCAATATCGCCTTTGGATGGACAATCCACCTCTTCGGCGACAAATCGCCTGTGTGGATTCACGTAGGCCCTGGCTTCACCGGCAAATTCTACTATGGTAATTATCTGGAGAAGAACTATCCTCTTGCCGATGATGATAAACTTGATGAAACAAACGTTAAAGATGATAAAATAAACTTCGCGCCGGCAATCTCGCCTGTCGCCGGTATCACCATCAAGTGGCGCTTCCTCGCCGCACGAGTTACTTACCAATATCGTTTCACCCTCAAAAGTCAACTCAAAGACTTCATGGGAACGTCGCGCGTGAGCTTCGGCGTCGGTGTGGCTTTCTAACGCATATAACATGAACAGACTGCGACACACAACAACAATCATGGCGGCCTTGGTCGCCATGATTGTGTTTCACATCACCGCCCAAGAGACGCCGTGGGAAGAGCGCGTGGAGCGGCAGCGCCAGGCAACCCTCAACGTGGCTCGCGAGATACTCGCCGACATGGTTGTCGTTGACGGCGGCACATTCGCCATGGGCAACGAGCAAGGCTATCCCGACGAGAAACCTGTCCACAACGTCACCGTCGGCTCTTTTGCCATCGGGCGACATGAGATCACACAGGCTCAATGGCTTGCTGTGATGGGCAACGACCCGTCTCACCACGTCGGCGCCAACGGGCTACCGGTCGACAATGTGAGTTGGGACGACTGTATCAAATTCATTGAGGCTTTAAATGAGGCCACCGGCCTAAGGTTCCGTTTGCCGACTGAGGCCGAATGGGAATTTGCCGCGCGTGGCGGCAAAAACAGCCACGGTACACGCTTTGCAGGTAGCAATGACGGCGATGGCGTCGCGTGGCATAACGGCAATGCACAATCTTCACAGCCCGTCGGCAGCAAGGCAGCCAATGAGATAGGTCTATATGACATGAGCGGCAACTTGTGGGAATGGTGCGCCGACTGGTACGGCGAGGACTACTATAGCGCCAGTAACGGCGCCGTCAATCCCACGGGACCGGCCGAGGGCGAATATCACATCGTTCGCGGCGGCAGTTGGTATCGCAGCACAGTGTGCATGCAAGTGAGTTATCGTGAGAAGCATGCCGCATGGCTTGCCTATGACGACGTGGGCGTGCGTCTTGCTCTCACCATCGAGGGTAACACACTCCCAACAATTTCCGCCACTCCCCTGCCTCCGGCAATTACTCGGCCAGAACCAGAGATTATTGAAAATGTGATAAAACATCAACCGGTGTCCACTTCGGAGTCAAAGCAGCAATCAATGCCTACACCGGAGTCAAAGCAACAACCGGTGTCGACTCCGAAGCCGCAGCCGGCTCCATCTCAAAGACCTGCCACACAACAACCATCGCAACCATCGCGTCAGAATCCGGAACGGACCACTGCCGCAACACAACAAGCGACTTCCGCTCTTCCGGCGCCTATAGCCAAGTTGATTGGCGACATGGTGCGCATTGACGGCGGCACATTCCAGATGGGCAACATGAACGGCTACGCCGACGAGCGTCCCGTGCATCAGGTCGGTGTCGGCACATTCCTTATCGGTCGATATGAGGTCACGCAGTCTCAATGGAGTGCCGTGATGGGTAATAACCCCTCTGAATTCAAGGGTGACAATCTGCCGGTCGAGAATGTCTCGTGGGAGAACTGCGCCGCCTTTATCAGCAAACTCAACGCGATGACCGGCAAGCAGTTCCGCCTGCCCACCGAGGCCGAGTGGGAGTATGCCGCGCGAGGCGGCCGCCGCAGCAACGGCTTTACCTACTCCGGCGACGACAATGTTGACGGCGTGGCATGCATCAACGACAGCCACACTCAACCTGTCGGAACCAAATGGCCCAATGAGTTGGGCCTCTATGACATGAGCGGCAACGTGTGGGAATGGTGCAGTGACCTCTACGCCGAGGGATACTATGCCTCGAGCCCGGCCAAGAATCCCACCGGTCCCGCAACCGGCGAATACCGCATGATGCGTGGCGGCAGTTGGAGTCGCGGCGCCGTGTGCGCCCGCGTCACCTATCGTGACAAGCACGCGCCCACTCTCGCCTACAACGACGTGGGCCTGCGCCTGGCACTCTCCGTTGAAGGCAACACCCCGAGCGCGCAACCGAGCCATGGCCAGACTCAACATCGCCGCGACAACGCGAGTCCCGCAAGTGGCGACCGGAATTCCGGCAGGGCTGATGCGAGCCCTGTTAGGGGCGACCGGAATTTAGGCAGGGGTGGAGCCGAAGGCGGAACCCCTGCACAGGCCCAATCCCCGCATAGCCCCGTAGGGGCGACAGCCGCCGCCGCAACCGGTGCAGCCGTCACCACGGCCGCCACTTCTGCCGGCGGCCAACGGCCAACGGTCAACACTTCACCCTCACCTTACGAATCCTCATCGCGCAAGACTGCCAAGAAAGAGCCGCTGCCCGAGCGCCTCGACGAGGCCAAATGGCCTGAACCCGTCAAGCAACTGGTTGCAGACATGGTCACCATCAACGGCGGCTCGTTCATGATGGGCAGTGACGACGCTGACGCCGACATACACGAGCACCCCGCCCACAACGTCACCCTGTCGACGTTCTCAATCGCAAAGCACGAGGTGACTCAAGCCCTGTGGCGGGCGGTGATGAACAACAACCCCAGTGCCGTCAAAGGCGACAATCTGCCGGTGACCAACGTCAGCTGGGACGACTGCGAACTCTTCATCGCGCGCCTCAACGCCATCACCGGCCGCTCCTTCCGTCTGCCCACCGAGGCCGAATGGGAGTACGCCGCACGTGGCGGAGACAAGGACGTGCAGGGCAAGTATGCCGGCAACGACAATATCCACGGCGTCGCTTGGCATAACGACAACAGCACCGGCACTGTCCACGATGTGGGCACAAAGGAAGCCAATGAACTTGGCCTGTTTGACATGAGCGGCAATGTGGGCGAATGGTGCGCAGACTTTTACTCAGGCACTTACTATCGCACCTCGCCGGCTAACAATCCCAAGTGCACCGACGAGGGGCCGTCGAGGGTGTTCCGTGGCGGCAATTGGAACAGCAGCGCCAAGGATTGCCGCGTCAGCGCGCGAGCCCGTTTCTCTCATAACAACGCTCGCGCCGGCCTGGGCCTGCGCCTGGCTTCCGACTGATTTTTGCCTCACGTGAGAAAAATAATTGAAGGCAATTCCTGTTAAAAAAACGACAAAAAAATGGCTTGTGATTTAATTTTACGAGCCATTTTTTGTGTTAAGTTCTGTTAATATCGCGCTTTAATTGCAAACATATATTAAAATTGAAAATTTTATTGAGAAAAATGATTTTTTTCAACAAAAAATATATAATTTTGCAACCAGTTTCATGGTATTAGTTTTTAAGGTTAAGAAACTGCTGTCGTCGAGATGACGATTTTCGTTTCATTCAATTCATCGTTTTTAGGTTTATGTTAATGGTATAATTAACAAGTTAAGCAATCCCCGACGTGAGTCGAGGATTTTTCTTTTTGTAATTTAGATACTTTTTTCTATCTTTGCATTCGCGTTTCGATAGATGATACGGCGCTCGCCTTATCTTTATTTGATAATCAATTTTTTAACACAACAAATACAATGGCTTTTACATTTACAGACGAGAATCTTAATGGCATTATCGCTCAAGGCAACGCTGTGGTAGTTGACTTTTGGGCAACATGGTGCGGACCGTGCCGCGCCATCGCTCCCATCATCGAGGAGTTAGCCCACGACTATGAGGGTCGTGTGCTCATCGGCAAGTGCGATGTAGACGAGTGTAGCGATGCCGCCGCCGAGTTCGGCATCCGCAGCATCCCCACCCTGTTGTTCTTCAAGGACGGCAAACTGGTTGACCGTCATGTGGGCGGCACCACGCGCGACGTGCTTGAGGCGAAAATCAAGGCATTGCTCTGAACCGACCTCGCACTAACACGTTCCCCATTAATTTAGGGGAAACGTTACCCTCGGCACTGATATTGCTGCCTATGGCCTGCGGCATCTGCATTGCGGATGCCACAGGCTTTGTTGTCGCATTTGCTATTGCCGGAGCATTGGCAGTTGCCTCTGCCGTCATACTCGCCGCTCTCGCTATATGGCGACCTTCGGTTACTTTAATCGCATGGAAACGGCGCCTGAGATTATTACCTGTTACAGCACTTGCCATATCCTTAGGTATCGCATTGATGGCCACAAGGTTACCGGCAGAGTTGCACATCGATCCTCACGAAACAATTGCCGCTCGCATCGAGACAATTGCTTTGAAAGAACAGTCGATGAAAATCGAGGCAACATTATTGACGACAACAACCGGAAAGAATATTACGGGCGAACGGGTGATGATATATACCGCCGGTTGCGATTATCTGCTCTCGGCAGGCGACGTTATCGCGTTTCCCAACGATCTGTCGCCTATTATCACCGATGGAAACCCGGCCTCGTTTGATTACCCATCTCACTTCAGGCGGCTTGGCATAGGTTACCGCCAATTTATTAATGCCGACGACCTCATCAAAATAGGCACATTCGACACATTCAAGACACGCATAGCCCGATACCGCCGTGCGGCAGAGCATGCCGTAATGTCTCTTGACGGCTTATCGCCGCGCGCAAGGCGGTTGGTCATCGCTCTGGTACTTGGCAATGATGATTATATCGACCCTGATGTGAGAGATGACTTCTCAGCCGCTGGCATCGCCCATGTACTCGCATTGAGCGGACTGCACATCGCCATTATCGCAATGCTCGTCTTGCTTGTGCTTTATCCGTTGGATTATGCCGGACACAAACGGCTCAGACTCCTCGCCACGCTGCTTTTAATTGCGGGATATGCCGTTTTCACCGGTTTGTCGCCATCAGTAGTCAGGGCAGCAATTATGACCGGAGTTGTGACATGGGCATTCTATGTTTATCGCAAGACAACACTGGCCGACGCACTCTGCCTCTCGGCGCTACTAACTCTCGCGTTCAGACCAGGAGACCTGTTTTCGGCCGGATTTTGGATGAGTTATTTCAGCGTGGCAACTATTGGCGTAGTCAGCGCCACGGTATTGCCGTTGATGCAATCACGATGGCGCGTTGTAAACTACTTCATAGGCATTGTTGTCGTGTCTCTCGCGGCGATGATTGCCACATCGCCCATCTCGATGCACTGCTTTAACACAATTGCCCCTCTCGGTGTGGTGGCAAACGTGCTTGTGTTGCCTCTCTTCCCGGTAGTGATGATTGCCTGCATTCTCACTGCGACACTTGCAGCCTGTGGCATCGAGTGGCAATGGCTTGACGCTGTTGTCAATGGTGCCGAAAGCGCTATCAGTTCAGTCGCATCAACGGTAGCACACATCTGCTATAACGGTCATCTTGGCTATAACTATATCAGTTTTACAGTAATGGTGCTTGCCATTGCTGCCATTGTACTCGCTCTGCTATGGCTGATGTGGCGTCAGCACAGGCACCTGATTGTTGCCATCATCGCTGCCGCAATTGCTTTTGGATTGAGTCTCGTTCACATCGCCAACATCCCATCGTCCGGTATCATTCTGCTTAACGACAGCCGTTACACACCTCTAATAGCATACAGTGGTGACACTGCGGTCGTGTGGGCACCATTCGACAAAAGGTTGGAACCATCACAATTCCTACGGCACAACCGCAACCTGCTGGCCAGCCTTGGCGTTGACAGAGTGGGCATTAATCCTGACTCTTTAAACGCTCGCCGGCCACGGGTCGAGATGCAGTATGCCATCATCGGCAATAAGCGTTTTCTTGCTTTAGGTGGAGGGCACTGGCGCGACAAACGCCTCTACGCTCACCGCGATACCACTCAGTTTCATACCCACTATGCCATCGCGACACGTCGATTTCACGGCACTTTGGATGCCGCGCGCCGCTTTGTCGACTTCGACACACTAATCATCAGCGGCAACGTCTATCCTGATCGTCGCGCTGAGATACTCGCAGCCTGCGATTCGTTGTCGATTCCGGTCATCGACATAGCCACAACAGGCGCCTTAGTTTTCTAACATTTATCTCAAAAAATCACGTGAAAAGGCTCACTGCTACAAGTGAAGAAGGGCTTCGGCCTTAGCCAAGGTCTCGGGCTTACCAACGTCCAACCAATCATAAGGTGCCGCTTGCTCATATCCGGCGAAATGATAATCATGGCACTTGTCGATATAGAAGTCCATAATCGAGAACGCAGGGCCATGCTGTCGGGCATAGACTTGCAGCGGCTCTATGATGCCCGGTGAGAGCACATGTATGCCGCCAAAGGCGAGACGACGCATTGCGGCCAGTTCTCCAGCCTGTAAGCCTTCAGGACGGCAAGCGCCGGTAGCAATATTGGTCCAACCATGCATTTTCATCACATCGTCAAAGAGCAGATAACGCTGCGTGTCGCGCGGCTTGACAAGCAACGTCGCCATAGCGCCCGACGCAAGGTGATTATCCACAATGGCTCGCAAGTCGAGACCACGCGTGATGATGTCAACGTTGTGCACCAAAATCGGTTCGCTACCATCAAGCATACGAGTAGCGGCAACAATTCCACCACCGGTTTCCAGCAAGAGGTCACGCTCATCGCTCACGAGGATGTCAACTCCGGGACGTCGCAGAGCATCGATAGCCGCAATAACCTTGTCGGCAAAGTGGTGTACATTCACAACAACGGTTGTGCAGCCTGCAGCCACAACGCTGTCAATCGTGTGTTCAAGCAGGGTTTTGCCGGCAACCTCCACAAGCGCCTTCGGACGGTCGTTAGTCAACGGCCGAAGGCGAGTGCCAAGTCCGGCCGCAAATATCATCGCTTTCATAGAGGGGCTTTGGGTAGGAGTTCGCGATCTTCAAGTTCCTCAAAGTTGGGCGTTTGGCTGTGAGTGAGCATAACATGCACGTTAAATTTCTCATTCAGGTGACGAGCCATGTGTTCGGCACAATACACCGAGCGGTGCTGACCGCCGGTGCAACCAAAACTCACCATCAAGTGGGTGAACTTACGGTCAATATAACGTTGCACACTCGCGTCGACTAACGCGTAGGCATGCTCAAGAAACTTGACAATCTCGCCGTTATCCTCAAGATACTTCACCACCTCGGGGTTGACGCCGGTCATAGGCTTATATCGGTCATATTTGCCTGGGTTGTCGATGGCACGACAATCAAAGACAAAGCCACCACCGTTCCCACTGGTGTCCACGGGATAGCCTTTCTTGAACGGGAAACTCGTCACCGTTACCGTCAGCGGTTGCTTGATTGCTGCTGTGAACTGCGGCAGTGTCACCATCTGCGATAGCACTTCGTTAAGGTAGGGGAACTCGATGAAGGGCGTTTCGCGCAGCATATCGCTCATATTCTCGATGGCGGCAGGCACACTTTTGAGGAAGTGTGGTTTTTTCTCAAAGTAGCCACGGAAGCCGTAAGCGCCCAACACCTGCAACGTGCGGAACAACACGAAGTAACGCAATTGCGACTCAAAGTGGGTGCGCTCAATGCTTGCATATCGCGACAACTCATCGAGGTATTCGCCGATTAGTTCGGCACGCAGGCTCTTGGTGTAACGCGCGCGTGCCTGCCACAGGAACGAGGCGACGTCGTAGTAGAACGGACCTTTGCGGCCACCTTGAAAGTCGATAAACCATGGTTGGTCATCAACGATCATCACATTGCGTGCTTGGAAGTCGCGATACATAAACGTGTCGCTCATGTTAGCCAGCAATACGTCGGCAAGTCGGTCAAAGTCGTCCTCGAGGCGGCTCTCGTCAAACTCCAAGCCGGTGGCCTTCAAGAAGCAGTACTTGAAGTAGTTCAAGTCCCACATCACCATGCGGCGGTCAAAAGACGGAGCCGGATAGCATCGCGTGAAGTCAAAGCCGCGCGCGCCCTCAAACTGCATTCGGCACAGCATTCTAATGGTGCGTGAGAGCAGCATCCGGTCGTGTTCGTTAAACGAGCGTGTGATTGTGCTCTTCTCGATGCAGCCAAAGAGGATATCATTGCCCAAGTCCTCCTGGAGGTAAGCCATGTGGTCGTCACTCTCGGCCACAACGGCAGGCACGGGCAAACCTTTACTCTTGAAGTGGCGGCTCATGTAGATAAAAGCCTCATTCTCGCGGCGGTCGACGCCCACGGCGCCCACTAACTGTCGCGGTCCCTCAATCCTGTAATAGGTGCGATTGCTGCCGCTGCGAGGCATCATTGTCACAGCGGTGGGTTCGGCGCCGGTCAGCCCGACATATAATTTCTTTAGAGTAGCCTGATGATTCATTTTATTAATTCACAATTCAGAATTCATAATTCATAATTCATAATTCAAACAACCAACGTTCATGCCGGGCGGGCACCACCCCGCCCAAGACTAAAACTCGGAAGTGAAGTGGAAACGGATGGCCGGAAAGTCGTGCTGAGCCATCTGCAGCACATAGTACGAGTCGGCCAGGAACACATCGCGTCCCTCGCGGTCAACCGCCATAAACTGCTGCTTGCGGCGCTTGAATTGGGCGAGTTCCGCCTCATCATCGCTCTCAATCCAGCACGCCTTATACAGGCTGATGGGCTCCCAACGGCACTGCGCGCCATACTCATGAAGCAAGCGGTATTGAATTACCTCAAACTGCAACTGACCCACAGTGCCAATAATTTTGCGTCCGTTAAACTGGTTGGTGAACAATTGCGCAACGCCTTCGTCCATCAACTGCTCCACACCGCGATTCAACTGCTTGGCCTTCATCGGGTCATTGTTCTCGATATACTTGAACATCTCCGGCGAGAAACTGGGCAGACCACGGAAGTGAAGCAGTTCGCCCTCCGTCAGCGTGTCGCCAATCTTGAAAATGCCGTTGTCCGGCAGACCCACAATGTCGCCGGGATAAACATCATCTATGATTTCTTTCTTTTGAGCCATGAACGCCGTCGGAGCCGAGAACTTATATGTCTTGCCACTGCGCACGTGCGTATATAGCGCGTTGCGGTGAAACACGCCACTACACACTTTCACAAACGCGATGCAAGAGCGGTGGTTTGGGTCCATATTGGCGTGAATTTTGAAGACAAAACCGGTGAACTTCTCTTCCTGCGGCTCCACGACGCGCTCAACCGCCGCCACAGGACGCGGCGACGGGGCGATGCGCACAAAGCAGTCCAGCAACTCCTTCACGCCAAACGTGTTCAGCGCGCTGCCGAAAAACACCGGCGCCACGCGGGCCGCCAAGTATTCATGCTCGTCAAACTCCGGATATACGCCGTCAATCAGTTCGACGTCGGCGCGCAATCGCTCGGCTTCGCGCTCCCCCACTGCCCGGTCAATCACCGGGTCGTTGATATCGCTGACGGCCACGCGCTCCGTCACATGTTGTTTGTCGGGAGTGAACAAGTCCAACCCTCGGTCCAAGATGTTATAGACACCTTTAAACGAGGCTCCCATACTGATTGGCCACGTGAGAGGCCTCACGGCAATCTGCAACTCTTTCTCAAGTTCATCGAGGATGTCAAAGGGGTCACGACCCTCGCGGTCAAGTTTGTTGACAAAAATTATGACCGGTGTGTTGCGCATGCGACACACTTCCATCAGTTTGCGAGTCTGTGTCTCAACGCCCTTCGCCACGTCAACAACAATAATCACACTGTCAACCGCCGTCAGCGTGCGGTAGGTGTCCTCGGCAAAGTCTTGGTGGCCGGGAGTGTCAAGAATATTAATCTTATAGTCGCCGTAGTTAAAGCCCATCACACTGGTAGCCACCGAGATACCACGTTGTTTCTCAATGTCCATCCAGTCGCTCGTCGCCGTCTTGCGTATTTTATTACTCTTCACCGCGCCGGCGACATGGATTGCTCCACCAAAAAGCAGCAACTTCTCGGTGAGGGTCGTCTTTCCGGCATCGGGGTGTGAAATGATGGCAAATGTGCGCCGTTTAGTTATCTCGTTATCTAATATACCCATCTTTAGTAATTAGTCATTAGTCGTTTATCGAACTGCCTTCATCACATCAACAAGAGCCGCGTGCCAATGAGGTGTTTCCACTCCGAAAGTATCGCGTATCTTATGTTTGTCCAGCACACTATATGACGGTCTGGCTGCCGCTGTCGGGAACTCTGCGGTGGCAATGGGTGTCACGTGGCAACGGCGACCGGCAGCCTCGAGAGTGGCAACCGCCAAGTCATACCACGAGGCAACGCCCTCGTTGCTGTAATGATAGATGCCACCTTGCCAAAGTCCGCATTGAATAATAGCGGCAATCGCCGCAGCAAGTGTCGCGGCGCTTGTGGGCGTGCCCACCTGGTCAACTACCACGTGCAGTTCGTCGCGCTCCATGGCCAAGCGTAGCATTGTCTTGACGAAGTTGTTGCCGTGTGGCGAATAGAGCCACCCGGTGCGTATCACCATTGCATCATCACACAATATTGAAAGTGCCGCGCGCTCTCCGGCCAACTTGGTCGAGCCATATACGCTCTGCGGCCCGGGAGTGTCGTCTTCGCGGTATGGCCGATAGGCGTTGCCGTCAAACACGTAATCGGTTGAAATGTGCACCAGACGCGCGCCTTGAACTTTGCAGCACTCGGCAAGGGTTGCCACGGCATGGTGGTTGATTGCCTCGCAAATATCGCGGTTGGCGGGCGCTTCGGCAGCATCAACAGCGGTGAAGGCGGCGCAATTCACCACAATATCAAAACGATGCTTGGCAAAAAACGCAGCCACGGCAGCGTCGTCTGTCAAGTCCAAGTCTGCCGCATCAATAGCCACCACATCGCGACCGCGCAGTGCCGTTTGCAATTCTGTTCCAAGTTGCCCGGCTGCTCCGGTTATCAGAATTAACGGGTTATTCATCAGCATCAGGCTCAAATAATGGTTTCTCTTCGTCCTTCTTGAAATAGGCAGCCAACATCCCAATAAAGTAACTCACTGTTGTGACAGCCTTTTGAGTCGATTCACTCACGGACTTGCCTTGCAATCGGAGCATCATCACGCCGTAGAGCAGATTGAAGCACGTTTCCAATTCGGGAGCCGCCGCGTCGCCGGCTTTGGCGCGTAATTCCACAATGAAGGGCAGCGCGCTGTAAAAAGCGGCGCTATACTGTGCGAAGCGGTCACTCTCATGAAGAAGTTGTGAGTGCAAGTCATTGAGGCGAATGAGAACGTTCTTGCAAATCTGCAGATGACCGCCGTCCTTGAGATGCTCGGCGTGCATCATCATCACAAGGTTCTCATACCAGTCGCGTATCTCATGCCGCTTGGCATCGTCCACGTCATAGCGCGACACCAAGGCGGCCTCAACACGGTCCATGTCAAGGTCGCATGCCCTGAGCATATCCTCTACCTGCCACAGATAGAGCAAATACTCGGCAATATTCTCTTTTCTCTTCTGTTGTGCTATCAACATTTACCCAAACTTGCTGATGTGGCGCAGGGCCTGCTCATCGATAATCTTGATGCGGCGCCCGTCCACTGTAATAATCTTCTCTTGAGCAAAGGCCGAGAGCGTGCGTATGGCATTGCTCGTCGTCATGTTGCTAAGGTTGGCGATATCCTCACGCGCCATATAGATGCGCAGCGTCTTGCCGTCTTCCTCATAACCGTAGTTGTCGCGCATCAGCACCAACGCCTCTGCCAGTCGTCCGCGGATATGCTTCTGAGTGAGCGACACGATTTTGTTGTCACTGCCGCCCAGATGCTTGCTCAACTCGTGGATAAAAAACCATGCCAACTCGCGGTTGCCGTCAATCAGCCGCTTGACAACATCCATCGGCACAGCCCCCACAGTCGACGGCTCGAAAGCCGCCGCGCTTGACGTGTAGTGTTCTCCGGCGAAAAAGGCACGGTAACCAAAGTACTGTATCGGCCGATAAAGACGGATAATCTGCGGACGGCCACCAAAACCGTCCTTAAACACCTTTACCTTGCCGCGAAGCAGGCACCACAGGTTGCGAGGCTCGTCCTTCTCGTTGTAAATCAGTTGATTCTTCTTGAAATTATGCACAGCAAAGTGCTCGGCGATTAAGTGCTTCTCGTCAGGTGACAGCACTTTCCAAATCTCCGATAAGCCCTGGCTGAGGATTTTTTCAAGAGTACTCTTCTTTATCATCGTTAGTCGCTAAACTTAGTCCGGAGGCGATAGCCTCACGGCAGCGGGCTGAGAGGTCATCAATGTCGTGCCCGTCGGCGCCGGGCTCGATGGGTTGATGGATTGTGATTGTGATTGAGCCGGGCGTGACAACGTAGGCCGTGCGCGACATCACTCTATAGGCTCCATCAATGGTTATTGGCACGATGGGACGTTTAAACTCGGCGGCCAGTTTGAAGGCTCCGGGCTTGAAGGTTCCCATGGCGCCGTCATCCGTGCGTCGACCTTCGGGAAAGATGATGAGCGACTGTCCTCGTTGCAATGCCTGCTCGGCATTAACGATGGTGTTTGCCATGCCATGAGCCGAATGTGTGTCAACAAGGATATATCCCGCGGCACGACAGGCCGTGCCCACTAACGGAATGTTAGTCAACCCCTTGCGCATCATCCACTTGAAGTTGTGATCCAAGTAGCCTTGTAGAGCGAAAATGTCAAAGGCGCCTTGATGATTAGCCGCAAAGACGTATGGCTCATTGGGCCTGATGTTATCACGCCCCTTCACAACCACAGTCACGAGCAACACAGCGCACATGCACCGCGACCACCACTTGGCAGGATAGTAACCACCCGCGTCGCTGTTGAATTGGCTCCAAATGATGGTGACAACGGCCGTGATGAACGTGACAACGGCGAGCACCGGCACCGCGATTACCCACTGATATATGCTATATATAAATTTCTTCATCAATTATTGTGTCACCTCTTCACCGGCACCTTCCGCCTCCGGAATGATTAACTTATACCCCTTGCCATGGATGTTGATAATCTCGATGGTGGGGTCATCGCGCAGTTTCTTGCGCAGTTTGGTGATATAGACGTCCATCGACCGGGCGTTGAAGTAGTTGTCGTCAATCCAGATGGTCTTCAGAGCAAAGTTGCGCTCGAGCACCTCGTTGGCGTGGGCGCACAACAGGCTGAGCAGTTCACTCTCCTTCGTGGTCAGGTTCTCGCTGCGGTCTGCGGTGAACAGCACTTGTCGCTGAGTGTCGAAGGTGAACATTCCAAGTTTATATACGGTCACGTCTTTGCCCTTCTTCCCCTTCACGCGACGCAGGATTGCCTCGATGCGGAGCACAAGTTCTTCCATCGAGAAAGGCTTGGTGATGTAGTCGTCGGCGCCAATCTTGAAGCCCTCCAGCACGTCTTCTTTAAGGGCACGTGCTGTAAGGAAAATGATAGGTACATCAGCGTTGACGGCGCGGATGTCGGCCGCTAACTGGAAGCCATCCTTCTTGGGCATCATCACGTCAAGGAGGCAGATGTCATACTTGCCCTTCAAGAACGCGCGGTAGCCGGCCTCACCATCGGCAAAGAGTTCGGCGCGGTAGCCTTTGTCCTCAAGGTACTCGCGGGTGAGGGTGCCCAAATTCTCGTCGTCCTCACAGAGTAAAATTCTCAGTTTCGTTTCCATTTTGTCTTTATATTATTGATTATAATTATACTTTAAGAGGGGCGTGGAGAGGCCTTAGGAGTAGAGAGGCAGCACGATGATAAATCGAGTGCCCTCACCGACCTCGCTCTCGGCGCGTATTGTGCCTTTAAAGAGGCTTATCATCTTGTGAACGTAGGCTAGGCCCAGACCAAATCCCTTCACATCGTGCCGGTTGCCGGTATTGACGCGATAGAATTTATCGAAAATGCGCTTCAAGTCCTCTTTCTTGATGCCGATACCGTTGTCCTTCACCACAATCTCCACCGACTTTTCGTCCGGATTGCGCGTGGTGATGCTCAAGTGGAGCGGGACATCCTCGCGCCGATATTTCACCGCATTGTCGAGCAAGTTAAACACCACATTCATCAAGTGCATGCGGTCCACGTTCACAATCGGATCCTCGGCATCAAGCGCGGTCTCAATTGTGCCGCCATATTTCTCCACACGCAGTTTAAATGTGCTCGCCACGCTGTCCACGAGGGCGTTGGCGTCCTCCTCCTCGAGGCGCATAGTTGCCTCGTCGCGGTCAAACATCGACATGTGCAACAACTTCTCTACTTGAAAGCGGAGGCGCTTGGTTTCCTCAGTGATAACGCGAGCAACATGATTGAGCATCGACGGGCTCTTGGTCACCGAGTTGTCGCTTAGCATCTGCGCTGCGATTGACAATGAAGAGATTGGAGTCTTGAACTCATGCGTCATGTTGTTGATAAAGTCTGTCTTCATTTCGCTGAGGCGTTTCTGTCGGAAGGCGACGAATATCGTGTAGATAAACACTGCCAGAAGAACGAGAGTGAAGGCCAGCGACGGTATCATATACCGCACCGAACTGAACACATATTTTCCCTTGGTTGGGAACACGACATTCAAGAAATGCTGTTTGCCGACGGGGTCTCCCGGGAAAAGCACTTGCACGTATGGCGACATGTCGTCATCTATCAGTTTGCTATATCCGGAGGTGCTATAGTCTACGCCGCCTCCACGGCGTGTGACGGCAAATTCAAACGGAAAAGATAACCCACTCCTTTCCAGTTCAATAGCCAAATATTCTCGCACGGTTGTGGAGTCGGCGCGCTCTGCGATTGGGCGGTCGCTGGATTGGGTGAGGATTGTGAGGATAACTTCGTTGAGCATCGAGCGTTGATACATATACTGCTCAACAAGTATTTCTTGCTTTAACTGGTAACTGTCGTTGAGGTTTTTGAGTGTATTGAAGTTGGCGGGGCGTTGAATCTTGATATCATCAATCGCATCGCTTACTGTAGTAGAGTCGATTGGCTGGGACGCATCGGCACGACCTCCATAGGCACGGTTTCCGCCGTAAGCGTTCACCGCTTCCTGCAAGTCTTGTTCGAGGAAATACTTCGTCTCGTTCTGCTCAAGCATCCCGCTCACGTCGTGCATACAGTGTGTCACTATCTCGCCGAACTGCTCGTTGCGCATCTGCACCATCTTCTCCATATAGAAAATCTGCACCGCAAGCAGTCCCAGGATAGCAACAACCATGACCACTGTCAGTATCCATATTGTTGAGCGTTTCATTGTATCAACTTAAATGCAATTTTAACAATTCGCCGCAAAATTAACAATTAATTGTGAAAACTGCAAATTTTTCACATGAAAAATGCTGTCAACCACGTGTTAGAACGTGAAGTGGAGCGCGATGCGCACACCGCGGCGAGACGTGCCGGGCACATCACGATAAGTCAAACGCCACACGTAGTCGACACGCAGGATGGTGAGAATATTGTCGAGTCCGACACTCATCTCGACATAGGGCTTGCCGTCATGCGCGCCGATAATTCCCTCCGGCAACTGGAGCAGGTCTGTGTTGAGACGAGGGTCGTTTTTCGATGACAAACTCCCCCACCACATTCGCGCGCTGACTACCTCACGCAGTTTGAGTTTCTTGAGCAGCGGCACACGATTGAAGAGCCACCCATTTAGCCAATAGGTTACATCAAGGTGCACATAGCGGTCCGCGATAAACTCCATCGGCTCCATCAACGCAAATGACTCCGGCTGGATGGTGTAAGACATATTTGCGGCCGGCATCATCAAGTTGGGATACTCGACGCGGCTCCACACTTGACCGGCACGCAACAACGCGTCAACGTAGCCGAAAGCCGACAGCCAAAAGCGCTTCTCAGCGCCCAACTCTGTGGCATGGACCTCGCGGCGGTTGCCGAACATATTGCCGGGCATATAGACATGGGTGATGGAAAACACCGGAGCGTCAAGGTTAATTGGCAGTCGGATAGAGCGCATCTGGAAGAACTTCTCACCGGGTGCCCAGCGCAACGTCAATCGAGCCCCTGTCTGGTCATAATACGGCACAACGGTTCCGGCACCCGTCACGTAGGGCACCTGCAGTGAATGTTCATGACGACTATGCTCGAGTGTGAGCGTCACAGAAAAGTGGTGGTTGTTCTCACGGCGATACTCGAGCGAGGTGTGGCGCAGGTAGGCAATTCGGTTATCGCCACTGCGCTTCAGCGCGAGAAACACATTGTCGGCATTGGTGAACAGATAACGCTGGCCGTGACGCTCAACATCGTAACTGTGGCGCAGGCGCAACGAGTGGATGGGAAATTCGGTCTCGTAGCGTTCTTTTGGCGTGAACGAGTATTCAACCTGTCCCATATACTTCCACTTCTTGTCGCGGAAGCCGTAAGCGACATATCCGCGCATAAACCAATGTTTGCTCAAGTTAGCGTTGGTGACCGCTCCGGTACGAAGTCTGAAGCCTTCGAGCGAGTTGCCGCTCAGCATCGTGTTCAGCGGACCGATATCCACCTTGCTATTCTTGCGCGACGTGCCCACATAGCCACGCGCCAACGCCACTACGACACGCTCGGCCCAATAGAAGAACTTGCGGGAACGCAGTTTTTCGACCATCGTTTTAACGCCGGTCTGCAAGTCATTATGCTCAGCGGGCCTCACAGCCTGCCAATACGCCTCACCCTGTGAGCCGGCTCGTGATTCGACTGTCACCTCATCCGGAAGATCAAACGGCGAACCAACGCCGTCAATCGACGGTGGCGGCACTGCGCCGAACGTTGTCATACGTCTGGCAAAAAGACCGGGAGTACCCGGGATGATGCGGAACTCTGCCTCGAGAACGTCAGTCAACGGTTCGCGGCAGCCATCGGCCCCACGGCGATAAGTCTGCTCCATGCTCACGCGCTCCACATAGTTGAGATTGATATTACGTGGCACGCCCATTGACACACGTTTGATAAAGAGGCGTGTAGTATCGGCCAAAGAGACGTAAATGTGTCCCACAAAACCGAACGACTCGGTATTGAACGGAATGAAACTCAAATCTACACACCGTTCGCCATCCACCTCGATAGTGTCGTTGAGGTAGAACTTATAGAAACTGATCGCGATTGAAGATAACGGACTGACGAAGCGGTTGGTGAGAATCGTCACGTCGTTACCGTCAGTGATATCCACCTCGCGCAGCAGGTCGTCCATAAAACGCCTCATGCTCGCGGCATCAAACGAGTCGTCAAGTCCCTCGCTTTGTGAGGCATGCACCACTTGACGATGAGCGGACGGATTAAGTCGCCAATAGTGAGTGGAAAATTGTTCTTTGGCCACAATGGGGAGAACTTGCTTGCCGGTAACTTGAGAGACAAGGGCGTATTCATTGAGAAAATCGAATTTCTTCATCATGGTGCGCGTGGCCGCATCATCACCAACTTCATTGAGGCCAAACACCAATTGCTCAAATGCAGTCCACGACGTCTGTGGCCTCACTCGGCGCGGGTCATCATCGTGTTTGTGCTCAATCAGTCGCCGCGCCAACTCAACAGCGGGATTGTTCTTCTTGCTGTACTTCTCCTTGCCACGGGTCACCACCACTTCGCCCAAAGCATTGGCCGCAGGCACCAGATCAGCCACAAGCACCGAGCGGGAATTGTCTACCGACACAACGCGAGGTTCATATCCCACAGCCGTAATTCTCAACACGGCAACCGCCGCCGGAGCGGCAATGTGGAAGCCTCCCTTTTCGCCGGCAACAACACCAATGGTAGAGCCCATGACAGCAACGGTGGCAAACGGCACCGGCTCGCGGCTAATTGAGTCGCGCACAAAGCCGGTTATCTCAATCGCCGTGGCTCGCATCACCGCTATAACCATGAGAAACTCCATCAAGGTCAATCGCGGCGAAAAAAATCTAATACGTTGAAAACTCATCGGCGCAAATTCTCAAGATGAAAGCGAGCGGCCCGCCAAAGCGGTACACACGATGTGTCGGCCATAAGGTGAATGTGCCGCAAGGTGTCCGACAAAAGGCTGTCGCGCCTCCAAAGCGTACTATCGGCGTCGGCCGTGAGCGATGTGTCGGCAATCGCGGCAATGTATTGATGAGCAATATCCCGGCGCTCGCGCTTGTCGTTACCGGCCTGAGTGACAATATTAGCCAAACGGGCATTGACAGCACTTCCGCTCACCTCCCATCTGTCGCCTTTTATAGTTAAACTGATATGACCTGGATGCATTACAAAATAAAACGGACGGCTATCACGGCCAAAGGTGAGGAAAGCCAGCCGTTCTCCGTCCAACTGAGTGGCAAAGCGACATGGTTCGCCTGTACTTTTTAACCAACTACCCATCGAGCGAGCCGAACAATAATCCGGCTCAATAACAAAGAACTCGACGGTATCGGCACGCAACCCGTCATCAATCGAAATGTCAAGTGTAGCATCGCACAACGGCGTTACACCGTCAGTGCAAGCAACTGTTAGCAATAGCAAGGCTATTGCCGACAATAATTTATGTAGAAAACCAAAATCCATAAAATCGAATGCAAAATTACAAAAAAAACATTATTCCGCTTGCTATTCCAGAAAAAAGATGTAACTTTGCAGCCGCTTTTATCACTAACTGGGGCTGACTTGGCTTTGACAGCGTGTAGAGGTGATGAGTAAGCATGCAGAGCGATGATGGCTATGCTCTTTAAAATCAGACATCGACTTAATTAAATGGCGCAAACAACTACGCTCTTGCTGCCTGATCGAAGTATAGTAGATCGGCTTAATCCTCGCCCATAGCGCGGGGACAAGACATCACCCGGTGGCCGTGGCTTCGAGGCTTATCGACAAGGTGGTGCTAGCATATCGGAGATAGGCGACGGGGAGTCCCGACCCTGACCCGAAATTTAGGGGCTAAGTCTTCGGTTGGCGGTCACGGGCCTGCCGACGGTCGAAAAACAATCCGCGACTAAGCATGTAGAAACCTGATTGTCTCCGCGTTTGGACGAGGGTTCAAACCCCTCCAGCTCCACATCGCAATTAAGAAGGTAACGCCTCACGCATAATCGTTCACGCGAGGCGTTACCTTCTTTCTAATGTAGCAACAAATGCGATACTCGATACTTGTGCCGGCGTACAAGGCGGCATTTCTTGACGGATGTCTGCGCAGTGTAATTACCCAGGACTGCGACGACTGGGAATTGGTGGTGGTCGACGACGCATCGCCAGACGATTTGCGCTCAATCGTGCTTCCCTACCTGAGCGACCCACGAGTGAGTTACCGCCGCAACGCTGTCGGCTATGGCGCGGCAAGCGTGGTTGGCAATTGGAACGAGTGTCTTCGCCACGCCTCCGGCGAGTTTGTCATCTGCATGGGCGACGACGATGTGCTGCTACCAGGCTGCTTAAGCCGCTATGACTCGCTCATAGCGACGCACCCCGGTCGTGATGCCTACCACACACGCATCGTTGTTATTGACGCCACTGGCGCGGTAATTGAGGATGGCGGTGAGCGCCCCGAGACGGAGGACGCCGGCGAGGTGCTATGGCGCAAGTGGCAAGGACGCAGGCAAGCGATGGGCGACTGGCTGCTGCGGCGCTCGACTCTAATGGCTCACGGCGGCTTCGCCTACTTCCCCTACGGCTGGGCCAGCGACGATGTGACTGCAGCAATGACGGCGACAAACACCGGCGTAGCAAACTGCAACATAGCCGGATACGGCTTCCGCAGACACGAACAAGCCCTCACTCGCGCCTACTCGCCGGAGCAGACGCTCGGCAAACTTGAGGCTTGGGACATGGTAGCACAGTGGGTACGACAATGGCTGCCAACGCTACCCTCCGGCACACGCCACACCACCGACATCAATCAAGACCTCAACAAATATATCGCCCGCCGCAAGCGAGGCGACCTCTACCATGGCCTCACACCCTCACCCACAACCATATGGCGCTACCTGCGAGCCGACACCGGCCTCTGTGCCCCCACCGTCCTCGCTCTCTACCTCAAGCGCCTGTTCTGTTAGCAAAAAATTTTAAAGAATGAAATAGAATTATTACCTTTGCAAAAAAATGTGACAATTATGACAAAACAACGCATCGCCTACATAGATTTCATGAAGGGCTTGTGCATCATTCTGGTGGTAGCCTTTCATATTAATCATAGTGTTATTGGAGACCATCTTAACGGAATGTTACAACAATTTCGCATGCCGATGTACTTCTTCTTGTCCGGATTGTTCTTCAAACTATACGATGGTTTTTGGGACTTCACTCGCCACAAAGTGAACAATATCATTATCCCAACTATCTTTTTCCTCTTAATAGGCTTTACTTACGCAACTCTTCGTGGATTGGCATTCAACAACTTCGACTTTTCGGCCGCATTTCATTCATTGCCATCAAATCCGATACATCTGAATGCTCCATTATGGTTTCTTATCGTACTATTTGAAGTCAACATTATATACTACCTATTACAGAAATTTCTGCCCCGATGGCTAACCATCGTTTCTGCCATATTATTATCCGCTATCGGATATTATATTGTCGATAGCGGGTATTATGTCCAACCATACTTGGATATTGCGATGATAGCCATGCCTTTCTTTGTGCTTGGAAGCGAATCAAGGAAAAACGGACTTTTAACCAACGGTCCCAAACTTTGGATTAGCTGCGCATTTGCCATTTTTACTCTAATTATCCTATATTATTTTGCCAGTGAGATTAATATGTCTCATCGCGTATACCCAAATTATTTCCTTCTTTATCTATTGCCCTGCTTGGCTATCATGTCGCTGCTTTTCCTCTGTCAATACATCAAGCGACCGGTTCCGATTATCTCCTATGTGGGTCGATACTCAATCATCGTGTTGGGTACCCATTACTTCGTCTTATTTCCGATTAAAGCACTGATTTCCAGTCTATTACCCCCCCCCACTATAGACGAAATTCAACTGTTTCTGTTAACACTTTTGTGCACTCTCGCGCTAGAGTTTCCAATCATATACTTCCTCAAGAAATACCTACCGCGCTTTACCGCCCAACAAGAGTTTTTCACCACCGGCTGGAAAATTGCAAAGTGATAATGCAGTAATTTCAGCCACGTGGCTGAATGATTATCTGAGGCGACAATGATGCGGTTGCCTCCGATAATTTTTTGTTCAATATTTTTCAGTTGTCACATAAAAGTATCATCTTTTTATTGTTGTCAGCAAAACTTTGACATTGCATTAACAGCAACAACACCTCACGAATTCCTCACGGAAATTTTTCTCGTAAATTTTCGTAAATAATTTTTAACGATAACCACATGCAAATAAGACATTTACGAAAATTTACGAAAATTCACGGGAGATTTATTTTCGAAAATTTTCGTGAATTTTCGTGAGAGTAAATTCAATATTTTGTACCTTTGCAATTCGATTTAAATTCCGACGCGTAACAGACACTGAAATAATGCAGGACAACGCCCCCAAACACCCCGTCAACCGCGGCTCGCGGTTTATCAAGGACTTCGGCATATATGCCCTTGGCAACATCGGCATGAAACTCATCACGTTCATGCTCGTGCCGCTTTACACCTACTTTGTTGACAATCCGGGCGACTATGGCTACTTCGACATGTGTTTAGCGGCCTGCTTCTTGCTGATGCCAATTATGACGCTTCAGATGCGCGACGGCTCCTACCGATTTCTTGTCAACAACAAGGATGAGGCCTATCGCAAAGGTCTCATCTCGTTTGTCTACAAGGCATTGTTAGGCAATATCATGCTGGAGATACTCATTGCCACGGGCATGGCACTCTTTTATCCAGTGCGCTGCTTGTGGTACACGGTGGCACTACTGGTGACGATGTCGGTGTTTGAGGTGATGATACAGATGATTAGGGCGACCAACGACAACCGCGCCTTTGTCGCCACAACGTTAACCACTTCATTGATTACACCGATTCTTGCCGTGGCGTTTGTCGTTGTGATGAAAATGGGCATTGACGGCATCTTCCTGTCAAATATCCTCTCAAAAGTGTTTGGCCTTGCGGTGGGCGAGGCCCGCACGGGACTGTTCCGCAAGTATCTTAACCTGCGCTATGCCGATGGCGCTTTGGGCAAGGAGTTGCTCAAGTTCTCGCTGCCGATGATTCCCACTGCCGTGTGCTGGTGGCTGATTGGCAGCAGCAACCGGTTTTTCATTAAGGAGTTTATCGGCCTTGAGGCCAATGGTCTCTATGCCGTGGCGGCGCGCATGACAACGATGCTGCACATCCTGGGCACAATCTTCCATCAAGCCTGGCAGGAGCATGCCTTCAAGCAGTACAACAGCCCGGATCGCGACAGTTACTTCTCCTCAATCTTCAATAACTTCATTTTCTTCTACATCATCTCGGCCATCGCGTTCATCTTTGTCGTGAAACTGATTTTCCCGTGGCTCATCGGTCCAAACTATCAAGGCGCCATCAACTTTGTCTATCTTCTCACGGTGAGCACCATCCTCGCTGGCATGAGCAGTTTCTTTGACATCGCCTATCAATGTGCCAAGGAAACCAAACGCTCGATGTCGGCGGTGTTTGTCAACGCAGTAGCAGTGCTCGCCTTGAACTTTATCCTGATCAAGCCTTTGGGTGTCAATGGCGTAATATTGTCGATTATCATCACCTATTTCTTCTATTTCGCTTACCGTTACTACGACACGCGACGCTACTTCACCATCAGCGTCACGCCACGCATCATTGTGCCAATCGCGTTGCTGTTGGCCTGTGCGATGCCATTCTATTGGCTTGGCAACGTCTGGCTGAATATCGCGTGTGCCGTCGTCGCGTTGGCGATATCGGTCCTCTCGCTGCCGCGGCAAGCCAAAGATTTTTTCTCCACAATGTTCCTCTCAAAACTCCACCGCAAGAAAAAATAAAACACTCAGGTTTCTGACGTAAAAGTGATTAATCATTATGTTAAAAATAAGCGGTTATTTGTAGGGGCAGAATTTATTCTGCCCGCCTGCCGCAAACGGGCAGAATAAATTCTGCCCCTACATTTCTCACAACTATCAATTTATCTACTATAGATATTTTAATATAACAGAATGTTACCATCAATAACCAAAATTCAAGAAACACCATGTTATGTTTACGACATGGTGTTGTTGCGAAGCACAATCGACGAGATTAAACGCAACATTCAAGGCTACCCCGCCATTGTGCACTACGCTATCAAGGCCAACTATGCGCCGGAAATTCTCGCCACGATAGCAGCGACCGGCCTCGGTGCCGACTTGGTGAGCGGCTATGAACTGCAGGCGGCACTTGATGCCGGCTTCAAGCCGTCTCAACTCGCGTTCTCGGGGGTGGGGAAGACCGACTGGGATATCAAGGCCGGGCTTGACCACGACATCTTCTGCTTCAATGTGGAATCGTTCCCGGAATTGCAAAATATCAGCGACATCGCCACCGCCTGCGGCAAAGTCGCCAACATCGCAATCCGCGTCAATCCCAACATCAATGCCCACACCCACCGCTACGTCACTACCGGCGTTGCCGAGAATAAGTTCGGTATCAACCTCAACCTGCTGGACGACATCGTCGATATGGCGTTGCGCCTGCCGGGCATACACCTGCGCGGCCTGCATTTTCACATCGGGTCACAAATCATGACCATGCGACCGTATAAACTGTTGTGTGGCCGCATCAACGAATTGCAAGACCATTTTAACGCCCGTGGCATCTTCTTTGAGATAATTAACGCCGGCGGAGGACTCGGAGTGGACTATGACAATCCCGATGAGCACCCGATTGCCGACTTCAAGGGTTTCTTTGATGTGTTTAAAGCCAACCTCAAACTCCGCGAAGGTCAACAATTACACTTCGAGTTCGGGCGCTCGGTTGTGGCACAGTGCGGCACACTGCTCTCGCGAGTGCTGTACGTCAAGGACAACGGCAACAAGCAGTTCGTCATTCTTGACGCCGGTATGACCGACCTCATCCGCCCGGCTCTCTACCAATCTCACCACCTGATTCAAAACTTGACCTCAAAGTCCGAGCGCTGTCAGAACTACGATGTCGTGGGACCGGTGTGCGAGTCAAGCGACGTGTTTGGCCGTGACGAGCAATTGCCCGTCACGACCCGCGGCGACCTTATCGCCATCCGCTCGGCCGGAGCCTACGGTGAGAGCATGTCATCGCGCTACAACATGCGCCCCCTCCCCCACCACCAATTCATATAATACGCAAATATTCACGAAAATTCACGAAAATTCACGGGATATTAATTTTCGAAAATTATCGTGAATTTTCGTGAGCATAAATTCAATATTTTGTACCTTTGCATTACAAATTAAATTCTGACACATAACAGACACTGAAATAATGCAAGACAACGCCCCCAAACAGCCCGCTAACCGCGGCTCACGGTTTATCAAGGACTTCGGCATATATGCTCTTGGCAACATCGGCATGAAACTTATCACGTTCATGCTCGTGCCGCTTTACACCTACTTTGTTGACGATCCGGGCGACTAGCAACCGCTTGTTCATCAAAGAGTTTGTGGAAATTGAAGTCAACGGACTCTATGCCGTGGCGGCACGCATGACAACAATACTACACATCCTCGGCACCATTTTCCACCAGGCATGGCAGGAGCACGCTTTCAAGCAATATCACAGTCCTGACCGCGACAGTTATTTCTCATCAATCTTCAACTACTTCATCTTCTTTTATGTCATATCGGCCATTGCTTTTGTGTTTGTTGTTAAACTTGTGTTCCCCTGGCTGATTGGTCCCAATTATCAAGGTGCGGTTTCATTTGTTTATTTGTTGACCGTTAGTACTGTATTGGGTGGCATGAGCAGCTTTTTCGACATCGCTTACCAATGTGCAAAACAAACAAAACGTTCGTTTCCGGCTGTATTTGTGAATGCAGTAGCAGTGCTCACGCTGAATTACATATTAGTCAATACACCTCTCAAAGCCAATGGTGTTATTGTTTCGATTATAATCACATACTTCTTCTACTTTTCATACCGCTTCTACGATACTCGCAGATATTTTAAAATCAGAGCGACTCCTCGTCTGGTCGTTCCAGCATTGTTGCTGCTGATCTGCTCAATACCATTTTATTTGATAGACAATCCATGGCTGAACATCGGGTGGTGCATTATGTCACTTGCGGTATCAATCATCTCATTGCCAAAACAAGCAAAGGCATTTTTCATTACAACATTTTCAAGCAAAATACGACGGAAGATACAAAATTCCTCCTCGTGAATACCAAATTAGTACAAAAACGGCCGTCTCCTGCGGTTGCCGTTAATAATATTGTCGACAACCACGCAAGATAGACGCTTTGTACGATACACCTGATATTCCAACTATTTCTGCATGCAAAGTTGCAACATCTTCAACGAGAATGAGACCGGTATAGATTTATCATCTATAATGGCATCGTCGAAGTACAAAGTACATAAAAACGCATTTTAATCGCTTTGTGTAAGCACGCAGTTCTTCAAGGAAACATGGTAGGTCATTTGAACGCTTGAGTGCAGTATCTATTTTCTGAAGTACCGTGGCAGGTGCTGTTTACGTTTCTCGTCATCCAACAAAAATGCCAAAAGTTCTTCTGTAAATTGTCCTGCATACGGCCCACCGGCAAATTGATACAACTTGGTGCCCGGCTCCTTGATATTATACTCTATACAAACAGGGGTGCCGTTGTTGTCGATAGTGACGTCCCAACCGATAAGATCATGGAAAAACATACGTCGATGTCCTTTTGTCACCATTTCCACAGCTTCTTTCCATCCGGGGATTTGCACCCTCTTAAGTGGATGGTCTCCTTCTTCTTTCCCCTTGAAAGAAGACCAGTCACCTTGGACGATGCCTGTTTCAACATCCACTTTGACAGAATACGTTATTTCCTCTCCATCAATATACACCACATCGGTAATACCATCCTCAACACCGTATCTCACGCATGGATTGAAGATGACTATTGAATCGTCAGGTCGATGCCAAGTCATGATGTGAATAATATTCCACTTAACCCACGATTATTTTGTCAATTAAAATATATTGTGTAATTTTGCAGTCTAAAAACATTTTTCATCGTAAACAAAACAAATGAGCCGAATTATCAAAACTCTTGGCAACAAGTTGTCGTTAATGTTTCCACGCTTGTGGCTTTTCCGCCAGCGCCGCATCTACATCAAGCGCTACAGCGCCGAGGCCCGCAAGTATTTCGCCACCGCGACCGACATCCCCGAGGGAGCGACGCTTGCCGATTACCTCGATGCTTTGGAGAAACATCTGGTGATGCCCAAAGAGTACCTGAGTGTTTATGAGATGTACAAACTCAACGAAGAAGAGCGTTCCAGCATCATCTCCGTACCTGCCACGTTCATGCTCTATCACAGGTTGCGTTTGTACTATCCCGAGCATTACGATCCCACATTCTTCATCAACAAGGAGACGTTCCTTTCCTTTGCGACAAGCAACGGCTTGATTCATCGCAAATGGCTTTTTGCTCCCGACGCCACAAGAGACCAACTCGAGCAACTGCTGCGTTCAACAGACTGCATCTATAAACTCAACAACCAGTCGCATGGAGACGGCATTCATAAGATTCATCATGACAACGAAGAGGAGATTCAAACGGCCTTGAGCAACGCCGTTGCCCAGCGTGCGGTGATTGAGGAATGCCTTGTCGGGCATGAGGCGTTGCAGGTATTCCATCCGTCATCGCTCAACACCATCAGGGTCGTCACCCTGGCTCGTGAGGGCAAGTCGGTCATTCTCACTTCGTTCCTGCGCGTGGGTGCCGGCGGGCATGTGGTGGACAACCTGGTTGCCGGCGGGCTCAGGGCCAACATTGACATCGAGACGGGCGTCGTCGACAGCGACGGACTGTATATCGACGGACGGCGCGCGACGCATCATCCCGATACGGGTGTCGCCTTCAAGGGTGCACAGATTCCGAACTGGGACAAGGTGAGACAGGTGTGTCTCAAGGCAGCCTCGATGGTCAATCAATCCATTGTCGCCGGTTGGGATATAGCGATCACCGACGCCGGCGAGCCGGAACTGATCGAAGTGAACAGTTTGCCCGACATCATCTCGTGCAAGCAACTCACCAGCCGCATCGGCGACAAGAAGCGCATCGAAAACTCGGTTTATCAGATTATAGGCAAACACTACGACCTGTGAAATCGATTCTAATATTCACTACCATTTTTCAGACGGACAATGATAACGATTGGAAAGCCATTCGTCTATGATGACGGCGTTTACGCTTATCTAAAAGCAAAGGTTGAGATATCGCAGGATACCGTTTCGGCCTACATCGCCGCATCCCATGTGATAGAGAAAGTGCACTGGCGCACCCACGAGGACTATCCCCCGAAGTGCTGGCAGGACGAGAACAGCGGGTTGTGGTTCGCTGTTCCTCTTGAGTACAAAGACGGCCTGTGTGCCGACCGCGGCGATGCTTTTGTGGCGTCATTCTTGTGGTATGCCATGATCACGGGGTCAGACATCAAGTCCGAGGCGCCGCTGTCGCAGCAGATGGTGTTCAATATCAAGAGGTTCCTGATTCCGGCATTGTGCACCGACCAGAACGGTTACAGGCGCATTGACATCCTCGGCGAGACCACAAGCGAACCCGTGCGGAACGCGGCGGCCGTCGGCACCGGTATGTCGTGCGGAGTCGACAGTTTTTACACTGCCAATCAGTACGTAAGGCCCGACACACCCAGCCGCTATCGCCTCACGCACCTGTGCTACTTCAACATGGGAGCGATTTTCCACCCCGACCGCCAGTCTAAAAAGGAATACACCGTCAAGGAGTTCTATGACACCACCGACCGGATGTCGGAAGAGAAACGTGACCTCGCGCGGCAAGTCGCCGACCAGTCAAACATGCCGCTCGTCTATGTTAAGTCCAATCTGGACTCGGACTACTACCGCGGAGCATACGGCCACACGGGCGTCTACCGCAACTGTGCCATGGCACTTTCATTGCAGGGCTTGTTCTCGGTATACTACAACTCGTCAGGTGGATGGCCGGGCTATTTCGACTTGACCTTGACCGAGGGGTCGCAACACTACGAGGCGCTGCTGTGCCAGTGTCTCAGCACCGAGTCATTGGCGTTCATCCTGTCGGACTACACCACCCGTTTTGAGAAAACGGCAGTCATTGCCGACGACAAACTCGCGCAGAAGTATCTCGACGTCTGTTTCCGCTTCAACAACTGCGGCACATGCTCCAAGTGCATCCGCACTTTGGTCACCCTAGAGATCCTTGGCAAACTTGACCAGTTTGCCGACGTCTTCAACATTGACTATTTCAAGAAGCATCGCGCTCAAGCCTACTATAAGATTCTGCTCACCAAGAGCGGTGACGCTAAAGACGACGACGCGGTGTTCACACGTGACTTGTATAAGAGAGCCAAGGAGAAAAACCTGATTCCCTTCAGTTCCTACCTGAAGTATTGGTTGGTGACCATTTTGGGCATCAACAAGATTAAAAAAGGTGCAAAACACTTAGCCAAACGAGTGTTATCTCCCGACACCATCCGTTCGCTCAAGGCACGCTTCTCAAGAAACGGCTGACTGCCGTCACATCGGCCCTAGATACAATAAAAGCGGCGATGCCCACTGATTGACAGCAGGCATCGCCGCTTTTATTGTGTCGCGCCGCCACAAGTCGCGCCAGTCTTCAGCCCTCAACTGATGGCCTGCCGGATGTCTTCGACAGTCACATCGTCTTTGCCGAGAAGGTATTGGATTGTGCGGGCCTGGCTCGTGAATTCCTTGTTGAGAAGCGCTCCCGCCAGTGTCATGACCGACTCCTGGATTGAGGTGTCGACACCAACGACCTTGCCGATGGACACAAACAATCCCAGGCCCATGGGCACATCCTCGTTCAGATACCTGTGGTTGATGAACGACGGGCCTTTGTTTGACGACGCGCCAAAAGAGCGGAACACTTCCATTGCGTCGATACTCAAGTCCTCCTCATTGCGCCACTTGGCGGCCTCGAAGTAGTCAAGCGGCTCACAGCCGAAAGCCTCAAGAATTTTGTTCTTGCGCTCATCGAAAGCCTTGATGACATTGACAACCGACGGAGTGAATGCCTCACGGTACATCCAGAACTCTCCGCCGCTATGCTCGATGCGTGATGCCGAGAACAGTATGCCGATCGGATGAACAATCATATTGGGATTGTGCAGAGCCGACTCGAGGATGTTGCGACGCAGATAGTGAGTGTTGTCAAACACCTGCGACAGTTTGTCCAGAACCTTCTTCGAGCGCGCGACCGGCAGCACCGACACGGCATTGCGGGGATTGTAGAATGTGATGCGCACAAACTCGCTGTTCATGATACGGCCGTTGTAAGCCGTCGTCTCACACTCGGCATAGGTCACATCTTTCTTGATGAACTTCTTGAAGATGAGACTGCCCATATAGCCCGGCACCAGAACAATGGTCTGGCCGTCGCGCACGTAGGGGGCTATTTTCTCGGCGACGCTCTCGTGCTGCAGTGTAGTGGTCATCACAATCAGCACGTCGGCAAACTCAACCGCACGCCTCACATCCTGAGTGATGAATGCCGGACGCGCGGTGAAGTGCTTCCCGCCATTCGTCTCGTCGACAACATGATAAGCACTCTCGGCGGCGATGCGGTTGAAGAAGTCCATATCGCCGTAGGACGATGTCTTCAGCACGGCGACATCAAATCCTCTCTCATAAATCTTGGCGGCATGTATAAGTCCGGAATTGCCGCTACCGATTACAGTAAATTTCATAAGTACAATAATAAAAAATCAGAAGAACACACGGTGTGTTGCCACACCGTATTCACCTCGAACAAATATTTTTACGCACGTGGCATTGCGCGATGTAGGCACTGCCGCATGTCCGGCCGACACCTCGGCATCGGTCAGGGCATGGGTGCCGGCCGACAGGCCATCGGTACGCTCGGCACGCAGCAGATACGGCACGCCGCCGTCACATTCAAAGTCAACACTCGCCGATAATCCTTTGAGAGACACACGCATGTCTATGCCGATGATCTCCCAACGCCCCCATGCGCTTGCTTTGAAGCCGTTCGCCAGGCGAGCCTTGTATTTGCCCGGCGCCAAGCCCAACGGCCGCACATCAAAAGCCACCCAATCACCGCCATAGGCATCTGACGGGTAATGCTTGCGGTCACTGATGTCGACTGTACACACAGGCGCGGCAGCATTGTTGTCGGGATATATTTCAAGGAGCGGATATCCATTGCCCCGATTGAGATTCAAGTAGAACACCTCATCTTGGGCAACGGTCGGTTTGTCGCCGTACATTGTAGATATGTCCTCGTTATAGACAATGTTGTCTGTGGGAATATCCATCCATGGAGTGGCGTTCGTTTGTGACTTGCCCCACCCGTTCCAACGGAAAATGCGGGCCTCCACCTGGCTGACGCGTTCCGCAAAGCGTTGTGCGGTGTATGGTGTAGCATATGAGCCCGGCTTGCTCTGCTCTCCCCAAATGACAAAACGTTTTTCACCACTCCGGTCGACAATAACATCAGTGACAATGGAGATGTGACCGCTGTTCCATATCAAATCAAGTGGCTGAACGTCATCGGGACTGACTTGGACATAGTCCGACGAGCCAAGCCGCCGTTCAATAGTACCGTCGGCATAGGCATTGGCGCCATACACATTGTCAAGGCCCATCACATAACCCGTGAGTCCGCAACAGACGGTACCATAAAAGGCGGCGCAATACCTCTCGCCCAGTCCATGATAGGAGATGCCGTATCCAGACATCGGATGGGTCGACGATATGTCCTCGGTGTAGAGCACGCTGCGCCTGTTGTGCACTGCCGTGAGAAACGTATAGAGGCTGACGTGCTGGCCAATGTATCTGCTATACTCATTGTTCTCACTGTAAGGCACACCGATGTAGGTCTTGCTCGCCGTATAATAGTAATTACGGAAACTCACACCTTGCGGATACTTGGCGGCGGTCACCTTGGCTAACGGAACCCATTGTACTTGAGACAAATCAGTGAACCGCTTCTTGACCGCACTATAGCCATCAACACGCGCCGACAGACGCGTGAACTCCGGATCGTCTAGGTAAACAAAGGATTCGACAATCCGTTCGGTGGGACTGACGGCCGACTCATCGACATGCCGGATCACAAGCCGAACGCAGAATTGACGTGGAATCAAGTCGCTGCCGTACTCGTCGCGCCAGTCGCCTTTCCAATCGCTGCGCGTGGCAGCGTTCCATGTGTCGGGATAGAGATAATTCGGAACAATGACATTGCCGTTGTTGTCTACCAGATGGACGCTGTAGACACGGTAACCGCTGTGCAGTTTGATGTGAAAGCCACGCCCACCGTGTATCACCCCGGTGAGAAGGGAGTGCGACGACATCACTATCCGGCCATTGTCGTCGACGTCGTGATTTGACAGTGAAAGAACCTGTGTGGGTGCCGGAACCGGAGGTGCCGGAACGGGTTCCGCCCCGCCGGCATTCTCCCGGCACGACAGCACCGCCAGCAATGCGACGACCGAGACTAAGGCAAACTGCCGTGACATCAAGATCACTTCTTGTACTGACTGAGATCCAGACGCTGCACCATGCGGCGCAACTTGCCGATGCGCGTCTTCTCAAGTTCGGTAACTACCTTCACATCACAGTCCACCGCGCCTGCAAACGACTGCTCCATATCGCGCACGAGAGTCAAACGGTCCTCCTCATTGAAGTCATCACCCTTGGGAATAACGTGGAACTCAACCTTGCCCGGCGTGTCCTGATAATACTGAAACTGGAGCACCTTCAACATCGGAGCCTTGCTGAACACAACAATGCACGGCGACAGTTTGCCATTCTTGTTGACCGCATAGTCCGAGGTGCGTCCGATTATATTAATCACATTGCCGGCGGCATCCAACTCGGCATAGTCGGCCGTGGCATAACGGATTAGCGGCATTGTATCGTTCATCACACTCGTGGCAACAATCTCACATATTTTGTTGCCCGCCGGAGTGCGGTCACCCGTGTCGATAAACTCGACATAGCCATAGTTGAAATTGAACTCATAATTGCCCATGCCTATACTATAGGCAGCCGTGGCAAACTCCGACATCGAATAGAAGTCAATCACAGTCACATTGGGAAACACACTCGTGACCAACTCCTTGTCTTCGCGCGAAAAGATTTCGCTCGATGTCATGATTGCCTTCAGCGTGGGTAAGTCTGCCACACCATAACGGTCTTTTACCAGATGGGCAAACACCGTAATTGACGATGGATAAGCCAGCAGGCAAGTGATGCCCTCATCGCGAATGATATTGAGATAGGTGTCTATCGTGGCGTCGCTCATCAGGTAGGATGAGAGCACAAGCCTCTTGGAACCGATGCGTTGACTAATCTGGCCTCCTGCCGGCCGGTTGCCACGCAACATTGCGGCCTTGAACGGCTTGCCCACGTAACGGTCATACAGGATGTCAGGCTGGGCTGTGCGGGCAAACGATAGGGTGGGTGAATAAAACAGTTTCATCGAACGACCGGACGAGCCGCCGGTTTTCTCCTGGCGAAGAAGGCATTTGAAGAAGCGGTCCGAAACCATCTCCTCCTCATGACCTATCACATCCTCCTTGGTAATAATCGGAAATTTGGTTATATCAAATTCCTCACTGCCTGTCGGCAACAAACCGGCATAGCCATGCGACTTATAATAAGGAACATAAGCGATCGCTTGGGCGACAGCACGGTGCAGTTTTCCCGAAGTGAACGTCTCTTCAAGGCCGGCACGCGCCGCACGATATTGTGGAGTGAAATGCGCAAGGTCGCGCACAAATTCTTTTAACGATGAATTCATTATTCAGAAAGTAATCTGCGGTTAACGTACCTGCAATTTATCTATAAATGATGAGACTGTGACGGTGTTTTCGATTCGTGAGAAGAGGTATATAGCACTCCCCTCGTCGGCAAAGCCCTTGGGATGACCCACCAAAACGTAAGTGTCGCGACTATTTGACACATTGTGGGCCAGAAAATCGCGATGCATAGAGTTAGAGAACAAGCAGAAGTCCCACGTTTGGCTCTCTTGCGAGAATAAATACTTGACTTTGTGGCATAGGGCCGATAACCTTCCGCCACCGCCACCAACGGAGGCCGTCTTTGCGGCAAACGAGCGTTGAGCCGACTCTCGGTTATTCAAAATCGACTTGATGCGACTCCATGACAGGAACTTTTTGATGCGCAACATCGGTGCCGACACTATCGGCAATTCAATCAAGCCGGCACTTCCGGCAGCCGGCTGCTCAAGGCAAGCGTCAACATACCACCAACCGCTCTCAATGGGAGACGAGGAATAATCGTAGCGAGACAGTGCCCCGTTCTCTACCGCGCCGGGCACCACCGATGAGTCTACCGTCAGGCCCACCTCACGCATTGCCTTGACGATGTGTTCACTCGGATAGGCATTATAGCCGCCGGCACGCAAGGCTATACAGCGATAGTCAGGCTTCGCCGGCCGCAACATCTCCTCGAGAGTCTGCTTGCCGCGGCTCAACAAGTCGGCCATATCACCGGCGTAGTCGGCCAAACGCCATTGGCTATTATCAACGACCCAATGACCATCCTGCCACATCGCGCCACACCATTGCGGGTGGATGTGGAGTTGCACATCGTGCCCATCGGCAACAGCCTGTCGCATCTGCGTTTCCATCGCCTCCACCGGGTTGCGGCTGTAACCCATGGTATTGCCACGCTCCCACTCGCTCTTGAGGCACAAATACTCCACCACCTCAAAGAAGAACGTGTATCTCACGCCTCTCTCACGGGCAATAGTCAGCAACCTCTGTGTCGGCTCGACAACGTTGCGGAACACATCGCCGCTGCCGTCACCGTACAATTCATAGTCAAGAGTCAGTATGAACTGTTTTTCTGACATAAATATTAGTTATTCATTAATGACGTATGCGGGAATTACCGGCGGCGAACTCTTTCTTGCATCGCTCAAACAGATCGTCATTATCAATGATATAAAGAAACGCGTAGCCAAAATTAAGTCGCTTATATGTGGGGCATCGCAGGTCACGAACATAATCACCGGCCGCGACACATTTGTTCAACACTTCATCACTGTGAACGTAAGTTTCTACAATCTCATGCAAGCCGTCGGGTAAAATCATTTCAAGTTTATACTTCTCGGCTTGATAATAGTCTGAAGGGTGCGCTGAAAGCACATCTTCAAAAGTATGGAAAATCGGGATATTTTTCAATCCAAGCCCAAGAGACTTGCTATGAGCCTTCAACAGTCGACCATACGGCGAGTCCCAATAAAACGGTGTTGTCGACTTATCATGGTCCGCAATCATTTCGGCGGCCCCGGAGCCCCAAGCGCACACTCCCTTGATGGGATGCTTGCTCATCACAACGCCTTCGGAATGGGCGAACACATTAGTGAGCACACCCATACCGGACTTAGTGTTGTTCATGTCAAAGACAAGGCCCTTGGCTGCCCACTCGGTCGAATTCATTGGAGGGTAATATGGCATCATAATCAAGCCTTCAGGACCAACAAGTTCCTTCAGCAGGTTCACAACCTGTTGCGGGCTGTATGTTGCGTTGAGTTGTCCGAAACTTGACGAGACAATCAGTTTGTCGCCACGCTTGATGCCGAACTCATGCACAAGCACATCACGCAAATCATCTATAGTGGTTTGCGCTTTGCCACGCTTGAACCAGTTCACGAAATGGCGCTTCCATTTGCGCAATTTAACCCGAACTGACGAAGGGAATACTTTTTTTATAAATTTCTTAAAACTCATTTTATTAGAAAATAGTCAAGTTGTTATGTTTTAAGCTTGTAGGGGCAGAATTTATTCTGCCCGCTCGTCGACAAACGGGCAGAATAAATTATGCCCCTACAAGCCTAA